>NZ_JBHVUV010000043.1:0-51294 GCF_042883905.1 Kitasatospora sp. NPDC058170
GCCGAGTGCGCCTCGATCATCCAGGTGATAGGGGCCGGTTCGGGCCGCACCTTCGACATCGACCAGGCCCGCTACGGCCGGGTCATCTTCATGGCCGACGCCGACGTCGACGGCTCGCACATCCGCATCCTGCTGCTGACGCTCTTTCAGCGCTACATGCGCCCGATGGTCGAGCAGGGCCGGATCTTCGCCGCCGTGCCTCCGCTGCACCGGATCGAGCTCACCAACCCCAAGCGCGGCCAGGAGAAGTACCACTACACCTACTCCGACGCCGAGCTGCGCTCCACCCTGCTGGAGTTCCAGCGCAAGGGCATGCGCTGGAGGGACCCGGTCCAGCGGTACAAGGGCCTCGGTGAGATGGACGCCGACCAGCTGGCCGAGACCACCATGGACCCGCGCCACCGCACGCTGCGGCGGATCAACCTGGGCGACCTGGAGCAGGCCGAGAAGATCTTCGACCTGCTGATGGGCAACGACGTCGCCCCGCGCAAGGAGTTCATCGTCGACTCCGCGGCCACCCTGGACCGCTCCCGCATCGACGCCTGAGCGCACCCGGCCGTCGCGGGCCCTCCACCCACGGGTGGAGGGCCCGCGTGCTGCCGGTTCCACCCCCGCTCCACCCCGGCGCCGATCACCGGGCCGGGCGGGATCCGTAGCGTCGGAGAGGTCAGCAAACCCTCCCGTCGGGACGGAGAGACCGATGACCGGCCTCGTCAACGTACTTGTGATCATCGCGGTGATCGCCCTGGTGGTCCGCCGCCAGCTGAGCGCACAGCGGGTGGACACCGACCGCCGCTTCTGGCTGCTGCCGCTGGTCCTCGCGGTGCTCGCGCTGCGCGACCCGAAGCTGATCGACCAGGCCCACCAGGGGCTCTCCATCGCGCTGCTCGCGGCCTCGGTGCTGGCGGTGCTCGCGATGGGCTGCGTCTGGGGGTGGACCGTCCGGCTGTGGCACGGCCCGGACGGCGCGGTCTGGGCGCAGGGCACCAAGGCCACCGTGGCCGCCTGGGTCGGGATGATCGCCATTCGGCTCGGCCTGTTCGGCCTCGGCGCGGCGCTGCACGTCCACCAGAGCGGCAACGCGCTGCTGCTCGGTCTGGCGGTGCTGCTGCTGGTCAGGGCGGTCGTGGTGAACTGGAGGGCGCGGAGCCTGGAGCCCTCGTACCGCGCCGACGTGACCGGCTGACCCCCACGTGGCTGACCCCACCCGGCCGACCCGGGCCGTGTGGCCGGGAACGACCTGCCGGGAACGACCAACGAGGAGGAGGTGCCTGTGCCCGGGTGGAGTCGGACCCGCTGGCCGAGCCGGGAGGGAATGGAACGCGAGGCCGAGAGCCCCGCGCGGCGGACCCTCGCCGCGCTCGGCCGGTCCGTGCTGCTGACCACGGTCGTCTGGGGCACCTTCTCCCGCGGCGAGTACGGCGGTTGGGCCGCGGTGGCCGCCGCCGCGGGCCTGCTGGCGACCGTCGCGCTGGCGGCGGCCTACCTCTGGGCCAGCCGTGAGCAGCACCTGCGCCTCGCCCTGCTGTCGGCCGCCGCGCTGGTGGGCGCCGGCTGGCTGGCCGACTGGGGGCGGGCCCACCTGCTGGCCGACTTCGCCTGGGCCGGTCTGGCGGTCATCGCGCTGGTCCGGCTGCCGCTCCCCGTCGCGCCGGTCGTCGCGGCGGCCGGCTTCGGCTCGTACACGGCCGCCAGTTGGGAGAGCTGGCTGGGCATCGCGGCCACGGTCGGCGGACTCACCCTGCTCGGCTACCTGCTGCGGCTGGACGCGGAGTCGCGCGGCACCGCCCGGCGGCTGCTGGCCCAGGAGCGGGCCGCACGGGCCGCCGAGGCGGAGAGCGCGGCGCTCGCCGAGCGGGCCAGGATCGCCCGGGAGATCCATGACGTACTGGCCCACAGCCTCTCCGCGCAGCTCGTCCACCTGGAGGCGGCCCGGCTGATGCTGGACGCCGGCACCGATCGGGAGCAGATCCGGGACCGGGTGGTGGCCGCCCGGCGGATGGCCCAGGACGGGCTGGCCGAGACCCGGCAGGCACTCTCCGCGCTGCGCGGCGAGTTCACCCCGGTCGGGGAGTTCCTGGTGGACCTGACGGGGCGCGAGCGCGCCCGGCTCGCGGTCACCGGGACACCGCGCCCGCTGGCCGCCGAGGCGGGGCTCGCGGTACGGCGCACAGCGCAGGAGGCGCTCACCAACGTCCGTAAACACGCCCCCGGCGCACGCTGCGCCGTCGAACTGCGCTACCTGCCGGACGCGGTGGAGCTGGAGGTGCGCAACACCCGCCCGCCGCGCGGCGAGGCGGCCGGTGGGCTCGCGGCCAGCGGCAGCGGATACGGTCTGCTGGGGATGCGCGAACGCGCGGAACTGCTCGGCGGCACCCTGCTGGCGGGCCCGGACGAGGGGGGATGGCGCGTGCTGCTGCGGGTGCCGGCGTGAGCGGGCGGAGTCCGATCCGGGTGCTGGTCGCGGACGACCAGACGGTGGTGCGCGAGGGCATCGTGATGCTGCTCGGACTGCTGCCCGGCATCGAGGTGGTCGGCGCCGCCGCCGACGGCGAGGAGGCCGTCGCCCTGGTGGAGCGGTACCGCCCGGACGTGGTCCTGATGGACCTGCGGATGCCGCGGGTGGACGGCGTCGAGGCCACCCGGCGGATCCGGGCCGGCCATCCGGAGACCGAGGTCGTGGTGCTCACCACGTACGCCGACGACGACTCGCTGTTCCCCGCGCTGCAGGCCGGGGCGCGCGGCTACCTCACCAAGGACGCCGGCGGCGAGGAGATCGCCCGGGCCATCGCGGACGTCCGCTCGGGCGCGGCCGGTCTGTCACCGCTGGTGCAACTGCGGCTGTTGGAACGGCTGGCGGACGGGGGGCCGGCGGCTCCCGGGGAGCCCGGTGCAGCCTCGGCGGAGCCCGGCCGGACCTCGTCCGGTGAACTCCCGGACGGGCTGACCGCCCGTGAGGCCGAGGTGTTGGCGCTGATCGCCGAGGGCCTCTCCAACGCCGAGATCGCCCGGCGGCTGTTCGTCAGCCCGGCCACGGTGAAGACGCACATCAACAACCTGTTCGCCAAAACCGCCGTCCGGGACCGGGCGCAGGCGGTCGCGTACGCCTTCCGACACGGGATCACCGGTACGCAGCAGTAGTCGGATGAGTGTCTGTCGGATCATCGATCACCTCATCGAGTGAACGTATCTGCATTGGTCGTTGGGGGTGTTCGCGGGCCACCATCATGGGAGCGGTCAGAGCGCCCTCGGCCCAGGAGCAGCAGTGCCACAGCAGCAGACGAGCGGTCCCGAGCAGGGACAGCGATTCGACTGGTGGGCCGCCGCTCCCGCCACCGCCCCCGTGCCCGACCGGCCGGCCGCGGCCCCCGCGGCTCCCGTCGAACCGGCCCCGGCCCTGGTGCCGCCCGCCGCCTCGGTGCCCGCCCGCCCGGTGCCCGCCCGCCCGGTGCCGGCTCATCCGGTGCCCGTCCGGCCAGCGCCCACCGAGCCGGACCGGGCCGGCAGCCGCAGCACCGTGGTGTACCGCTCCGTCCAGGGCAGCGACGCCTTCCAGGAGATCCGGCGCAGCTACCGGTCCTTCGTCTTCCCCACCAGCGGGGCCTTCCTCGGCTGGTACCTGATGTACGTCGCCGCCCAGGCCGGCGCGCCCGGGCTGATGCGCAGCCAGGTCGCCGGCCCGGTCAACGTGGCCTGGCTGCTCGGCCTGCTGCAGTTCGCCTCGACCTTCCTGCTCACCTGGCTCTACGCCCGCAACGCCCGGACCAAGCGCGACCGGGCCGCCCTCGACCTCCGCTGGGACACCCAGGACCAATTGCGATGACCACCGCCACCCCGCCCCCTGTCGCCCCCGCCGGGGACCACCACGACCTGGCCATCGCGCTGTTCGCCGTCATCGTCCTGGTCACCCTGGCGATCACCCTCTGGGTGGGCCGCCGAGGCAGCGCCGCCGAGGACTTCTACGCCGGCGGGCGCGACTTCACCCCGCTGCAGAACGGCTTCGCGCTCTCCGGGGACTACCTCTCCGCGGCGTCCTTCCTCGGCGTCGCCGGGCTGATCGCCCTGTACGGCTACGACGGCGTGCTCTACAGCATCGGCTTCCTGGTCGCCTGGCTGGTGGTGCTGATGCTGGTCGCCGAGCTGGTCCGCAACGCCGGCCGGTACACCCTGGCCGACGTACTGGCGCTGCGGCTGCGCCGCCGCAAGGTCCGGGCCGCGGCCGGCGGCGCCAGCGTGGTCGTCACCCTGCTCTACCTGGTCGCCCAGATGGTCGGCGCGGGCAGCCTGGTCGCCCTGCTGCTCGGCACCAACAGCGGCGAGGCCCGGACCTGGACCATCGTGGCGGTCGGCGGTCTGATGATCGTCTACGTCACGGTCGGCGGGATGCGGGCCACCACCTGGATCCAGATCGTCAAGGCGTTCCTGCTGATCGCGGGCTCGGTGCTGCTCACCGTGCTGCTCATGGTCCGCTTCCACGGGGACGTGGCCGAGCTGATGCGGCAGGCGGCCCAGCACAGCGGCGCCGGGCAGCGCTACCTGGAGCCGGGGCTCAAGTACGGCAAGAGCGTGACCAGCCGGATCGACTTCTTCAGCCTCGGCCTGGCCCTGGTGCTGGGCACCGCGGGCCTGCCGCACATCCTCTCCCGCTTCTACACGGTGCCCACCGCCCGGGCCGCCCGCCGCTCCACGATGTGGGCGATCGGGCTGGTCGGCGGCTTCTACCTGATGGCCATCGCACTGGGGCTGGGCGCCACCGCGCTGGTCGGCTCGGCGGAGGTCAGGCACGCCAACGCGGCCGGGAACACCGCCGTCCCCCTGCTGGCCCTGGTGCTCGGCGGCGGCAACGGCAGCACCGGCGGGGTGGTGCTGTTCGCGCTGATCTCGGCGATCGCCTTCGCCACCATCCTCGCCGTGGTCGCCGGGCTGACCCTGGCCTCCTCGGCGGCCTTCGCCCACGACATCTGGGCGGGCGCCTGGCGCGACCGGCCCCGGCGCAGGCGCCGCCGGCGTGCCGCCGTCCCGGCCGCCCGGACGGGCCGCGGGGACGGCGGCGAGCGCCAGGAGGTCTGGGTCGCGCGGATCGCGGCGGTGGGGATCGGCGCGGTCGCGATCGCGCTCAGCCTCTTCGCCCAGCAGCTGAACGTCGCCTTCCTGGTCGGCCTGGCCTTCGCCGTCGCCGCCTCGGCCAATCTGCCGGTGCTGCTCTACACCCTGTTCTGGCGCCGGTTCACCGCCCGCGGCGCGGTCTGGTCGGTGTACGGCGGGCTGGTGCCGGCCATCGTGCTGGTGACCTTCTCCCCGGTCGTCTCGGGCAGCAAGGTGGCGCTCTTCCCCGGGGTGGACTTCCACTGGTTCCCGCTGGAGAACCCGGGCCTGATCTCGATCCCGCTCGGCTTCCTGGCGGGCTGGATCGGCACGCTGACCTCGCCCGAGCCGGCCGACCCGGACCGCTTCGCCGAGCTGGAGGTGCGCGCCCTCACCGGCGCCGGCGCCGCGTAGCGGCCACCGCACACGAACCCCGGAGGGCGCCTCGGACCAGGCCCCCGCCGGGGTTCGTCACGTCCGGGCGGCCAGGCCGTAGCGGTGCTCGGGGCGGCCGGTGTCGCCGTAGCGCAGGGTCAGCCGCAGCCGGCTGTCGCGCTCCAGCTGCTTGAGGTAGCGCTGCGCGGTGGAGCGGCTCAGCCCGGTGGCGTCCGCGACCTCCTGGGCGGAGAGCGGCCGCCCGGCCCGCCGCAGCACCCCGAGGACCAGGTCGGTGGTGGGCGCCGAGTGGCCCTTGGGCAGCGCGGTGGCGGGGGAGGCGGCGCTGCGCAGGGTGGCGAACAGCCGGTCCACCTCGTCCTGGCCCGCTTCCCGCGCGGCCGGCCCGGCCAGGGCGTGCCGCAGCTGCGCGTACGCGACCAGCTTGTCGCGCAGCCCGGCGAAGGTGAACGGCTTGACCAGGTACTGCAGCGCGCCGTGCTGCATGGCGGCGTGCACCGTGGAGACGTCCCGGGCGGCCGTCACCATCATCACGTCGCAGGCCACCTGCCGCTCCCGCAGCCGGCGCACCAGGGCGAGACCGGTCTCGTCGGGAAGGTGGTGGTCCAGCAGCAGCAGATCCACCGGACGGCGCTCCAGCGCGGCCAGCGCCTCGCCGGCCGAGTGCGCGGTGCCGACCACCCGGAAGCCGGGGACCTTGGCCACGTACGCGGCGTGCACGTCGGCGACCCGGAAGTCGTCGTCCACCACGAGTACGTCGATCATCACGCCTCCACGAGCGGTGCGGTGCGGCCGGCGGGCGAGGTCCGGGCGGACGGGTCCTGCGCAGCCGGGGGCTGCGCGGGCGGGGTCAGAGCGGGCGGGGTCCGGGTGTGCAGCGCCTCGGGCAGCTCGACGGTGAACCGGGCGCCGCCGAGCGGGCCGGAGTCGAGCACGATCCGGCCGCCGGCCCGTTCGACCAGCCGCCGCACCATCGCCAGCCCGAGCCCGCGCGGGCGGTGCGCGGGCGCCTGCTTGCTCGTCCACCCCTCCTCGAAGACCCGCTCGCGCAGCTGCTCGGGCACCCCGGGGCCGCTGTCCGCGACCTGCACCAGCAGGGTGGAGCCGGCCGCCGCCAGCGTCACCTCCAGCCGCCCGCCCCCACCCGGCGCCAGCGCGTCCACCGCGTTGTCGATCAGGTTGCCCAGCACGGTGACCAGCGCCCGGGCGTCCACCACCGCGTCCGGCAGGTGCGCGGCCGGGGCGACCAGCAGCCGTACGCCGCGCTCGCCCGCCACCGCCGTCTTGCCCGCCAGCAGCGCGGCCACGTGCGGGTCCTGCACCTGCTCGGCGATCCGCGCCGCGACCGCCGCGTGCGAACCGGACTGCTCCGAGATGAACGCCACCGCCTGCTCGTGGCGGCCCAGCTCCAGCAGGCCCAGCAGGGTGTGCATCCGGTTGGCGTGCTCGTGGTCCTGCGCCCGCAGCGCCTCGGTGAGACTGCGGGTGGTGTCCAGCTCCCGGACCAGCGACTCCAGCTCCGTCCGGTCGCGCAGCGTCACCACCGCGCCGCGCTCGGCCGTCGCCATCCGGTTCACCACCAGTACCCGGTCGTCCCGGACGGCCGGCAGGTCGGCGCCGGCGATCCGCCCGGTCAGCACGTCGGCCAGCCGGCCCGGTGGCAGCACCCCGTCGATCGGCCGCCCGGTGCAGTCCTCGGGCAGGCCGAGCAGCCGCACCGCCTCGTCGTTGGCCAGCCGGATCCGGCCCCGCTCGTCCAGCGCCACCATGCCCTCGCGGATGCCGTGCAGCATCGCCTCCCGCTCCACCAGCAGCGCCGAGATGTCGGCCAGCGCGATGTTGTGGGTGCGCCGCTTGAGCCGCCGGGCCAGCACCAGGGTGGCGGCGGTGCCCGCCGCCAGGCCCGCGCCCGCGCAGAGCAGGATCCCGGTGAGCATCTTCAGCAGCCGCCGCCGGATCGAGTCGTCGCTGATGCCGACCGACACCTCGCCGACGATCCGCCCGTCCGCCGCCCGCAGTGGCACCTTGCCGCGCGCGGTGCGGCCCAGCGTGCCCTCCTGGATCGCGGTGACGCTGCGGCCCCCGAGCGCCGGCTCCGGGTCGGTGCTGACCCGCTGGCCGATCCGGTCGGGGTCGGTGTGCGAGAGCCGGATCCCGGCCAGGTCGGTGATCACGACGAAGCTGGCGCCGGTGGCCAGCCGGATCTGCTCGGCGTTGCGCTGCGCGGTGGCGGAGTCGCGGGCCTCGGCGGCCCGGGCGATCACCTCGTCGCCGGCGGTGGTCTGGGCGATCGACAGCGCGCGCTGCATCGCGTCGTGGTCGAGCTCGGAGCTGACCGGTGCCAGGAACAGCCCGGCGGTGACGGCGGTGACGCCGACCGTGACGACGGTCTGGCCGAGCAGCAGCTGGGCGAAGACCCGGCGGGGCCAGTGGGGGCGGCGGGGCCAGTACGGGGGCTTCATCCGGGCCTCCTCTCGGCGGCTGGGTGGACGGGAGCGGGCGGGGAGCGGGTGGGGGGGCTGGAGCGGGCGGTGGACGGGACAGGGCGGAGGGAGGCGGTGCGGTGGCCGGGCAGGTGGGGGCCGCGGGCGCATCGGGCGGTCGGTTGGCACACCCTATGTTTCCGGGGTGTGTCTGTCAGCTGCGTCCCCGCTGTTGTAGCGGAAGCAAAACGAGCAGAACAGCCCTCAACGCGGAGAACCCGCAGTACGCCGACAAGCCTCCCGCCGGGTGCCCGGCCGCTCCTAGCCTCCCGGGGCAAGCACAGACCCGGGAGGTCCAATGAGCGAGCCGAGCGCGCGAACCACGAAGCGAAGCGCGCGAACCACGAAGCGAAGCGCGCGAACCACGAAGCCGAGCGCGCGAACCACGAAGCGGGGCGCGTTGCGCGAGGCGCACGCCGAGCGAACCGGGGCGTGGGCATGAGCACCACCCCGGCGATCGAGTTGACCGGCGCGACCAAACGCTTCCGCACCCCGTCCGGGGCGCTGCACACCGCCGTCCGCGATCTCGACCTGACCGTCGCCCAGGGCGAGTTCGTCGCCGTCGTCGGCCCGACCGGCTGCGGCAAGTCCACCACGCTGACCCTGGTCAGCGGCCTGGAGGAGCCCACCGAGGGCGATGTCCGGGTGTACGGCGAGCCGGTGGACGGGATCAACGACAAGGTCGGGTTCGTCTTCCAGCAGGACGCCGTCTTCCCGTGGCGGACCGTCCTGTCGAACGTCATGGCCGGCCCGCGCTTCCGCGGCGCCCCCGCCGCCGAGGCCAGGGAACGGGCCCGGGACTGGCTGGCCCGGGTCGGTCTGGACGCCTTCGAGGACCGCTACCCGCACCAGCTGTCCGGCGGCATGCGCAAGCGCGTCGCGCTCGCCCAGACCTTCGTCAACGACCCCGGCATCCTGCTGATGGACGAGCCGTTCTCGGCGCTGGACGTGCAGACCCGCGCCCTGATGTCCGACCAGCTGCTGGAGCTGTGGGCCGGTACCGGCTCCTCGGTCGTCTTCGTCACCCACGACCTGGACGAGGCGATCGCCCTCGCCGACCGGGTCGTGGTGATGACGGCCGGTCCGGCCACCGTCAAGGAGGTCTTCACCGTCGACCTGCCGCGCCCGCGCACCGTCGAGGCGGTCCGGCTGGAGCCGAGGTTCATCGAGCTGTACCGCGAGATCTGGGCGTCGCTCGGCGAAGAGGTCCGCATCACCCGGGAGAGAGGAGCGGGTCGTGCCGCTTGAGACCGCAGTGGCCGGCAAGCAGCCGGCGGCCGTCCCCGCCGGCCGGACGGCGGCCCGCGAACGGGCGGCCCGCAACCGGAGGCTGGGGGTCCACGCGGCCCGGGTCGCGGTGCTCGCCGCCTTCCTCGGCCTCTGGGAGGTCTGCGCCCGCACCGGGGTCATCGACCCGTTCAACTTCTCCCAGCCGTCCAGGATCTGGGCGCAGATCTGGCAGTGGATCACCCACGGCACGGCCCAGGGCTCGCTCGGCGAACAGATCGGCTACACCCTGTACGAGGCCCTCACCGGCTGGGTCATCGGCGTCACCGGCGGGGTGCTGCTCGGCATCGCGCTCGGCCGGATCCGCTTCCTCGCCGAGGTGTTCGGGCCCTACATCAAGGTGCTGAACGCCATCCCGCGGATCGTGCTGGCCCCGATCTTCCTGATCTGGTTCGGCCTGGGACCGGCCTCCAAGGTGGCCTCGGCCGTGGTGCTGGTCTTCTTCCCGGTGTTCTTCAACGCCTTCCAGGGCGCCCGCGAGGTGGACCGCAACCTCGTCGCCAACGCCCGCATCCTGGGAGCCGACGGCCGCAAGGTCACCTTGCAGGTGGTCATCCCCGCCGCCACCACCTGGATCTTCACCAGCCTGCACGTCAGCTTCGGCTTCGCGCTGATCGGCGCCATCGTCGGCGAGTACATCGGCGCCACCAAGGGCCTGGGCCTGCTCGTCGCCGCCGCCCAGGGCACCTTCAACGCGGCCGGCGTGTACGCCGCGATGACCATCCTCGCCGTCGTCGCGCTGTTCACCGAAGGGCTGCTGACCCTCGCCGAGAAGAAGCTGTTCCGCTGGAAGCCCGCCGACTCCGGCGACGGCCGCTGACCCCCACCGCACTCCGAGAGAGGCACCCCCACCCATGCGCCCGAACCCGATCGGCAGATCCGCCGCAGCCGCCCTCGCCGCCGTCCTGCTGTTCCCCCTCGCCGCCTGCGCCAACGACGCCGCCTCGACCTCCCACAACGGCGCCGCCCCGGCCGGGCGGAAGGTCGACGGCCCCAAGGTCAAGATCATGGTCGGCGGCCTGGACAAGGTCATCTACCTGCCCGCCATGCTCACCCAGCGCCTCGGGTACTTCGCCGACGCCGGCGTCAACGTCGAGCTGATGAGCGAGCCGGCCGGCGTCAACGCCACCACCGCACTGCTCGCCGGGGACGTCCAGGGCGCCGTCGGCTTCTACGACCACACCATCGACCTCCAGGCCAAGGGCAAGAACGTGGAGTCCGTGGTCCAGTTCTCCCAGGCCCCGGGCGAGGTCGAGATCGTCTCCGCCAAGCAGGCCGACGCCATCAGGTCCGGCGCGGACTTCAAGGGCCGCAAGCTCGGCGTCACCAGCATCGGCTCCTCGACCGACTTCCTCACCAAGTACCTGGCCGTCAAGAACGGCACGGCGGTCAGCGACTTCAGCCCGATCGCGGTCGGCGCCGGCCAGACCTTCATCGCCGCCCTCCAACAGGGCAGCATCGACGCCGGCATGACGACGGATCCGACGGTCGCCGCCATCCTGGACAAGGGCCTCGGCAAGATCCTCTACGACATGCGCACCCCTGCGGGCTCCCGCGAGGCACTCGGCGGGCTCTACCCCTCCTCCTCGCTCTACATGAACACCGACTGGGTGGAGAAGAACAGGGACACCACCCAACGGCTCGCCGACGCGCTCGTGCGCACGCTCAGCTGGATGTCCACCCACAGCCCGGAGGAGATCGCCGCCACGATGCCCGCCGACTACGCGCAGGGCGGCGCCGAGCAGTACGCCGCGGCGATCAAGGCCACCCTGCCGATGTTCACCACCGACGGCGTGATGCCCGCCGACGGCCCGAAGACCGTCCTCGCCGTGCTCGCCGCCTTCCACCCGGACGTCAAGGGCAAGGAGGGCACGATCGACCTCGCCCGCACCTACACCACCGAGTTCGCCGCCAAGGCCGCGGCCAAGGGCTGAACCCCGTGCCGACGGTCCCGCGCCCACCCCCACGGGTGCGGGGCCGTCACCGTGCGCGCAGCGCCGCCACGTCCATCCGCGACGGAGTGGCGGCCGCCTTGCCGCAGCTCTCCGGGCGGGGCGGCTCGCTCGCGGCCTCGACGACCTCGACCTCCCAGGCCCGGCCGTCCCGGTGCCGGACGGCCACCAGCCAGCGGCCCCCGCCCACCGACTCCTGCACCAGCGTCAGCACGTCCACCCCGGTCTCCCCGGTGGCCAGCCGCACCGCGTGCTCCGCGGCCTGGCCCGGGCGCTCCCAGCCCGAGCAGCCCCGCGACCACTCCGGCACCACGTGCCCGGACGCCGTCGCCGCCAGCACCTCCTTGGCGCTCTCCGGCGTCAGCCGCCCGTACGCGTAGCCGTACGGCAGCACCAGCATCGTGGGGGAGAAGCGGTGCCCGCCCAGGTGCGTCACCTCCCACACCTCGCTGTGCCCGGCCGCCGCCAGCTCGGCCGCCAGCGGCCGGCCCAGCAGCGCGCAACAGCGGTCCCGGCGCCCGTTGGTGCACACCAGCGCCACCGGCCCGCCGACGTGCTCCGCACCGTAGCCGCCGTGCTCCCCGCCGCCCAGCGCACCGAAGTCCAGACCCAGCAGCTCCGCCGGATCCGCCACCGACCCCCGCCGCACCCAGCCCCGCCCCGGCACCGTGTGCGCCACGATCACCTCGTGCCGCGCCGCCTCCAGGCAGTCCGCGTGCCGACCGGGCCGACGGATCAGCGCGACCCGCACCCCGGTACCGGCGGCCGCCGCCTCCAGAGCACGCCCGACCGCGGAGTCCAGATGGCTCTCCGTCGCCGCCTTCGCACCCCACGGCCCGTTCTGCTCCAACAGCAGCCAGGTGGCGGCCGTCGCAGCCGTGGCGGCCAGCGGCTCGGACAGTTCACGCGACGCGGTCGCACAGGTGCTCACACAGGCAAGGCTACCCTTCGGCCCCCACCCGCCCGCCAGGCCGACACCGGCCGCGGCGCAGACCTCCACGAAGCGCGGAAAAGCAGGCGGAGGGGTACCGGACCGGTACCCCTCCGCTCGGCCGACCGCTACGCCGGGCCGGCCACCACCGTGATCGCGGCCGTCACCGGAGTGCCTGAACCGTCACGGCGCGGGTCGCGCTCCGGGAGCTCCACCGGGACGCCCTTGTCCGCGGCCGCGCGGGCCGGCGCCGCACCGGCCCAGGCGAAGGCCAGCGCGTCCTCACCGCGCAGGAAGCGCTGGCACCGCACACCGCCGGTCGCACGGCCCTTGCGCGGATACTGCTCGAACGGCGTGACCTTCCAACTGCTCTGGGCCTCGCCGGTCAGCGTGCCCGCGGCACCCGCCACCGAGACCACCACCGCGTCGACGGCCGGATCCACCGCCGTGAAGGACAGCACCCGCGCGCCGTCCGTCAGCTTGATGCCCGCCATACCGCCCGCCGGGCGGCCCTGCGGCCGGACCTGGCCGGCCGGGAAGCGCAACAGCTGCGCGTCCGAGCTGATGAAGACCAGGTCCTCCTCGCCGGTGCGCAACTCGACCGCGCCGACCAGCTCGTCACCCTCCTTGAGGGCGATCACCTCGAACTCGTCCTTGTTCGCCGGCCACTCCGGCACCACCCGCTTCACCACGCCCTGCACCGTGCCCAGCGCCAGACCCGGCGAGGACTCGTCCAGCGTGGTCAGCGCCAGCGCCCGCTCACCGGCCTCCAGACGCAGGAACTCGCCCACCGCGGCCCCGCCCGCCAGCGTCGGCGACGGAGTCGGCGGCAGCGCCGGCAGGTCGATCACCGCCAGCCGCAGCACCCGGCCCGCCGACGTCACCACACCCACGTCGGCACGGGCCGTGGCCGGCACCGCCGAAACGATCACATCGTGCTTCGACCGCTTCTCCGACAACTCGAACGGCTCGCCGTCCGCCGTCCGGGCCAACAGACCCGTCGACGACAGCAGCACCCGGCACGGATCGTCCGCCACCTCCAGCGGCACCGACAGCGACGCCGACGGCACCGCACCCGCCTCCAGCAGCACCGTCCGCCGCTCGGTACCGAACTGCTTCGCCACCGCGCCCAGCTCGGTCGACACCACGTTGCGCAGCCGGGTGTCCGACTCCAGGATCTCCGTCAGCTCGGCGATCTCGGAGTTGAGCTTCGCCTGCTCCTCCTCCAGCTCCACCCGGTCGAAACGGGTCAGCCGGCGCAGCGGGGTGTCCAGGATGTACGCCGTCTGCGTCTCCGACAGCGAGAAGCGCTCGATCAGGCGCTCCTTCGCCTGCGCCGCGTTGTCGCTCGACCGGATGATCGCGATGACCTCGTCGATGTCGACCAGCGCCACCAATAGGCCCTCGACCAGGTGCAGCCGCTCCTGGCGCTTGCGCCGCCGGAAGTCACTGCGCCGACGGACCACCTCGAAGCGGTGGTCGACGTAGACCTCCAGCAGCTCCTTCAGACCCAGCGTCAGCGGCTGACCGTCCACCAGCGCCACGTTGTTGATGCCGAAGGTCTCCTCCATCGGCGTCAACTTGTACAACTGCTCCAGCAGCGCCTCCGGCACGAAGCCGTTCTTCACCTCGATCACCAGCCGCAGCCCGTGCTCGCGGTCGGTGAGGTCCTTGACGTCCGCGATGCCCTGCAGGCGCTTCGCGTTGACCAGGTCCTTGATCTTCGAGATCACCTTCTCCGGGCCGACGTTGTACGGCAGCTCGGTCACCACGATGCCCTTGCGGCGGGCCGTCACGCTCTCGACCGACGTCGTCGCCCGGATCTTGAAGGTGCCGCGACCGGACTCGTACGCGTCCCGGATCCCCGACAGGCCGACGATCCGGCCACCCGTCGGCAGGTCCGGACCCGGCACGAACCGCATCAGCGTGTCCAGGTCCGCGTTCGGGTGCTTGATCAGGTGCCGCGCGGCCGCCACCACCTCGGACAGGTTGTGCGGCGGCATGTTGGTCGCCATACCGACCGCGATGCCCGTCGCGCCGTTCACCAGCAGGTTCGGGAACGCGGCCGGCAGCGCCTGCGGCTCCTGCTCGCTGCCGTCGTAGTTCGGCCCGAAGTCGACGGTGTCCTCGTGGATCGACTCCACCATCGCCATCGCCGCAGCCGTCAGCCGCGACTCGGTGTACCGCATCGCGGCCGGCGGGTCGTCGTTGCCCAGCGAACCGAAGTTCCCGTGCCCGTCGATCAGCGGCAGGCGCATCGAGAACGGCTGCGCCATCCGGACGACCGAGTCGTAGATCGACGCGTCACCGTGCGGGTGCAGCCGGCCCATCACCTCGCCGACCAGGCGGGCGCACTTCACGTGCCCGCGCTCCGGGCGCAGGCCCATCTCGTTGGCCTGGTAGAGGATTCGCCGGTGCACCGGCTTCAGGCCGTCCCGCGCGTCGGGCAGAGCACGCGAGTAGATGACCGAGTAGGCGTACTCCAGGAAGGAGCCCTGCATCTCGTCCACGACGTCGACGTCGAGGATCCGCTCCTCGAAATCTCCGGGCGGCGGGGTCTGCGAACTGCGGCGGGCCATCGCGGCGGGGCTCCCTTACGTCTCGCTTGCGTCTCACTTGCGTCTGCCGTCCATCAGGGCTCAGCGCCCCCATTGTGGACCCTCGCGCCGACACACCCCGCCAGCGCCCCTCTTCCGCCCCTGGCGAACGCCCTGTCCGCGCGGACACATCCACGCCCTCCGCGCGTTGCACCACAATGGGGACGCCACACGAATCCCCGACATCGACGACGGGAAGGACCCGAGCGCATGGCCAACCCGGCCCCCGCCTCCACCCGAGGCATCGCCATCACCGAGCACCGCCTGGCCAACGGCCTGCGTGTCGTCCTCTCCGAGGACCACCTCACCCCGGTCGCAGCCGTCTGCCTCTGGTACGACGTGGGCTCGCGCCACGAGGTCAAGGGCCGCACCGGGCTGGCCCACCTCTTCGAGCACCTGATGTTCCAGGGCTCCGCCAACGTCTCCAACAACGGGCACTTCGAGCTCGTCCAGGGCGCCGGCGGCTCGCTCAACGGCACCACCAGCTTCGAGCGCACCAACTACTTCGAGACCATGCCCGCCCACCAGCTGGAGCTCGCCCTCTGGCTGGAGGCCGACCGGATGGGCTCGCTGCTCGCCGCGCTCGACGACACCTCGATGGAGAACCAGCGCGACGTCGTCAAGAACGAGCGCCGCCAGCGCTACGACAACGTCCCGTACGGCACCGCGTTCGAGAAGCTCACCGCGCTCTCCTTCCCCGACGGCCACCCGTACCACCACACCCCGATCGGCTCCATGGCCGACCTGGACGCCGCCACGCTGGAGGACGCCCGCGCGTTCTTCCGCACGTACTACGCGCCCAACAACGCCGTCCTCTCCGTCGTCGGCGACATCGACCCCGAGCAGACCATCGCCTGGGTCGAGAAGTACTTCGGGTCGATCCCCTCGCACGACGGCAAGCAGCCCCCGCGCGACGGCACCCTCCCCGACACCATCGGCCGCGAGATCCGCGAGAACATCCGCGAGGAGGTCCCCTCCCGCGCCCTGATGGCCGCCTACCGCCTCCCGCACGACGGCACCCGCGAGGCCGACGCCGCCGACCTCGCCCTCACCATCCTCGGCAGCGGCGAGTCCAGCCGGCTCTACAACCGCCTGGTCCGGCGCGACCGCACCGCCGTCGCCGCCGGCTTCGGCCTGCTGCGCCTGGCCGGCGCCCCCAGCCTCGGCTGGCTCGACGTCAAGACCTCCGGCGACGCCACCATCGAGCAGATCGACACGGCCGTCGACGAGGAGCTCGCCCGCTTCGCCGCCGAGGGCCCCACCTCCGCCGAACTCGAGCGCGCCCAGGCCCAGATCGAGCGCGAGTGGCTCGACCGGCTCACCACCGTCGCCGGCCGCGCCGACGAACTCTGCCGCTACGCCGTCCTGTTCGGCGACCCCAAGCTGCTCAACGAGGCGCTCCCCAAGGTGCTCGACATCACCGCCGAGGAGGTCAAGGCCGTCGCCGAGGCCCGACTGCACCCCGAGAACCGGGCCGTCCTCGTCTACGAGCCCACCACCGCCGACGACGAGACCGCCGCCACCGACACCGAAGAGGAGGGCGCTGCCGCATGAGCACCGACTACGTCCCCGCCATGACGTTCCACCCCCAGCCCCAGCCCGGCACCCCCAGCCCGTGGGCCTTCCCGGCCCCCGAGCGCGCCGCCCTCGGCAACGGCATCACCGTCCTGCACTGCCACCGCCCCGGCCAGCAGCTGGTCGCCGTCGACGTCCTCGTCGACGCCCCGCTCGCCGCCGAGCCGGAGGGCCTCGACGGCATCGCGGGCATCCTCGCCCGGGCCCTCAACGAGGGCACCGACACCCTCACCGCCGAGGAGTTCGCCGGCGAGCTGGAGCGCGCCGGCGCCACCCTGGACGCGCACGCCGACCACCCCTGCATCCGGGTCTCCCTGGAGGTCCCCGCCTCCCGGCTGCAGCGCGGCCTCAGCCTGCTCGCCGACGCCCTGCGCGCCCCCGCCCTCCCCGAGGACGAGATCGAGCGCCTGGTCGCCAACCGCCTCGACGAGATCGTCCACGAGCAGGCCAACCCCGCCCGCCGCGCCGCCAAGGCCCTCTACGCCGAGCTCTTCGACGGCGCCGACCGGCTCTCCCGCCCCCGCGGCGGCACCGCCGAGTCGGTCAAGTCCATCGACCGGGCCGCCGTCCAGGCCTTCTACGACGCCCACGTCCGGCCCGCCACCACCACCGTCGTCGTGGTCGGCGACCTCACCGGTGTCGAGCTGCCGGCGCTGCTGGAGTCCACCCTCGGCACCTGGACGGCCGACACCGCCGCCCCCAGCGCCCACGCCCCCGTCACCGCCGACGACACCGGCCGCGTCGTGATCGTGGACCGCCCCGGCTCGGTGCAGACTCAGCTGCTCATCGGCCGGATCGGCCCGGACCGGCACGACCCGGACTGGGCCGCGCAGATCCTCGGCACCTACTGCCTGGGCGGCACCCTGACCTCCCGCCTCGACCGCGTCCTGCGCGAGGAGAAGGGCTACACCTACGGCGTGCGGGCCTTCGCCCAGCCGCTGCGCTCGGCCGCCGACGGCACCGGCCGCGCGCTGATCGCGATCAGCGGCTCGGTGGACACCGCCTCCACCGCGCCGGCGCTCGGCGACACCTGGACGATCCTGCGCACCCTCGCGGCCGAGGGCCTCACCGACGCCGAGCGCGACGAGGCCGTGCAGTTCCTGGTCGGCGTCGCCCCGCTGAAGTACGAGACCGCGGGCTCGGTGGCCGGCACCCTGGCCGACCAGGTCGAACAGCACCTGCCGGACGACTACCAGGCCGAGGTCTACCGGCGGCTCGCCGAGCTCCCGACGGCCGCCGCCACCGAGGCCGTCGTCGCGGCCTTCCCGCCGGACCGCCTGGTCACCGTCCTCGTCGGCGACGCCGCCGAGATCGCCGACCCGGTGCGCAAGCTCGGCATCGGCGAGGTCACCGTCATCAGCGCCTGAACCCCCTGCGGGCCGGGGCCCGGTGGAGCACTGCGCTCCGCCGGGCCCCTCGCTTTGGGCCGCGGTCCCGACTGCGGTCCCGACTGCGGTCCCGACCGCTGTTCCGACCGCGGGTAATTCCCTTGCGGGCCCTCGGCGCCGCGTGGGTAGATATCCCCCGGCAGCCGGTACACACACGGAGAGGAGGCGGTCACCATGCGGGTCGAGCCGACCACATCGCGCTCCCCGAGGCCGTCCTCCCGATGCCCCCTGGCCGCCTGAGCGCCGCCGGACCCAGATCTTCCCCGAGCCGCGCCGGGACTCTTCGCGCGGCAGCACACCTAGGCTTGAACCAGCCGACCTTTGGAGGTCGTTCAACCATGTCGTACACCGAGGTACCCGGCGTCCGGGTCCCGATCCGGATGTGGACCGATCCGGCCACCGTCGAGGGCCAGGCCATGCAGCAGCTGCGCAACATCAGCTCGCTGCCGTGGCTGCACGGCCTCGCCGTGATGCCCGACGTCCACCTGGGCAAGGGCGCGACGGTCGGATCCGTCATCGCGATGAAGGGCGCGGTCTGCCCGGCGGCGGTCGGCGTGGACATCGGCTGCGGAATGAGCGCGGTGAAGACCTCGCTCACCGCCAAGGACCTGCCGGACGACCTCTCCCGCCTCCGCTCCAAGATCGAGCAGGCCATCCCGGTCGGCCGCGGCCTGCACACCGACCCGGTCGACCCGGCCAAGCTCCACGGCTTCGCGACGGCCGGCTGGGACGACTTCTGGCAGCGCTTCGACGGGGTCGCCCACGAGGTCAAGTGGCGCCGCGAGCGGGCCATGCAGCAGATGGGGACGCTGGGAGCCGGCAACCACTTCTCAGAGGTGTGCCTGGACAGCGATGGGACTGTCTGGTTGATGCTGCACTCCGGGTCGCGCAACATCGGCAAGGAGCTGGCCGAGCACCACATGGGCGTGGCCCGGTCCCTTCCGCACAACCAGGGGCTGGTCGACCGCGATCTCGCGGTCTTCATCGCGGACACCCCGCAGATGGGCGCCTACCGCCAAGACCTGTTCTGGGCACAGGAATACGCCAAGAACAACCGGGCGGTCATGATGGCGCTCTTCCAGAACGTCGTCCGTCGTGAGTTCCCGAAGGCGAAGGTGGCCTTCGACGAGGTGATCAGCTGCCACCACAACTACGTTGCGGAGGAGCGGTATGACGGTGTCGACCTGCTCGTGACCCGCAAGGGCGCGATCAGGGCCGGCTCCGGCGACCTCGGCATCATCCCCGGGTCCATGGGTACCGGCTCCTACATCGTCCGCGGACTCGGCAACGAGTCGGCGTTCAACTCGGCCTCGCACGGTGCGGGCCGCAAGATGAGCCGCAGCGCGGCGAAGAAGCGGTTCACCACGCAGGACCTCGTCGATCAGACCAAGGGCGTGGAGTGCCGCAAGGACAGCGGTGTCGTGGACGAGATCCCCGGCGCGTACAAGCCGATCGAGAAGGTCATGGCCCAGCAGAAGGACCTCGTCGAGGTGGTGGCGCACCTGAAGCAGGTCGTCTGCGTCAAGGGCTGACCGCCGACACGAGGAGGGCCCCGACACGGTCGGGGCCCTCCTCGTGCTGTCCGCCTGCTCTGGACATGCGTGGGCGGCTGAAGTGGCTGCTAGCCGAGGCCGGGGGCGATGGCCAGGACGAGCTGGGTGATCGATGGTTGGCCGCTGACGACGGCTGTGACGCGGTAGAGGCCGGGTGCGGGCAGGGTGACCCGTGCTCCGATCCGGCCGTCCCGGAGGGAAGGCCAGGGGGAGGTCGCGGGGGTGTCGCCACCGGTGTCCTGGACGGTGAGGCCGACGTGGGCGGTGGAGTCGGCGCCGGGGAGGTGGAGCTGCCAGGGGACGCCGGCCTCGACCAGGTCGGGCACGTCCAGGCCGACCTGGTCGGTCCCCATGCTCGGGCCGAGTACCCGGTCGCGTTCGGTGATGACCGCGCGGACGTGGTGCCGCGCGCTGCGGTCCGCCGCGAGTGCCCCGTGCTGGAGGGGGAGGTAGGTGATGGCGTCGCCGCCGCGTGAGGCGCTGTCCTGGTGGACCGTGCCGTCGCCGGCCCGGTCGGTGAGGACGGGAATGCCGTCGCCGTCACGGACCGGCGTGTCGTCGGAGTGGCTGGTGAACCCGGCGTACTGCTCGTGGACGACGCCGTCGCGAAGCCGCAGGCTCTGCGGGGTCGGCTGGGCGGTCCCGACCACGGCTCGGTGTCGGGGCAGGGGCGCGGTCCTGCGGTGGCGGTGGGACTCCTCGGCGGCGGTGGCGAGGTGGAGGTCCCCGCCGAGGGCGGCGACGCCGGCGGGGCCGAGCCGGTGCGCCTCGGCGCCGGAGTCGACGCAGAGGAACCGGGGCAGCAGGTCGTGGACGCCGGGGAGCGTGGCGGCGAGGTCGCGCAGCGCACGGCGGGGCAGTGCCGCGGGGCCGCCGCGTCCGGAGTTGAGGATGGTGGTGGCCAGCACGGATCCGTCGAAGGGGGTGCCGAGGGTGACCACGGCGCGGGTGTCGACGGCGAGCCGGGGATCCGCGGCCATCGCCTCCTGGGTGACGAGCCCGCCCATGGAGTGGGCGACGAAGACGAGTTGGGCGGGCCGGTCGTCCGGGCGCAGCCGTCGGGCGTCGTCCTGGGCGGGGTGGGTGCGCCAGGCGGCGAGGTGGCGGCGGGCGGCGTGCGCCAGCCTGGCGCCGTTGACGGCGACCGGCAGGCGCCAGTCGTAGGCGAACTCCAGGACGGCGGCGCGGTCGGCGACCACCTCGCGGATGGTGTCCACGAGGTCGGTGTAGGGCTCGACGCCCTTGAGGAAGGGGGCCCAGGTGGAGGCGGTGAGCAGGCCGGCGGGTTCGATCCGGCCGTACCGGCCCTCGCGTTCGGCCGGGGTGAGGTGCAGGACCCGGAGGCGGTCGGGGTCGCTCCAGAACCCGGCGAGCAGTTTCGGGCTCAGGCCCCAGACGGGTTCTCCGGTGTGGGCGTTGCGCAGTGCGCTGCCCATGATGCCGGGGACGACGACGACCGCGTCCTGACTGATGTCCGGGGCGACCGGCGAGCGGCCGGTGAGGGCTCGGGTGGTGGTCGAGTGTGCGGGATCCGCTGCCGGGCTTCGCATGGATCGGCACAATAGCGTGAATGTTCTTGCCTTTGCCGGAAGTTGACCCTCCGACAGACCGCTCCGACCTGGCCCCGGACGGCGGCGACGGGATCGAACGGCTGCTGGTGACGGTGACCGTGCCCGACTACCACGACGGTGACCTGGAGTTCACCGCCGGGGTGGCGGAGCAGCGGGACACGGTCGAGCGGTGGTGGTGCGGTCCGGAGCTGGACGAGCGCGGGTTCAGGCCGGTGCACGCCGAGAAGCTCGACGGCCGCCGGGCGGTGGAGGACTTCGTGCACGAGGCGGGGTTGCGGGAGGCCGGGCCGTCGACGGCCCTGGTGCTGTACATCGCGGGCCACGGGAAGACCGCCCGGTCCGGTTACCACTACCTGCGCCTGCCGGCGTCGGATCCGCAGCGGCTGCCGGCCACGGCGTACCGCACGATGGACCTCGCCGCCGCGGTGCTGGACTCGTTGGCGGAACACGTCCTGGTGATCGTCAACACCTGTGACGCGCGCGGGGCGGAGGCGGAGCTCGCCCGGCTGCGCAACGACATCGCCGCCGACCGGCGGAGCACGGCGCGCCTGGCGGTGGTGGTCACCACCGACGTCTACGAGCCGGTCCAGGTGCGGGAGTTCAGCGAGGTGCTGGCGGAGGCGTACGAGCACCTGCGGGAGACCGGCGCGATCACCACGCCGTACCTGTCGGTGAACGACTTCGTCGGCGCCCTGCAGGATGCGGCGCGCGGGCTGTCGCTGCGGATCCCGACCGAGCTGCTGAAGGCGCAGAACGCCAACGAGGCCACGCTCTGCCTGCCGAACCCCGGGTACCGGTCGGTGCCCGCGCTGGTGGCGCCGGAGCTCAGCCAGGTGGCCGACACCCGGGCCGAGTTGGACGACTGGGTGGAGCGGGCCAGTGGCCGCACGGGGAGGCAGGACGGGGGCTGGTACTTCGCCGGCCGCAGTCGTCTGACCGCGGTGGTGGCGGACTTCCTGGCGGGCCCGGCCGGGGTGCTGCTGGTGTCGGGTGCGACGGGTACCGGGAAGTCGGCGGTGATCGCGCGGGCTGTCACGCTGAGCGACGCGTCGTTCCGTGCCGAGGAGCGGTACGCCGCGGCGGTGACGGAGGCGCCGGAACGCACCGTCCCGCCAGTCGGGTCGATCGATGTCGCGGTGCTGGCCCGGAACCTGGATGTCGCGGAGATCTTCGAGCGGGTGCTGGTCGGTCTCGGGTGCCCGCCGACGGCGCAGGTGGGTGGTGCGGACCGGGTGCTCCAGCTCCGTGAGCAGCTGCTGGCGGTGCTGGCGGGTGCCGGGCGGCTGGTCACGCTGGTGGTCGACGGTCTGGACGAGGCGCGGGCGCCGTACCAGCTGGTCACCGGGCTGATAGCCCCGCTGGCGCGGTTCACTGCCGCGGGCGGGGCTGCGGAGGGCGGGCAGGCGGGTGGGGGGCTCCGGTTGGTCATCGGGGTGCGCAGCGTGGTCGGGCGGGCGGTGGAGGACGCGGGTCTGCTGCGACTGCTGGAACGGGTGCTGCCGGGGGCGGAGGTGCTGCGGACGGACGGCGCGGACACGGCGGCGGACATCGAGTGCTATCTGCGGGCGCTGCTGCCGGAGGAGGGGGCGGTCGGCGGGCGGTACCGGTCGCACCTGACCGAGGTCGCGCGCCGGTGTGCGCCGTCCTTTCTGGATGCCCGCCTGGCCGGCCGCCAGTTGCGGGAGTCCCCCGACCCGGCGGGCCTGCTGCGGGACGAGCGGTGGTGGTCGTCCCTGGGGGAGGGGACGGTGGGGCTGCTCCGCCAGGACCTGGCGGAGGTGGCGACGCCCGAGCTTCCGGCGCCGACGGTGCTGGCGCTGTTGGGTGCCGGGGCGTTCGCCCAGGGCGCGGGGGTGCCCCGGGCGGACGTGTGGCCGCTGCTGGCGGAGGCGCTGGCCGGTGACGGACCGGTCGGGGCGACGCCGGTGCCGGACCGGATGGTCGCGTTGCTGCTCGACAGCCGGTTGGCGGGGTACCTGCGCTACGACTCGGAGGACGGCAGGGCCGTCTACCGGCCGACGCACGAGCGGTTGGCCGAGGTGCTGCGCACCGAGCCGCACCGGCTGCTGTGGTCGGCGGACGACCCGGGCCACGGCGTCGGACCCGCGGACGATCCGGCCGCCCGGGCCGCGGCCGGGGCCCCGGCGCCGCCGCCCGGGCCCTGGTGGGAGCCGCGGACGGCCCACCGCCGGATCGCCGAGGCCCTGGCCGACCGGGGGCGCGACCGGATCCCGCACCCCTACATCGCCCGCCACCTGGCCCGCCACGCCGCGCTCGGCGGGGTGCTGGACGACCGCCACCTGCCGCCGGACGTGCTGCCCTGGCACACCGGCGGCGCGGTCCGGGGGCTGCTCGGCCTGCCGGTGGCCGACCGGGAGGGCCGGCGGTGGCTGGCCGCCTGGTCGCGCATCGAGCCCTTCCTCGGGGGAGCCGACCACCGGGCGCGGGTGGCGAGTCTGGTCCTGGCCCGGCACGCCTCCGCGGACGGCCGGTCCGCCGTGGGAGAGCCGCAGCTCGCGGGGTCGTGGCTGGCCCCGGTGTGGAGCCGGTGGAGCGTGCCGGGCAACGTGCTGGCCTCGGTCCCGCACACGCCGTCGGCGCTGGCGGCCTTCACCGCGGCGAACGGGGAGACCTGGCTGGCCACCGGGGACGCGGGCGGTGCCCTGCGGATCTGGGACCCGGCGACGGGGGAGCCGGTGGGTGAGGCGATGACCGGCCACGGGGGCCGGGTGGCGGCCCTCGCGGCCGTGACCGTCCGGGACGGCCGGGTGCTGCTGGCGAGCGGGGGTGACGACGGCACGGTCCGGTTGTGGGATCCGGTGGCCGCTCTGCCGGTCGGCGGGCCGCTGACCGGCCACGACGGGCGGGTGCTGGCGATCACGGTGTTCACCGGCGTGGACGGCCGGACCCTGCTGGCCACCGGTGGCGAGGACTGCACCGTGCGGCTCTGGGATCCGGTGGCCTGCCGTGCCGTCCGCTCGCCGCTGGCCGGGCACCGGGACTGGGTGCGCTCGGTGGCGGGCTTCGCCCTGCGTCCCGACCTGGTGCTGCTGGCGAGCGGCGACGGCGCCGGCGTGCTGCGCCTGTGGGACCCGCAGCTCGGGGAGGCCGCCGGCACCCCGCTGACCGGGCTGAGCGGGGACCTCGGGACGGTGGCCGCGTTCACCGGCCCGGACGGCCGGGTGCTGCTCGCCGGGGCGGGCGACGAGGGCGTGCTGCGGGTGTGGGACCCGGACCGCAACGCACCGGTCGGCGACCCGCTGGCGGGCCACGAGGGGTGGGTCCGCTCGGTGGCGGTGGGTGCGCTGCCGGACGGCCGGGTGCTGCTGGCGAGCGGGGGTGACGACGGCACGGTCCGGTTGTGGGATCCGGTGGCCGCTCTGCCGGTCGGCGAGCCGCTGACCGGGCATGCGGGCGGTGTCCTCGCGGTGGCGGCCTTCACCGCCGCCGACGGCCGGCCGCTGTTGGCCAGCACCGGGGAGGACCGCACGGTCCGGGTGTGGGACCTGTCGGAGGTGTCCGGCCCGGGCCGGCCGGCGGTGGCTGCCGCAGTGGCGGTACCGGGTGCCGCAGGGCGGAGCAGTGCCGGGCCGGGGCCCGGGCGGGCGGCCGGGGTGGCCGCGGTGGCGGTGTGCACGGGTCCGGACGGTCGGATGCTGGTGGCGGCCGGCGGTGAGGACGGCCGGCTGCGGGTGTGGGATCCGCAGCAGGACCGGCTGGTCGGCGAGTCCCCCTGGGTGCACGCGGGCGGGGTTCGCGCGGTGGCGGCGGTGGTGTCCGGTGACGGCCGGGTGCTGGTGGCGGGCGGGGGTGACGACGGCGCGGTCCGGTTGTGGGATCCGGTGGCCGGTCTGCCGGTCGGCGAGCCGCTGACCGGGCATGCGGGCGGTGTCCTCGCGCTGACGGCGTTCCCCGGCGCCGACGGCCGGCCGCGGTTGGCCGTCGGCGGGGTCGACGAGACCGTGCGGATCTGGGACCCGATGCGCCACGGGCCGCGTCGGGTCGTCGAGCTCCGCGGCCACCGCGACTGGGTGCGCTGCCTGACGGCGTTCACCACCCCGGCGGGCCGGGTGCTGGTGGCGAGCGGCGGCGACGACGGCACCGTCCAGCTCTGGGACCCGCTCCGGCACGTGCAGGTCGAGACGCAACTGACCGGCCACGACGGCCCGGTGACCTCGGTGGTGGTGTTCGCGACCCCTGACGGCCGGAGGCTGCTGGCCGCCGGCGGCGCCGACGGCACGATCAGGCTCTGGGACGCGCTGACCGGCCGCCCGACCGGACAGATGCTGACCGGCCACGCGGACGAGGTGCACGGGCTGGCGGTACCGGACTCCGGCCCCGACGGCCGGGTCCTGCTGGCCAGCGGCGGGGCGGACGGCACGGTCCGGCTGTGGGACCCGCTCGGCGGGGGCGAGCTCCTGGCCGTGGTGACCGGTCGCCAGGTCCTGTCCCTGGCCGCCTGCGCCACCGCTGCCCGTTCGGCCCCGGCGCTGGCCTTCGGCGGTCCGGCGGGGCTGGCCGTGGTCACGCTCGATCCGGCCGGCTGACGGAGCGCGGGCCGGTACGGGAGGCCGCCCGCGCGGGGCCGGGCGCCTCCCCCGCACCGCGGGCCGTACTCGAACGCACACCGGCCCTGGTCGAACGGATTTCGAAAGCGTGTCCGACGGGTCGGGCCGGAGTGCGCGCGACGGTCTCCGAGCGGCCGTCGGCGGTGTCCGGAAGTTACGCTACGGTTGCCAGAAACCGTCGCTGACAAGAGAGTTGTGGTCGATGTTTCCACTGCTCCACCTGGACTCCGGCGTTCTGCAAGAGCACGAGGACGAGTTGACGGCGATAGCCGGCCGCCTGGCCGCCTTGACGGCCGAACTCGACCAGGGGCTGGCGCGGTTGGCCGAATCCTGGGAGGGGGAGGCTGCTTACCAGTTCCGGCAGCGCTTCGCCGCGTGGCAGGCCGGGTCGGCCGAGCTCCGGGCCGCGCTCGAACGGCTGCGGGCCGTGGTGGTGCAGGCGCAGCAGAACTACCGCACGGCCCGGGACGCCAACGACCGGATGTGGGGGGTGCGGTGACCGGTTCGGACGTCCGGCTGCGGGTGACCCTCGACCCGGAGGACCTCCACCAGGTCGCGAAGAGCCTGGCTCGCGGCCAGGACCAGGTGGACGAGGCGGTGCGGCTGCTCGTCGCCCGGCTGGCCGGCACGCCGGGGATGGCCGCCGGACCGGCCGCGGCGGTGTTCGCCCAGGCGTACGACCAGGCCGCGGCGGCCGCTCAGCGGGCGGCCGTGGTGGCCTGGGGCGCGGTGGGGCTGATGGCGGACTGCCTGGTCGCGACCGCGAACAACTACCTGCACGCCGACCACGCCAGCGACGCCGTGACCGTCCACGCGCACCCCGACCTGCTGCCGTTCCTCGTCCCGCCCGACACCCTGCGGGAGCGGACGCTGCCGCGCGCGGGCGGGCCCGGACAGGTCGGTGCCGAACTGTTGGCCCAGGCGGGGCTCGCCTGGGAGTCCGCGACAACGTCGCTCGCCGAGGCGGGTGTCGACATGGCCGTGGGCGTGCGGCTGCTCGGGGAGCGCAGCGCGTCCAGCGAGGTGCGCGCGGCCGAGCGGCACTGGTCGGCGATCTGGCGCGGGCGGGGTTACGACGGAGCGCTGCTGTCGGCGGTGACGGGGGCCACGGCGAGGCTCGGGCGGGCCTGCCTCGACCTCGCGACGGCGGCGGGCGATCCGGCGCTGCTGCCGGTGCTCGCCCTCGCTCACGGGACCGAGCTGCTCGGGGTGGAGCCGGTGCTGCGCCGTGCGGCCGAGGCGGTCCCGGTGCTGCAGGTCGTCGGGGCGGCGATCGAACGGTTCGCTGCGGTCGCGCAGTCGACGCCGGGGGGTGCGGGCGCCGGCGGGAGCCGTGCCGCACCGACCCCGCCGGCGCCCGCGCTCCCCGGCGCCGTGCTGGAGGTGGCCGCGCTGACCGGGGGCCGGGTGCTGCTGCCGGGCCAGGACCCGGACGCGGTGGTGCAGTTGGACGGTCTGGGCAAGGCCGCCGTGCACGTGATCGGCCGGGACGGATCACTGATCATGGTGCTGGGCCGCGCGAAGCCCGGCGAACTCACCAAGGTCGCCCACCGGCTGCAGGTGCTTCGGCGGGCGGCGCAGGACCGCGGTGTTCCGGCACGCGTCTACTTCGAGCGGGGTACCGCGGAACGGGTCCTCGACCAGGCACGGACCCTGCTCGGGAAGCAGCATGTGGTCGTCGTCTGAGCCACCGGGGTGTCGGCGATGAACGAGGGGTTCCTGCTCTGGTACCGCGCACCGTGGTCGCGCCGGGAGGCGGCCGTGGTGCTGCGGCGGCTGGCCGCCCTCGGCCTGGCCGCCCGCAACCCGCTGACCGGCGCCATCACCGTGATCGGGGACGCGCCGGGCGCCTGGGGCGAGCAACGGAGCGTCTCCGAACCCGAGTTGCTGGACGGCCTGGAGGCCGGTTCGCCGGGGGTGAGCTTCCAGCTCTGGCTGGACGCGGCGAGCGACGTGTTCACCGCGGTGCGCGCCACGGGGAACGGCATCGTGGTCGAGTTCGGGCTGGACGGGCTGGGCGAGCGGCAGGAGCAGGTGGTTCGGGCCCTGGTGCGGATCGTGGCGACGTTCCGGTCGGGCTGCCAGGGCTTCGTCCTGGACCGGGCCGGCCACACCTCGGACGAGGACTGGGACGGCGTGGTCGAGGGGGCCTGTCCGCGGCTGGACGACTGGCCGGACATCCTGGGGATCGGCCGGGAGCTCGCCGAGCACCTGCACGGCCCGCCGGCGCCCAGCCGCTTCCCGGACGGTGCGCTCACGGTGTTCAGCCGGGCCGTACCCCGCCCCGCCCGGCGGCTGAACCCCGCCCGGCGCGAGGGCTGAACCCGGCCCGGTCCGGTGGCCGAACACCGCCCGTAGCCGGGACCGGGCGCACGAAAGGGACCGGGCACGCGAAAGAGGCCGGGCACGCGAAAGAGGCCGGGCACGCGAAAGAGGCCGGGCACGCGAAAGGGGGCACCGCCGAAGCGGTGCCCCCTCCTCACGACGGTGCTCAGGCGGCGGCCGGCAGCTCGTCGAGGCCCTCCTGAACCAGCTTGGCGAGGCGGTCCAGGGCCTCGTCGGCGCCCTCGGCGTCGGAAGCGAGGACGACCTCCTCGCCGCCCTGGGCGCCGAGGCCGAGCAGGCCCAGCATCGAGGCGGCGTTGACCGGGTTGCCGCCCGGCTTGGCGATGGTGATCGGCACGCCGGTGGCCGTGACGGCCCGGACGAAGATGGAGGCGGGACGGGCGTGCAGGCCCTCGGCCCAACCGATGGTGACGCGGCGCTCGGCCATGAGACGTGCCTTTCCGGTGAAGCTGGTCACGGCCGTGCTGGGGGTGGCGGCCATGTTGTCTAGACCAGTGTTGCATGCAGGCGACCCCTGCGAGCCGCCGCGTTCGGGAGTTGTGATTGTTTCTTTCGGGGGCATAAGCCCCGGCCAGTGGCCCTGCCCACCCTGCCGTGGGCGCAGGTCCGGCGCCATTCGGCTCGCCGCCGGATAACCTGACGAATGTGGACGACTCCGCGGTACCGACGCCGAACCAGGACCTGCCGAAGGACCCTGGGCAGGGCCCGCGGAAGGACCTGCGGAAGGACCCGGCGAGGGACCCGCAGCAGCCCGGACCGGACTACCCGCAGCACTGGGAGGCCGACATCCTGCTGCGGGACGGCGGCACGGCCCGGATCCGGCCGATCACCCCCGGCGACGCCGGCCGGCTGGTCGACTTCTACGAGCAGGTCTCGGACCAGTCCAAGTACTTCCGCTTCTTCGCGCCCTACCCGCGGCTCTCCGACCGGGACGTCCGCCGCTTCACCCACCACGACTTCGTGAACCGCGTCGGCCTCGCCGTGGTGATCCGCGACCACTTCATCGCCACCGTCCGCTACGACCGGATCGACGCCGAGGGCCGGCCCTCCGAGGACGGGACCGATGCCGAGGTGGCGTTCCTGGTGCAGGACGCCCACCAGGGCCGCGGGGTCGCCTCGGCGCTGCTGGAGCACATCGCCGCGGTGGCGCAGGAACGCGGCATCCGGCGCTTCCAGGCCGAGGTGCTGCCGGAGAACCGCAAGATGGTGAAGGTCTTCACCGACGCCGGCTACACCCAGCACCGCAGCTTCGCCGACGGGGTGGTGCACCTGGAGTTCGACCTGGAGCCGACCGCCGCCTCGCTCGCCGTGATGCGGGCGCGCGAGCACCGCGCCGAGGCCCGGTCCGTCCAGCGGCTGCTCACCCCGCGCTCGGTCGCGGTGCTCGGTGTCTCGCGCAACCCGCAGACCGTCGGCCGGGCGATCCTGCGCGACCTGCTCGGCGGCATCCCCGAGAGCGCCCTCCCCGACAGCGGCCAGCCCGAGGCAGCCCAGCCCCCCGAGGACGCCGAGCCCCGCGAGGCAGCCGAGCCCCCCGAGGCGGCCCAGCCCCCCGGCGCCGACCGCCAGGTGTACGCGGTGAACCGCAACGCTCCGCCCGGCACCGAGCTGGACGGCGTCCCGGTCCACCGCTCGATCCTGGAGATCCCCGGCCCGGTGGACCTCGCGGTGATCGCCGTCCCCGCCGCCGCCGTCCCCGCGGCCGTCGCCGAGTGTGGCGCGCACGGCGTCCAGGGCCTGGTCGTGGTCACCGCCGGGTACGCCGAGACCGGCCCCGAGGGCCGTGACCGCCAGCGCGCCCTGGTCCGCCAGGCCCGGGCGGCCGGGATGCGGGTGCTCGGCCCGAACGCCTTCGGCCTGATCAACACCGACCCCGACCAGCCGCTGAACGCCTCGCTCGCCCCCGTCCTGCCCGACCGCGGCGGCTTCGGCATCTTCTGCCAGTCCGGCGCGATCGGCGTCGCCCTGCTGGAGGCCGCCCACCGGCGCGGCCTCGGCGTCTCCTCCTTCGCCTCGGTCGGCAACCGGTCCGACGTCTCCGGCAACGACTTCCTCCAGTACTGGGCGGAGGACCCGGCCACCGAGGTGGTGCTGCTCTACCTGGAGTCCTTCGGCAACCCGCGCAAGTTCACCCGGATCGCCCGCCGGCTGGCCACCGCCAAGCCGATCGTCGTGGTCAAGGGCGCCCGCCACACCGGCAGCCTGCCGCCCGGCCACGCCGTCCCGGCCACCGCCACCGGACTGCGCGACGCCACGGTGGACGCCCTGTTCGAGCAGGCCGGCGTGACCAGGGTGGAGACCATCACCGAGCTGTACGACACCGGCGAGCTGCTCGCCCTGCAGCCGCTGCCGCCCGGCGACCGGGTCGCCGTCGTCGGCAACTCCGACTCGCTCGGCCTGCTCACCCACGACGCCTGCCTGAGCGCAGGCCTGCGCCCGCGCACCCCCGTCGACCTGACCACCGCCGCGACCGGCGAGAACTTCCGGATCGCCCTGGACGTGGCACTCTCCGACCCGGCCGTGGACGCGGTGATCGCCGTCGCCATCCCGCCGATCGGCACCTCCGCACACGCCTTCATGGGCGGCCGGCTGACCGGCCCGGACGACCCCGAGATGGGCTCGGACGATCCGGAGATCGCCGCCGCCCTCCTCGAAGCCGGGCAGCGGGCGAAGGAGTTGGGCAAACCCCTGGTGCTCGCCCACCTGGCGCTGACCGACCTGCCGGCCCGGCTGCGCCCGGGAGGCATCCCCGCCTACCCGGCGCCCGAGCGGGCCGTCCGCGCCCTCGCGCACGCCGTCCACTACGCCGACTGGCGCCGCCGGATGGCCGAGGCCGAGGAGACCGCCAGGGTCCCCGAGCTGGACCGGATCGACGAGGCCGGGGCCCGCGCCCTGGTCGAGGCGGCGCTCGGCACCCGCACCGCGATCGCGGCCCGCACCCAGCCCGGCGGGGCGCGGATCACCCTCCCCGACGCGGACGCCGCCGCGCTGCTCGCCCACTACGGCGTCGACGTCCACCCGACGCTGCCCGCACCCGACGAGGAGAGCGCCGTCCGGGCGGCCGCCGTCCTCGGCTACCCGGTCGCCGTCAAGGCCACCGCCCGGCACCTGCGCCACCGCCCCGACCTCGGCAGCGTCCGGCTGGACCTGACCGGCGAGCCGGGCCTGCGCCGCGCCCACCGCGAACTGGACGTGCTGCTCGGCGGCGCCGCCCAGGCGGAGCTGGTGGTGCAGCGCCTCGCCCCGCGCGGCGTGGACACCGTGATCGGCGCCACCGTCGACCCGGCGGTCGGCGCGATCCTCTCCTTCGGCCTGGCCGGGGCCCCCGCCGAGCTGCTCGGCGACGTCGCCCACCGGCTGGTCCCCGCCACCGACCAGGACGTCGCCGGGCTGATCCGCGAGGTACGGGCGGCCCCGCTGCTGTTCGGCTGGCGCGGCGCCGAGGCGGTGGACACCGACGCCCTGGAGGAGCTGCTGCTGAGGGTCTCCCGGCTGGTGGACGACCTCCCCGAGGTCGCCTCGGTGGACCTCGAACCCGTGGTCGTGGCCCCGCACGGGCTGGCGATCCTGGGGGCGCGGGTACGGATCGCGCCCCTGCCGGTCCGCAGTGATCTGGGCCCGCGCGCCATGAGCACCCTGTAACCTTCCTAGGTTGCGCCCTGCCCGGGGGCGCTCTTGTCCGGAAGCTCGGCGCCGTGCCGCCCGCTTCGTCGGCGGACCATGCCAGGATGGAGTTATGGCCAAGACCGGTACCACCACCACTCAGGACCTGCGCTCGGCGATCGAGCGCAGCGGCTACTACCCGGCCCTGGTGTCCGAGGCGGTCGAGTCCGCGGTGGGCCCCGAGCCGATCAGCTCCTACCTGGTGCACCAGGAGACCACCTTCGACGCCAACGAGGTCCGCCGGCACGTGACCGTGCTGGTGCTGACCCCGACCCGCTTCGTGGTGAGCCACACCGACGAGCAGTCCGGCGGCGAGTCCGGCCCGGCCGTCCCCTACGCGACCACCTCCACCGAGAGCGTGCGCCTGGACCGGATCGGCTCGGTCGTGCTGAGCCGGATGGTCGCCAACCCGGAGACGTACACCCCGGGCACCCTGCCCCGCGAGGTGGTGCTGACCATCGGCTGGGGCGCGGTGCAGCGCCTGGACCTGGAGCCGGCCGGCTGCTCCGACCCGAACTGCGAGGCGGACCACGGCTACACCGGCTCCGCCACCGCTGACGACCTGTCACTTCGGGTCAGCGAGGCGGGGGACGGCCCGGAGACGGTCGCCCAGGCGCTGCTGTTCGCCAGGGCGCTGTCCGACGCCACGATCACCAACCGGGTCTGAGCAGAGCCCTTACCGAAAGCCAGGAAGCCAGACCCGCCACGATGTCCTTCGCACCCGCCGACGGCTACGACTCCTTCGAGATCCTCGACCCCGCCACCGCCCCCGCGCCCCCGTACGGCAGCGGTTCGCTCTGCGACCTGCTGCCCTCGGTCGCGGCCGGGCTCGGGGTGCCCGGGTTCTCCGCCACGCTGCCGATGGCGCCGGCCGACCGGGTGGTGGTCTTCCTGGTCGACGGCCTCGGCTGGGAGCTGCTGCTGCGCCACCCCGAGTACGCGCCGTTCCTCTCCTCGCTGACGGCCGGCTCGCTCGGCGGCACCGGCCGCCCGCTGACCGCCGGCTTCCCCTCCACCACCGCGACCTCGCTCGCCTCGGTCGGCACCGGCACCCCGCCGGGCCTGCACGGCCTGGCCGGGTACACGGTGGCGGTGCCGGGCGCCGGGTACCTGATGAACCAGCTGCGCTGGCAGCCGCACACCGATCCGGCGCTCTGGCAGCCGTACCCGACGGTCTTCGAGCAGACCCACGCGGCCGGGGTGGCGACCGCCCAGGTCTCCTCCCCGCTGTTCGCGCAGACCCCGCTGACCAGGGTGGCGCTCTCCGGCGGCTCCTTCCTCGGCCGGACCACCGGCGAGGAGCGGATGGACCAGGCCGCCCGCTGGATGGCCGAGCACGACCGGGCGCTCGTCTACACCTACGTGAGCGAGCTGGACGGCGCGGGGCACCGCTTCGGAGTGGACTCCGACGAGTGGCGGATGACGCTGGACGCGGTCGACCGCCTCGCCCGCAGGCTCGCCGAGCAGCTGCCGCCGCGCTCCGCGATGTACGTGACCGCCGACCACGGCATGATCGACATCGCGCCCGAGGACCGGATCGACTTCGACGAGGACTGGGAGCTCGGCGCGGGCGTCGCCCTGCTCGGCGGCGAGGGCCGGGCCCGGCACGTCTACGCGGTGCCGGGGGCGGCCGGCGACGTCCACACGGTGTGGAGCGAGGTGCTCGGCGACCGGATGTGGGTGGCCACCCGGGACGAGGCGATCGCGGCCGGCTGGTTCGGCCCGGCGGTGGACGACCGCGTCTACCACCGGATCGGCGACGTGGTCGCGGCGGCCCGCGACGACATCGCGGTGATCGCCTCCCGCAACGAGCCCGGCGAGTCCGCGATGATCGGCCTGCACGGTTCGATGACCCCGGTGGAGCAGTTCGTGCCGCTGCTCGAAGTGCGCCCGTGACCCGCGCCCGAACCTCCCTGATCTGAAAGGCCTCTGCACCACCCATGGCTGAACTGGTGTTCTTCTCGGGCACGATGGACTGCGGGAAGTCGACGCTCGCGCTCCAGATGGACCACAACCACGCCGCCCGCGGCCGGCAGGGGGTCATCCTCACCCGCAACGACCGGGCCGGCGCGGCCACCATCTCCAGCCGGCTCGGCCTGCAGGCCGAGGCGGTCGAGGTGGCGGACGACTTCGACTTCCACGCCCATGTCGTGCACCGGCTCTCGGCCGGCGGCCGGGTGGACTACCTGATCTGCGACGAGGCCCAGTTCTTCGCCGCCGAGCAGGTCGACCAGCTGGCCCGGGTGGTCGACGAACTCGGCATCGACGTCTTCACCTTCGGCATCACCACCGACTTCCGCACCCGGCTGTTCCCCGGCTCCCAGCGGCTGATCGAACTCGCCGACCGGGTCGAGGTGCTCCAGGTCGAGGCCCTGTGCTGGTGCGGTGCCCGCGCCACCCACAACGCCCGTACGGTCGGCGGGGTGATGGTGGTCGAGGGCGCCCAGGTCGTGATCGGCGACATCACGGTGAGCGAGGACGAGGTCGGCTACGAGGTGCTCTGCCGCCGCCACCACCGCCGCCGGCTGACCGCCGCCACCGCCCGCGCCTCGGTGCTCTCCCCGGACGTCCTGCCCTTCGAGGAGCAGCAGGCCTGAGGCCCGGCCACCGCGACCCGGCTACCGCGGCTCGACCACCGAGAAGTGGCCGCCCCGCGGGTCGGCCAGCCGGGCGACCCGTCCGCGCCCGGTGCCGTGCGGCTCCACCAGCACGGATCCGCCCAGCTCGACGGCCCGACGGGCCGTCAGATCGGCGTCCCGCACGGCGAAGTGGACCCGCCAGCGCGGCGGGTGGCCGCGCAGTTCGCGGCCGTGGCGGATCCCGGCCACCGGCCGCCCGTCCACCAGCAGCGCGGCGTCCTCCCCGGCCGGCGCCACCGGTCGGCCGAGCACGGTGGAGTAGAAGGCGGCCGCGCCCTCCTCGTCCGCGGCGAGCAGTTCGACCCAGGCCGGACCGCCGGGCTCGGGGCCCGCCTCCCGGCCCAGGTGCTCCTCGCCCTGCCAGAGTCCGAACACCGCGCCGGACAGGTCGGCGGCGATCGCCAGCCGCCCGGCCCGCTCCGACTGCAGCGGCCCGACCGCGACCGTGCCGCCGCACTCCCGCACCCGCTGGGCCACCTCGTCGGCGCTGTCCGCCGCGAAGTACGTGGTCCACTGCACCGGGAAGCCCGCCACCGAGGCGACCCCGAGGCCGGCGACCGGTGCGCCGTCCAGCTCCGCCCGGACGTAGTCGCCGAGCCCGGTCGGCCCCGGGGTGTAGGTCCAGCCGAGCAGCTCGCCGTAGAACGCGCGGGCACCGGCCAGGTCGTCGGTCATCAGACTGACCCAGCACGGCGTGCCCTGGGCCAGACGGAGCTTCACCGCGGGCATGCGGGCCTCCTCAACGGGCGGTCGGCGCACGGAACTGCGCACGTGGGGGTGATGCTTCCACCCTGGGGCGCGTCGAACCCTCGGGCCGCGCGGAAAGTCCGGCAAAGACCGCACAAAGAGCTCCGGGGCCGCTGCGCTGCGCGAGAATGACCGCCATGACCACCAACAACGACGGTTCCCCGCTGATCTCGGCGGCCGCGCTGAACGAGGCGCTCGGCTCCGCCCGCCCGCCGGTCCTGCTCGACGTGCGCTGGCAGCTCGGCGGCCCGCCCGGCATCGAGGACTACGCGGCCGGACACCTGCCCGGTGCCCACTTCGTCTCCCTGGACGGCGAGCTCGCGGCTCCGGCCGGCCCGCCCGGGCGGGGCGGGCGCCACCCGCTGCCGGACACCGAGGAGTTCGGCGCCGCGCTGCGCCGCTTCGGCGTCTCGGCCGACCGGCCGGTGGTGGTGTACGACGGCGCGACCTCGCTGGCGGCCGGGCGGGCCTGGTGGCTGCTGCGCTGGGCCGGGCATCCCGATGTGCGGGTGCTGGACGGCGGGTTCGCGGCCTGGCAGGAGGCCGGGCTGCCGGTGGCCACCGAGGTGCCGCCGGTCGAGGCGGGCGACTTCAAGCCGGTGCCGGGGCAGCTGCCGACGGTGGACGGCGACGGCGCCGCCGCGCTGGCCCGGACCGGGCTGCTGCTGGACGCCCGTGCGGGGGAGCGGTACCGGGGCGAGACCGAGCCGATCGACCCGCGCGCCGGGCACATCCCGGGGGCGGTCTCCGCGCCGACCACCGAGAACGTCGGCCCGGACGGGAGGTTCCGGCCGGCCGCCGAACTGGCGGAGCGGTTCCGGGCGCTGGGCGCGGGGGAGCGCGAGCTCGCGGTCTACTGCGGTTCGGGTGTGACGGCCGCGCACCAGATCCTCGCCCTGGCGGTGGCGGGCCTGCCGGCCACCCTGTACCCGGGTTCGTGGAGCGAGTGGTCCAGCGACGAGAGCCGCCCGGTGGCGGTCACCGACCAGCCGGGCTGACCTCCGGCGCCGGGGCGGACCGGCGCGGCGCACGGAAAGGGAGCGGGAGGTCGGCGTGGGCCGACCTCCCGCTCCCTTCCTGCCTGTTGCTCCTGTTACTCCTGCTTCTTGCGCCGGCTGCCGAAGACGATCTCGTCCCAGCTCGGCACCGTGGCCCGGCGGCCCGGCCGGACGCCGTCCGCCTCGGCCTGACGGTCCGTCGTGCCGACCAGCCGCTCCCGGTGCGGGGCGACCGCGCGCGGCATCAGGATGTCCGCGTAGGCCGAACCCGCGCCGACCGCCGGGGCGGCGGCCGCCGCGGCCGCTGCCGGCTCCTCCGCCTCCTCGGCGACCTCGACGGGCACCGGTTCGATCGGGGCGGGGCCGACCGCGAGGTCACCGCGGAAGGCGGGGACGACGTCGAGCAGGCTGGTCAGCGAGTCCCGGTTGTCGGCGGTGGCCTCGCGGGACTCGCGTACCTCGCGGGCCGACATGATGCGGTCGGCGGAGGGCCGGTCGATCATCGGGCGCAGCGGCCGGTCCTGGGGGAGCCGGGCGATCCGCGGGATGAACGGGAAGATCGACTCCTCCTCCCGCTCGACGTTCTCGCCGATCAGCGCACGGGCCTCGTCGTCGTTCGGCTGGACCAGGCGCCGGGGCGGGTCGTACGTCCAGGACGCACTGCGGCCCTCGTCGTCGGCCCGGTAGGAGAGGATGACCTCCCAGGTGCCGTCGTCGCGCCGCCAGGAGTCCCAGCGCTCGGTGTCCTTCTCGGCGCCGCGCAGCGCGAGCCGCTCGGCGACGGCCTCGCCCAGCTGCGGTCCGGTGGACTCGCCGTGACGGCGGATCGCGGTCTTGCGGGCCCGCTCGGCCATGAAGGCGCGTTCGGCGAGCACCGGTCCCTCGAAGCGGCGGACCCGGTCGACGGAGATGCCGGCGGCCTGTGCGACCTCCTCGGCGGAGGCACCGGCTCGTATCCGGGCCTGGATGTCACGGGGGCGGAGGTGGCTCTCCACCTCGATCTCGATCTGGCCGAGGCGCGGACGGTCACCACGGATGGCGGCGCGCAGCCGCTCGTCGATGGGGAGGGTGTACTCCGTGCTGTCGGCGGCCTTGAGCACCAGCCGTGTGCCGTCGTTGCTGACGGCCACAACCCGCAGTTCGGGCACGGTTACCTCCCGGGTGGTGCCTGCCGACGTCACCTGCGTCGCTGCTCCCGTACTGAGTGTGGCCTGCCCACTCGCGACTGGCCACAACCTTGCTGAGTTCCCCGGCGTGTCGGGCTTACGCCCGAGAACGCCGCTGTGGCACGGTTGCCTTTTTGCCACGTCATCCGTCGACGTCGCGTCTGGGTGTCCCGGCCGTCCTCGCACGCGCAGTGACGCGACGATCCGGGACGGGCGTCGCCGTGCGTGCCTGCACCGTGGCTCTTTGTCAATATGCCAGTTGATAGGCAGTCGACAAGTCGACCCAAGGCTCAGGCTTTACGAACAGTACTCCATTCGTGGCATCCGGAGGGGCGGCTCGCCGCTCAAGTCTCCCGTGATTCACGGGAATCTCAAGAGCGTGCACACCCCATGGCCGACGACTGGCCGCTGCACGGTGATCATCTTCACATATATCGAGCGCGCAGAACCGCATTTTCGACCCTTGTGTCCTTCTTTGGGCAAGATGGAGTGACTTGTTCGAAGAGCAGTCGTACTGACCGAGGGATGTCGATGCCGAAGGAGAAGCCCGCCGAGGAGGGGGGCAGGGAAGGTCGCAGGCGAATTGATCTGAGTGTGGCTCAGGTCGCGGCGAGTGCGCTGGCCGCCGTGGTGGGGGCGGTACTCGCCTCCGAACTCGGCGTCTACGGAACGATTCTGGGCGCGGCGGTGGTGAGTGTCGGAGCGACCACCGGCGGTGCGCTGTTCCAGCACCTCTTCCGGCGCACCGGCGAACAGCTGCGCGAGGCGGTGGACCGCGTACCCGTGCAGACGGTGAACGGCCTGCGCCAGGTGCCTGCCGAACCCGCCGGACCCGCCGCCCCGGCCGGGCCGACCGACCGGACCGGCCCTGCGGTCGGGAGGCCCGCGCCGGCGCTCTCCTCGGAGTGGAGCGAACCGCGGGTGGTCCGGGCGCGTCGGCGGTGGACCTGGAAGACCTACGCGGCGATGTCCTCGCTGGTGTTCGTGCTGGCGATGGCGCCGATACTCGCCTTCGAACTGGCCACCGGCCAGCCGGTGTCGGCCACGGTGCAGGGCGGGTCGGGCAGCGGCACCTCGCTGGGCGGCACCGTCGGCCCGAAGTCGGCGGACCGGCCGGCCGGCGACCCCTCGCACGGTCCGTCCGCCGTTCCGTCCGGGGCGTCTTCGGGTGCTCCGTCCGGTGCGTCGTCCCAGGGCGGGAGCGGTTCCGGGGCGTCGCCGTCCTCCGGAGCGAGCGGCGGGGCCTCGGCCCCGGCCTCGGAGCGGCCGGAGCCGAGTGCGAGTGCGAGCGCGAGCCGGAGCGCGGGGAGCAGCGGCCAGGCGTCGCCCTCGGCCGGTCCGAGCCCGACGCCGTCCGCCGGTCCGTCCGCCGGGCCGTCCCCCTCGGGCGGCGCCGCCTCGCCGGCCGCCGGCCGGCCGACCCCGCAGCCGCCCGCCCCGAGTGCCGCGGTCGGTGCGGGCGTCGGGGCCACGCCCTAGGCTCAGCCTCCCAGCACCCGGCGGAGGTAGTCGTTGCCGAACACGCGCCGGGGGTCGAGCTCGTCGCGCAGGGCCGTGAACTCGGCGAAGCGCGGGTAGACCCCGGCGAGGTACCCGGCGTCGCGGGTGTGCAGCTTGCCCCAGTGCGGGCGGCCGCGGTGGGCGGTCATCAGCTTCTCCACCTCGGTGAAGTAGCCCTGCTCGGCGGTGCCCCGGTAGAGGTGGACGGCGATGTAGGCGGTGTCGCGGCCGTGGGCGGTGGAGAGCCAGAGGTCGTCGGCGGGGGCGAACCGCACCTCGACCGGGAAGCTGATCCGCCAGTCGGAGCGCTCGATCATCGTCCTGAGCTCGCGCAGCACCTCGGCGACGGCCTCGCGCGGTACGGCGTACTCCATCTCGATGAAGCGGACCTTGCGCGGGCTGGTGAACACCTTGTACGCGGTGTCGGTGAAGGTGCGCTCGGACCAGGCGCGGCTGGCGAAGGAGGCGATCGAGGGCACGGCGGCGGGGAACCGGCGGCCGATCCGGCAGACCCCCTCCCAGACGGTGTTCGAGAGGAAGTCGTCCTCCAGCCACTCCTTGAAGCGGGGCAGCGGGGCGGCCGGCCCCTGGCTGCGGTTGTTGCGCTTGGTGGAGCAGCGGTCGGTGTGCGGGAACCAGTAGAACTCGAAGTGCTCGTTGACGGCGGTGAGGTCGTCGAGCCGGTCGAGCACCTCGTCGAAGCGCATCGGCTGTTCGTGGGCGGTGAGCAGGAAGGCCGGTTCGACGGCGAGGGTGAGCGCGGTGATCACGCCGAGCGAGCCGAGGCCGAGCCGGGCGCCCTGGAACAGCCGGGGGTCCTCGGTGGCCGAGCAGCGCCGCACGCTGCCGTCGGCGAGGACGATCTCCAGCGCGCGGATCTGGGCGGCGAGCGAGCCGGAGTCGCGGCCGGTGCCGTGGGTGCCGGTGCTGGTGGCGCCCGCGACGGTCTGCACCTCGATGTCGCCCATGTTGGCGAGCGAGAGGCCGGCCGAGGCGAGCACCCGGTTGAGCCGGGCCAGCGGGAGGCCGGCCTCGACGGTGATGGTGCCGGCCTCGCGGTCGATCCCGCGGACGGCGGTCATCGCGTACGGGCGGACCAGGACGCCGTCCCCGGGCGCGGCGATCGAGGTGAAGGAGTGGCCGGAGCCGACCGCCTTGACGGTCCGGCCCTGGTCGGCGGCGCGCAGGATCTCCTTGGCCAGCTCCTCCGCGGTGCCAGGGGTGACCACCTTGGCCGGGTGGGCGCTCTGGTTGCCGGCCCAGTTGGTCCAGCGGGTGCGGGGTGCGGTACTGGCCTGGGGCATGCGGTGCCTCCTGCTCCGTGGCCGAACGTGTCGGCGCGCTCCGGGGGCGGCCACGGCCGCCGAGGGGTCCGGTGAGGACCCCGGCGAGCCCGGCGGGGCCCGCACCGGACCTCCTACCCGCGGGTAGACCCGCGAGTAGGCAGGAGAGTAGTCAGTTCACCGTTCGAGGTCTACGGTCTGCGCGGAGTCCTGTCCGGCCTCGGCGGAGGACAGACCGGCCCGCAGGCGGCCCAGTCCGACCAGGGCGGTGAGCACGCCGAACGCCCCGGCCGTCACCGGGACCCAGTATCCGGCGGGGGCGCCGGCCGCGTCCACGACCCAGCCGCCGGCCGAGGAGCCGACCGCGACGCCGAGGGCGAGCCCGGTCGTCGTCCAGGTCATCCCCTCGGTCAGCTGGGAGGCCGGGACGAGCCGCTCGACCAGGGCCATCGCGGTGATCAGGGTGGGGGAGATGGCGATACCGGCGACCAGCAGTGCGGCGCCGACCGCGATCAGCCCGCCGACCCCGTGCACCGACTCGGCCACCAGCAGCAGCGGCGCCATGCTGAGCGCCATGAACAGGACGCCGCCGAAGAAGCGGCCGGCCATCGAGCCCTTGAGCTTGAGCGTTCCGAACACCACGCCGGCCACGCAGGAGCCGAGCGCCCAGAGGGCGAGGACCACGCTGGCGACCGGCTTGTGGCCCTGGGCGTCCGCGTAGGCGACGGTGACGACCTCGACCGAGCCGAAGATCGCGCCGGTGGCGACGAAGGTCAGGATCAGCACCTGCAGGCCGCGGTTGAGGATCACCGAGCTGCCGGCGTGCCGCGCGGCCGGGTGGACCGGGGGCTCGGTGGAGCGCTGCCCGGCGAACAGCACCACGCCCACCGCGAGGAAGACGCCGGCGAGCAGCACGCCGGCCTCCGGGAAGACGGCGGTGGCCAGCCCGATGGAGAGGATCGGACCGACGATGAAGCAGATCTCGTCGACCACGGCCTCGAAGGAGTACGCGGTGTGCAGCTTGGGCGCGTCGTCCCGGTAGAGGTGCGCCCAGCGGGCCCGGACCATCGCGCCGGTGCTGGGCATCACGCCCATGCCGGCCGCGAAGACGAACAGCGTCCAGTCCGGCGCCTCCAGCCGGGCGCAGAGCAGCAGCCCGACCGCGGCGACGACGGTGACCGCGGTGGCGGGCAGGACGATCCGGCGCTGTCCGTGGCGGTCCACCAGCCGGGAGACCTGCGGCCCCAGCACCGCGGCGGACACCGCCAGCGTCGCCGAGACCAGGCCCGCGACCCCGTACGAGCCTCTCAACTGGGAGAGCATGGTCACGATGCCGATGCCGGTCATGGAGATCGGCAACCGGGACACGAATCCGGTGGAGGAGAAGGCCAGACTGCCGGGGGCGGCGAATATCTGGCGGTAGCTGGACAGCACGGGAGCTCCGTCGGGAGTAAGGAACGAGGCTGGCCCACACAGCTTACGTACCTTGGCAAACGGTATTTTCCGGACACCCGGCGCGGCCCCGCCCACGCCGTCCGGGCCCTCAATGGCAGGATCGGTCCCATGTCCGACGTGCGCAATCCCTCACCCCCCGGCGCCGGTTCCGCTGCGACGAAGCCCTACGACGCCCTGCTTCTGCTCTCCTTCGGCGGGCCCGAGGCCCCCGAGGACGTCGTCCCGTTCCTGGAGAACGTGACCAGGGGCCGGGGCATCCCGAAGGAGCGGTTGAAGGAGGTCGGCAAGCACTACTTCCTGTTCGGCGGGGTCAGCCCGATCAACGAGCAGAACCGGGAGCTGCTGGCCGCGCTGCGCAAGGACTTCGCCGAGCACGGCCTCGACCTGCCGGTCTACTGGGGCAACCGCAACTGGGCGCCCCACCTGGTCGACACCCTGCGCGAGATCGCCGCCGACGGGCACCGCCGGGTCGCCGTCCTCGCCACCAGCGCCTACGCCGGGTACTCCGGCTGCCGCCAGTACCGGGAGAACCTCGCCGACGCGCTCGCCGTGCTCGCCGAGGAGGGCCTGCCCGAGCTGCGGGTGGACAAGCTGCGGCACTTCTACAACCACCCCGGCTTCGTCGAGCCGATGATCGACGCCACCGTGACCGCACTGGCCGCACTGCCCGCCGAGGTCCGGGACGGCGCCCGGCTGGCCTTCACCACCCACTCCATCCCGGAGGCCATGGCCGAGAGCTCCGGGGCGCCCGACGACCCGGCCCGCGGGCGGCCCGGCGGGGCGTACGTCGCCCAGCACCTCGACGTCGCACGGCTGATCGCCGCCGGCGTCGCCGAGCGCACCGGGGTCGCCGACCGCCCGTGCGAGCTGGTCTTCCAGAGCCGCAGCGGGGCCCCGCACACCCCGTGGCTGGAACCCGACATCTGCGACCACCTGGAGGCCCAGCACGCCGACGGCGCCCCGGCCGTGGTGATGGTCCCGATCGGCTTCGTCTCCGACCACATGGAGGTGAAGTACGACCTGGACACCGAGGCCGTCGCCAAGGCCGCCGAACTCGGCCTGCCGGTCGGCCGAGCCGCCACCGTCGGCGCCGACCCCCGCTTCACCGCCGCCGTCCGCGAACTCGTCCTGGAGCGGGCCGCCGCCGAGCGCGGCGAGGACCCCGCCCGCTGCGCCCTCGGCCGGCTCGGCGCCGGCCACGACGTCTGCGCGGTGGCCTGCTGCCCCAACCCGCGCGCCCCGCGCCCGGCCGCCGCCGAGCGCTGACCCCTTCCCGTCCTCCGGAGGACCCCGTGCCCACCGTGCCCAGCCCCGAACTGCTCGACGAACTGCTCGACGTCGCCCTGGACGCCGCCCGGCAGGCGGGCGCCCTGCTGCGCGACGGCCGCCCGGCCGACCTGGGCGTGGCCGACACCAAGAGCAGCCCGGTCGACGTGGTCACCGAGATGGACCTCGCCTCCGAGAAGCTCGTACTGGAGCTGATCACCCGCCGCCGGCCGGACGACGGCTACCTCGGCGAGGAGGGATCCGAGCGCCCGGGCACCAGCGGGGTGCGCTGGGTCGTCGACCCGCTCGACGGCACCGTCAACTACCTCTACGGACTGCCGTCCTGGGCCGTCAGCGTGGCCGCCGAGCTGGACGGCCGGGTGGTCGTCGGCGTGGTGTACGCCCCGGTGCGCGGCGAGCTGTTCCACGCGGTGACCGGCCGCGGCGCCCACCTGGACGGCCGGCCGGTCGCCGTCCGCCCGGCCCCGCCGTGGGGCCAGGCGCTGATCGGCACCGGCTTCGGCTACGTGCAGTCGGTGCGGGTCCGGCAGGCCGAGGTGCTGCTCGCGCTGATGCCCGAGGTGCGCGACATCCGGCGCGGCGGGGCCGCCGCCGTGGACCTCTGCGACGTCGCCGCCGGGCGACTGGACGGCTACTACGAGCGCGGCCTCGCCCCCTGGGACCGCGCGGCGGGCTGCCTGATCGCCGCCGAGGCCGGCGCCCTGGTCGGCGGCCGCCCCGGGCACGGCCCGGACGGCGAACTGACCGTCGCCGCCGCCCCCGGCGTCTATCAGCCGCTCCAGGACCGCCTGGCGGAGCTGCGCGCCTGGGCCTGACGAGCCCGGGCCCGACGCGGCCGCCCCGACCCCGCCGGTACCGTCCGGGCGGGGTCGGGGCAGCGAAGAGCCCTGGCATGCGGGAGATGCCAGGGCTTGGGGTTTCGCACGGCCCCCACAGGGCCGCTGGTGCCGGGAGGACCGGCGTCGGGTCGGTGGGCGGTCAGGCAGCGGTGCGGTGGCGCTCCAGTACCGTGTCCACGCCGTGTTCGGCGGCGAGCCGGCGGAGGTCGTCCAGCTCGGACTGCTCCACCTCGGCCAGGAATTCGTCCCCGGCCTCGATCGCGCGGTGCAGGTCCTGCTCGGCGTTGGCTATGCGCTGCAGGATTCCGGCGGTGAAGGCGTCCATACGGGCCCCCTTACTGTGTCGGACGTGCACGTTCGTGCGTCCCCCGCCCCGGGACGCGGTGGTCAGCGGACGCGTCCGAGCCGGCAGGTGGAGATCTCCGGTCGGGCGCGGAGACGGCCCGTGGCCGCTCCCGGTGACGCCCCAGCCCCAGGGCCGGCGCGGATGAACGCACGGCGGGTGGGTGCGATCGGCCGATGGCCAGATCGCGGGTGTGCAGCTGTCCTCCCCGCCCCGGGGTCGGGGAAACCTCCCCGGGCGAGAAAGTTGCCTGTGTCACAGTCCAAGCGGACTGTTTCCGGCACGAACCGTGGGCGGGACCGCCCGCGCACCCGTGCCTCCGGGGCAGCTTATCGCTGCTTTACCGCAGGACCAGGCAGGATGGAGGCACCGTCGGAGCCGCGCGTCCGTTTCCGGGGCCGGCCTGGAGAAGGGACAACGACCGTGCGGGTTCTCGTCGTCGAGGACGAGCAGCTGCTCGCCGAGGCTGTCGCCACCGGCCTGCGCCGCGAGGCGATGGCCGTCGACGTGGTGTACGACGGGGAGGCCGCGCTCCAGCGCATCGCGGTCAACGACTACGACGTGGTCGTCCTCGACCGCGACCTCCCCCTGGTCCACGGCGACGACGTCTGCCGCAGCGTGGTCGACCAGGGCCTGGCCACCCGGGTGATCATGCTGACCGCCTCCGGCGACATCAGCGACCGGGTCGAGGGCCTGGAGATCGGCGCGGACGACTACCTTCCGAAGCCGTTCGCCTTCAGCGAACTCGTCGCCCGGGTAAGGGCGCTGGGCCGCCGGGCGACCGTCCCGCTGCCGCCCGTCCTGGAACGCGCGGGCATCTCGGTCGACCCCGGCCGCCGCGAGGTGATCCGCGACGGCCGGACCGTCCAGCTGGCCCCCAAGGAGTTCGCCGTCCTGGAGGTGCTGATGCGGGCCGGCGGCGCCGTCGTCTCCGCCGAGCAGCTGCTGGAGAAGGCCTGGGACGAGCACACCGACCCGTTCACCAACGTCGTGCGCGTCACCGTGATGACGCTGCGCCGCAAGCTCGGCGACCCGCCGGTGATCGTCACCGTCCCCGGGTCCGGCTACCGGATCTGACCGGATCCGACCGGAGCCACCAGCCGAACCGCCGGATCCGCCGGATCCGCCGGATCCGCCCGTGCCGCGCCCGCCCCCCCGGCGGACGCTCGGAGAGGACAACCATGACCACCCCGCCCCCGGCCGGCGGGCCCTCCGGCGCGCCCGCCGGCGGCCCGCGAGCCGTGCCGCCCAGGCCCGCCGCGCCCACGTCCGTCCCGCCCAGACCCGCGCACCCGCCGCGTGCGCCCCGGCTGGACCAGGCCTCGGACGAGAGCTATGTCCCGGGCGACGGCATGCTCGCCTGGCTGCCGTTCCGCCCGACCATCCGGATCCGGCTCACGCTGCTCTACGGCGGGATGTTCCTGATGGCGGGCGTGGTCCTGCTGCTGCTGATGTACTTCTTCGTCCGGCAGGCCCTGCACGACGTCCAGCCGCCGCCGTTCAAGTTCGACGGCGACATCTACGTCAACCGCGTGCCGATGACCTCGGACCAGTTCAACCAGGTCATCGCCAACAGCCACGGCCTCAAGTCCAACGCGGCCCTCAACACCCTGCTGCGCAAGTCCCTCACCGTGCTGGTCTGCCTCGCCGTGATCGCCTTCGCGGCCGGCTACGCGATGGCCGGCCGGGTGCTGCGCCCGCTCGGCCGGATCACCCGCACCGCCCGCGAGGTGGCCACCTCCGACCTGCACCGGCGGATCGAGCTGGACGGCCCGGACGACGAGCTCAAGGAGCTCGCCGACACCTTCGACGACATGCTGGACCGGCTGGACCGCTCCTTCGACTCCCAGCGCCGCTTCGTCGCCAACGCCTCGCACGAGCTGCGGACCCCGTTGGCGATCAACCGCACCCTGCTGGAGGTCCAGCTCTCCGACCCCGCGGCCTCGCCCGACCTCCAGCAGCTCGGCAAGACCCTGCTGGCGACCAACGAGCGCAGCGAACAGCTGGTGGAGGGCCTGCTGCTGCTCGCCCGCAGCGACAACGAGCTGACCGACCGCCGCGCGGTCGAGCTCTCCGAGGTGGCCGCCCGTGCGCTGGAGCAGACCCGGGCCGAGGCCGGCAAGCGGGAGGTCGAACTGCGCGCCGAGCTCAACCCGGTCGCCGTCTCCGGCAACGGGATCCTGCTGGAGCGGATCGCGCTCAACCTGCTGCAGAACGCCGTGCGCTACAACGCGGCGGACGGCTGGGTCGAGATCACCACCGCCGAGGTGCCCGGCGGCGGCGAGCTGGTGGTCTCCAACACCGGCCCGGTGGTGCCCGGCTACGAGCTGGAGCACATCTTCGAGCCGTTCCGCCGGGTGAAGGGCGCCGACCGCACCCGCAGCGACAAGGGCGTCGGACTCGGCCTCTCCATCGTCCGCTCGGTCGTCCGCGCGCACGGAGGGGTCATCGAGGCCACCCCGCGCCCCGGAGGCGGCCTCACCATGCGCGTCCGCATTCCGGGCGCCTGACCGGCCCCCGGGGCCCCCACACGCCCCGCCACGCCCTTCGGGGCGCCCTGCACTCCGTGCGCTCCGTGCGCCGACCATCCCGAGCCGCCCCCGCCAGGCCCGTCAAGACGACATAAGGCCTGGCGGGGGCGGCTTGTCTTTTCCGGTCCAGTAAACTTACGGTGTCGTAACCTACGCAACCGTAAGTGCGTCCTCCGACGTGCCGCCCTACGCGCCGGTCCCAGCGCGTGCCCGTCCCCCAGGAGCAAGACTCGTGACCATCGCCCCCGTGCAGCGCACCGCCTCGCCCGGCTCGAGCACCTGGACCGACGCGCGGCTGATCATGGCCCTCGAAGAGGTCGTCGAGCAGGAGCTCAACCGCCACCTGAAGGTCGCCAAGGACTGGATGCCGCACGAGTTCGTCCCGTGGAGCCAGGGCCGCGACTTCGACGGCGTGCTCGGCGGCGAGGCCTGGGCGCTGGAGCAGTCCCAGGTGACCCCGCTCGGGCGGGTGGCGCTGGTGGTCAACCTGCTGACCGAGGACAACCTCCCCAGCTACCACCACGAGATCGCCACCATGTTCGGCCGCGAGGGCGCCTGGGGCACCTGGGTGCACCGCTGGACCGCCGAGGAGGGCCGGCACGGAATAGCCATTCGCGACTTCCTGCTCGCCACCCGGGCCGTCGACCCGAACGAGCTGGAGCGGGCGCGGATGAGCCACATGTCGGAGGGCTTCGAGTCCGACAACGCGCACAGCATGCTGCACTCGGTCGCGTACGTGGCCTTCCAGGAGCTCGCGACCCGCATCTCGCACCGGAACACCGGCCACTTCGCCGGCGACCCGCTCTGCGACCAGCTGCTCGCGAAGATCGCCAACGACGAGAACCTGCACATGGTCTTCTACCGGAACCTGCTGAAGGCCGCCCTGGAGATCGCCCCGGACCAGGCCATGCGGGCCGTCTCGGACGTGGTCACCCAGTTCCGGATGCCCGGCCACGGCATCCCCGGCTTCGAGCGGGCCGCCGTCCAGATCGCCATCGGCGGCGTCTACAACCTGCGCATCCACCACGACGACGTGCTGCAGCCGGTGCTGCGCCACCTCAGGGTGATGGAGATCGGCGGCCTCGGCCCGGAGGGCCTGCAGGCCCAGCAGGAGCTCGGCGCCTTCCTCGACGGGCTGGACACCCAGGCGACCAGGTTCGACGAGCGCCAGGCCGCCCTGCTGGCCCGCCGGGCCGCTCGCGAGGCCGCCAAGTAGGCGATTCGCGGCCCGTGTCCGGGGCTGTTCCGGTTGGGTGGATTTTCCGCGATTTGCCCCGGAAGATTCAGAACGTGACCAAGGTCACACCGCGTGGCTCCGTGGGTTGGTATGCTCTCGGAGCGTGATCATGATTCCGGAGCCCCCGGTTGCCGTCCGTGATCGGATCGGCGGCCGGGGGCATCCTGCTGGGTTGACGGATGCCCCTGGTGGGCAAGGGAATGGGCAGGCGGCCGCAGGGCTTCCGATCACTGTGAGTGTCCGCCGGCGAGGCTGAGCCGGAGGCCGGCGATGGCCCAGCGTGAGGCCCTTCGAGCCCGATTCGATCACCCCGACGGACCCCTGGCTGAGTGTCGATTGAGTAACAGGGCTTGAAGTAAGGCAAAATCTCCGCCTCGGGTCGGGCACAAGACCGACCCCCCATGCGTTACGTGCGCTGGAGATACCGCACACACCGCACAACCCGGAGGGGGAGAGCGAAAAATGGCAACGGACTACGACACCCCGCGCAAGACCGATGACGACCTCAACGAGGACAGCATCGAGGAACTGAAGGCTCGGCGGAACGAGAAGAGCACCAGCTCGGTGGACGTCGACGAGTTCGAGGCTGCGGAAGGCCTCGAACTCCCCGGCGCCGACCTCTCGAACGAGGAGCTCTCCGTCCGGGTGCTGCCGCGCCAGGCCGATGAGTTCACCTGCATGAGCTGCTTCCTCGTGCACCACCGCAGCCAGCTGTACAGCGAGAAGAACGGCAACCCGATCTGCCGGGACTGCGGCGCCTGAGCACCTGGGCGGCCATGGTCCGGGTCTCGCGGCCTCCGCGAGTCCGGCACACCGCCCCTTCCGGCCCCGGGCAGCGGGGCCGGACGGCAGTTTCGGCGGACGCCGAGGCGGACGCACCGGCAGTACGTGGTCACGCAGGACCGGCGCAGCACGCAGTGCCGCGCAGGGCAGTAGGCAGTACGCAACACGCAGTACGGAGTGTCTGGGACGGTCCCGCGAAGGCGGAACCGTCCCTCTCCGTTTTCCGGGCCCGTACGGGGCTCTCCGGGGCGCGTACGGGCCCGAGGGGGCGGGGGTCAGGCCCGGGCGCCGCGGCGGGCCTCGTCCAGCGCCTCGGCCAGCCTCATCGGCGACCGGGTCGAGAGGTAGAGGTACGGCGTCGGGTCGGCCGGGTCGCTGACCTCGACCCGCAGCGCGGTCGGGACGTAGCTGCGCAGCAGCATGAAGGCGCGCGGATCGGACTTCGGTCCGCGCCAGGCCACGGCCTCGGCCGGGCTCAGCGGGTGCGCGGTGCCGAGGGCGTCGACCGGGATCCGGGCCGTGCCGGCCACCAGGGAGCCCTGCACCACCCGGATCCGCGCGGAGCCGTAACTGCTGATCGCGGCGGCGCCGGCGGCGATGCCGACCACCAGCCCGACCAGCGCGCCCACCGCGCTGAGACGCAGCAGGATCAACGCGAGCGTGAGCCCGATCGCGACCGGGAGCAACCACCAGGAGCGCGGCACGGTGAGGCGTTCGTCGTACATGCCCCCATTGTGGGCGCCGCAACGGACGGCACGGGACCGCACCCCCGCCGACCCGTCGGCTACCGGTCGGTAGGGTGCTCCCGTGACCGGTTCCATAGCCTCTCCGTCCGTGCCGTCGGCCGCGCAGTCGTCGGTCCCGCAGGCCCCCGCCGCGCAGGCTCACGCCCCGCAGGCCCCCGCCGCCCCGCCGGAGGCCGTCCGGCTGTCGCCGACCTCCCCGCCGCCGGAGGCCGTGCTGCCGGCCCGCGCCCCGGAGGCTCCGGCCCCGGGCACCCGGCTCGGCTCGCACTACGAGCACTGCTTCGGCTGCGGCCCGCAGCACCCCGGTGGCCTGCGGATCGACGCGGTGGCCGGCGAAGGGCTCGACGTCACCGCCGAGTTCACCGTCGGCCCGGAGCACCAGGGCGGCCCGGGCCTGGCCCACGGCGGCCTGCTGACCACCGCGATGGACGAGACCCTCGGCACGCTCAACTGGCTGCTGCACGCCCCCGCCGTCACCGGCCGGCTGGAGACGGACTTCCTCTGCCCGGTGCCGGTCGGCTCGGTCCTGCACCTGAGCGCACGGGTCACCGGCGTGCACGGCCGCAAGATCTACAGCGCCGGCGAGGCACGCATCGGTGGACCGGACGGACCGGTGGCGGTGCGCGCGCAGGCACTCTTCATCCAGGTGAAGCTGGAACACTTCACCAAGCACGGTCGTCCCGAGGACATCGACAAGGTCCTGGACGACCCCGACCTGATGAAGCGCGCCCGAGCCTTTGAGGTGAACCCTTGAGCACCACCCCCCGTCCGCCGGTGGACGTCCTGATCAGGCGAATCGACGCCGAGCTGCCGCTGCCCGAGTACGCGCAGCCCGGTGACGCGGGAGCCGATCTGCGGACCACCGTCGATGCCGAACTGGCCCCCGGCGAGCGGGCCGTCCTGCCCACCGGCGTGGCCATCGCGCTGCCGGACGGCTACGCGGCCTTCGTCCACCCCCGGTCCGGGCTCGCAGCTCGTTGCGGAGTTGCTCTGGTGAACGCCCCAGGGACGGTCGATGCCGGGTACCGTGGAGAGATCAAGGTGATCGTCGTCAACCTGGACCCGCGCGAAGCCGTCAGCTTCCGCAGAGGGGACCGGATCGCCCAGCTGGTCATCCAGCAGGTCGAGAAGGCCCGCTTCCACGAGGTGGCCGAACTTCCCGGGTCGGCACGCGCCGAGGGCGGGTTCGGGTCGACCGGTGGCCACGCCGCGGTCTAGGCTGCCCGCGGCCTCGCAGGAAGCCGAGCAGGTATTCGCATCGGTCTTGGACCGGGAAGGACAGTGACCGTGTTCCGTCGTCGCCAGAAGAGCGAGGACGCTGTCGAGCAGCTCGCCGACGACGCCATCAGCGCCGACGAGACGGCCGATGACGTCGAAGGTTCCGCCGAGAGCGAGAACGTGACCGAGCTGGACCCGACGGACCGGGTCGGTCTGCCGCCGGCCCCGCGTCCGGACGGCCCGTGGGACTTCTCCGAGCTGGAGAATCCGGAGGAGGGCCGCGTCGACCTCGGGGGCCTGCTGGTTCCCGGTGTCGAGGGCATGGAACTGCGTGTCGAGGTGGCCGGCGACTCGATCGTGGCCGCGACCCTTGTCCTCGGCAACAGCGCCATCCAGCTCCAGGCCTTCGCCGCCCCGAAGTCCGAGGGCATCTGGGGCGAGGTCCGCGAGGAGATCGCCAACGGCATCACCTCCCAGGGCGGCATCGTCGAGGAGGAGGAGGGCCCGCTCGGCTGGCACCTCCGCGCGCAGGTCCCCGTACAGCTCCCGGACGGCACCCAGGGTGTTCAGCTGGTCCGCTTCGTCGGCTGCGACGGACCGCGCTGGTTCCTGCGCGGTGTGATCTCGGGCCAGGCCGCCGTGCAGCCCGAGATGGCCGGAATTCTGGAGCAGGTGTTCCAGCAGACGGTCGTCGTGCGCGGCGAGATCCCGATGGCGCCTCGCGACCCGATCGTGCTGAAGCTCCCCGAGGACGCGCAGATGGTCGCCGACGGTGGCGGGGCAGCCGCCGCTGCCGGCGAGGGTGACGGCCGTTTCGGCACCACCGCGCTCGACCCCTTCGCCCGCGGCCCGGAGATCACCGAGGTCCGCTGAGCACCTCGATCGCCCCCGCCCGGAAGCCCGGGCGGGGGCGATTTGCTTGTGACGGTCCCGTCCCCGTACAGTTCCGGAGTCGCACCGAGAGGGGCGGCGGAAAGCAAGTCCGATGAATGAAACTCCGGAAAACGGAGCGGAAAACATCTGATAAGCTTCAAACACGAAAGAACGAAGCGCCCGGAGGGCCTGCTGGAAGGCAGACCGAAGGAAGTGTCCGTTCCTTGAGAACTCAACAGCGTGCCAAAAGTCAA
>NZ_JBHVUV010000044.1:0-49430 GCF_042883905.1 Kitasatospora sp. NPDC058170
CCGCCCCGCGGGGTGCGCGCGCGCCCCCGCGCGCGCCCCGCCGCCGCCCCGGCGCGGGGGGCGGGGCGCGCCCAGCTCTCCGGCCTGGTGGGCCCGGGTTGCCACCATCGTGGACCTGGTCGCGTCGCTGGAATCGCCGCTGCAAAGACCGCCGCGCTCCTGGTCCGCATCACCGACCGCGAGCCGCGCGTCCGACTCGCGGCCTGACGACCAGAATTTCCGGCCGCGTGTACTAGGATCCGCCTCTAACATCACTCGATCGACCGTTGCTCACCCAATCAATAGGAGGCCCGATGATCGGCGTGCTTGTCACTTTCGCGCAGACCGAAAAGTTCGATCGTTCAACTCTCTCAAGGATTGCCGGCGAACTCCGAGGACCGTTCGAAGGCATGGCCGGCCTTCGCTTCAAGAGCTTCATGCTCGACGAAGACGGCGTTCGGGCAAGGAATTTCTACGTGTGGGATGACGAGGACAAGGCCCGCGCCTTCTTCACGGAGGAGCTCGTCGAAAAGGTGACGGGGATTTACGGCGTCCGGCCCGAAATCGAATACCTCGATATCGTGGGGTTCGTCGACAACTCCGGCACCTGATTCTCGAGGGGGCCGTCGCGCAAAGCCCTGCCGTCCGGGCCGACCACGAGCGGCGCCGTCCGGCCTGCACCCGCTGCCGGGCGAAGTCTCCGACGAACGGCGGTCCGAGCACGAGCGGGCCGATACCTGGGGCGACGGCGGTTTGTGCATCGCCTGCCGCCGGGCCGACGCGGGACAGTCTCATCGAGGCGTGGCAGATGGCGGCCGAGCGGCCGAGGCGGGGATCGACGTACAGGTCACGGGCCTGGTGTGCGCGGGCTTCGGCGTGCTCGCGCCGGGCGGCGGGCGGCGGCCGCAGTGTTTCGGTGACGGGCTCTTCGTCGGTCGCCGACGGCTGCCGTCACTCGGGATACACCGGTTGCTGGACACGTCTGGCGAGGGTTGCGGTGAGTTTGGCGAAGTTGGAGGTGGAGGTGAGGGTGTGAATGGTGTGGCGCTCGGGGTCGGTGAGGGCGATGTGGCTGGGTGCGGTGTGGGTGGTGGGGTGGGTGAGGGTGGTGAGGTAGTCCATGAGACTGGCCGGGCGGGGGGCACCGGTGGTGTGGAGGTAGTCCGCCTCGTCGTGGAAGTCGAGGTAGAGGGCGCGCTGTTCGGGAGTGAGGGAGGTGGCGACGGTCTTCACGTGGTGCTGCCAGGTGAGGAAGCCGCCGTGGCTCTGGTGGGGGTCGGCGATGGCGGTGGCGGCCTTGGTGACGTGGAGGCCGGTCGGGAGCCAGGGTGTCTGCGGGCCGTGTTCACGTAGTTCGGTGTGCCAGCGGGTGAGTTGGGCTATGGCCTGACAGTGGTCGCGCTGTTCGTGGTGGTGGCGGGCGGGGTCGTCGTCGCCGCGGGGGGTGCGGTGGTTCCAGGGCAGCCGGTAGGAGGCGGCGCTCGGGTGATTGTTGCGCCACTGGAAGGAGCCCATCTGGCAGCGGGCGGGGTCGCGCCAGTTGTCACGGATGTCTTCGTCGGCGGAGCGCTCGATGGAGACGGCGGGCAGGTTCAGGGTGGCGGCGAGGTGGGTGTTGGAGCCGGTGGAGTTGCCGACCATGTGGCGTACGGAGGGTTGGGCGAGGACGGCGGCGAAGGCCCGCATGGTCAGGCCCTCACCCAGGGTGGTGAGGTCGTTCAGGCAGGCGACGCGCGGGTTGTCGGCGAACCGGTGGGCCAGGGCGCCGGCAGCGTCGTGGTTGGCCTGGTCGCCGGGCTTGAGGGGCGCGCCGATGAGGATGCGGTGGTCGGGCAGTTCGCGCAGCAGGCGGTGGACGAGGGTCTCGTAGTCGCCGGTGTCGAGGAGGTTGTCCACGGCCTTGGGGCGCTCGGATTCGCGGGTGTGCGAGTTGGAGGAGCTGGGGTTGAGGATGGTGACGGGGTCGCGGGTGTCGCCGAGGAGCCGCTGCAGGGCCCGTTGTCCGGTCTGCTGTTCGCGGTCGGTGAGGTGGAGGGTGAGGTAGCGGCCGTCGGGCAGGGCGGTGTAGCCGTGGCGGTGGGTGGTGGCGTTGAAGTGGTTGGTGTCGTGGATGGCCTGCTTGTACTCGATGTGTCCGTGGCGGGTGAGGGCGATGCCGGTGTTCCATGCGTGGATGGCCAGCGGTATCTCGTCCCGGTAGTCGGTGGGCGGGTGCGTGGTGGTCAGGACGACCAGGTCGTGCCGGGCGGCCAGTTGGGGGGTGAACTCCTCGGGTGGGTGCAGGGCGTTGACGGCGGGGTGGTTGCGGAACAGTTCGAGGTAGTGGCGGTTGGTGCAGACGGAGACCTGGATCCCGGCGTCGGCCAGGGCGGCGACCCAGGAGGCGTGGCAGAGGAGTTCGCCGAGGTACCAGCGGCTCTGCAGGTGACAGAACAGGGCGGTGCGCAGGTCGCCCGCGGCCAGTTCGGCGGCGAGCGGGAGCTGGGCGTCCTGGAAGGGGGCGGGGTGGGACATGACGGATCCTGTCTGTTGCTGGTCCGGCTCGGTGTCGCCGCGAGGGGCGTCGGTCACGGAGCGGCGCGCGGGGCGGTCACGCCGGCTCGGCCCCCGTCGTCGCGGCGCGCAGCGCCGGGTTCAGGGCGGGATCGTTGTACATCTTGAAGTGCGGCATCGCGTACAGGCGGGCCTGACCCGAGCCCAGCCGCAGGACCAGCGTGGTCAGGCACTGCACGAGGTGGTCCGACTGGGCGTGCAGGGCCTCGGTCTTCTGGCGGCAGCGCTCGCGGTGCTCACCGCCGGCGGTGTGCCGGGTGGCCTGGGCGCCCATGTGGTGCAGGCGCAGCGACAGGATGGACAAGCGGTCGAGGATGGATCCGGGCGTCTCGCTGAAGGACTCGGCGCCGGGGCGGGCGGAAACGGGCAGGGCCAGGATCCGGCGCTGGATCTCGTCGTCGATCCGTTCGATCTCGTCGTTGCGCAGCTGGTTCTCCCGGTCGATGCACCGCTTCACGTCGGCGATCGTCGAGTCGTCGCAGTCCACCCTGCGTGCCTGGTCCTCCAGCGCCCAGATGCGGTGGTTGTGCCAGTGGTTGAGCGCGACGTGCGCGAGCAGCGGGCACGTGCTCTCGGGCGGGCCCTGTGCGGGGCCGGCGGTTGCGTTCCAGTTACGGGTGAGGCGGGCCTGGAGCTGCACGCATCCGGCCGCGTCGAGAATGGGGTCGCTCATCTGCCCACCACCGTCCAAGAGCGGGCTTCACGGGGGTGCCGGACTGCCGGTGCCGGCCGCGGGGGAGACGTCTCCTGCCGACCGGTCCCGTTCTTGCGACCGGTCCCGTCACGCGGGGATCTTGGTGCACCTGTGCGGCGGTGAAGGCCGACAAATATCCAGCGTATACGGAGAATCATGTCCCGGCCCCAACCGCACCGCCACCGCTCCCGCCCGGCTGTCGTACCGCCGCGGCCGACCCTGCTGGTGCCGCGCTGTGCTCCGTTGGGGTGACGGGCCCAGCCGTCATGCCCTTTCGCCGCGCTGAGCAGGCCGGCCGGACGCAACACCTGGAGCTGGACCTGTGCAGCAGCCGCCCGGCGCCCGCTGACCGGGACTGCGCCGGGCCGTTCGCCGGCGGCTGGCCGACCTGGGCACCGGATCCGTCCTGGCCGCTGCCGACGCTGCCGCCCGGCGCCGACAAGGCGGTCCCCTCGGCGACTGCGTACCGGCCGTGACGGGCACCAGCGTGGGACCGGGCGGGTGCGGGTGTGCGCGGCGCTGGTCCACGACGGCCGCCTGGCCCTGATCCGGCGCGAGCGCCCCGCCGGGGTACAGCTCTCCCTGCCCGGCGGCCTGGTCGAGGACGGCGAGGACCTGCCGACGGCGCTGCGCCGGGCTGCTGTAGGAGCCCGGACTCGACCTGGGCGCACTGCCCGCCGAGCCGGTACTCCGCTTCGTCCAGGAGCAGGAGCAGGAGCAGGAGACCGAGCGGCCGGGCGAGAGCGGGCTCTTCCGCCGCCACGTCACCGCCCGCTCCCGGGCCGCCGCGCATCCCTGATCCGGCGCGCGGTGCGTCCTTCGCACGGCCTGGGGGCCGTGCGCCGCCGACGACCGGCAGTGTCAGTGGTGTGTGCAAGGCTCGTCGACATGACCGAGGAGACCTTCGACTGGCGTTCGTTCCTGACACGGTGGAGCGAGGAGTGGGCCGGTACATACGGGAGCCTGGACGAGCTTCCGGTCGCTGGCGACGAGACGGCGTGGCACGCGCGGTGGCTCGGCTCCGAGCCCGCGTCCGGGGAACGGATCACGGCGGTCGAGGAGTGGTTGGGGTACCGGCTTCCGCCGTCCTACCGGGCGTTCCTGGAGGTCACCGACGGCTGGCAGCACGCGGGCGGCTTCGTCTATCGGCTGGCCGGCAGTGGCGAGGCCCGCTGGCACAAGGACGCGTTCGGGCTCAGCGAGTACTACGGTGAGGGCGAACTCGATGGCATGTGGGCGCGTGCTCTCCAACTGGACATCGAGTCGGACATGACGACCGTCCTTTTGGACCCGCTTGCCGTGGGCGAGGACGGTGAGTGGGCGGTCTACTGCCACAAGTCCTGGGCACACGGTGCACCCACCAGGTACGGCTCCTTCCGGGAGTTCATGCTCGACATGTACCAGGAGTTCCACAGCCTCACCGCTCATCGCCATGGCACGGCGTTCGTCAACGACACCACCCGCCGGTTGGACGCTCAGGTGGAGGCGGCCCGGTTGGACGCGCTGCGCGGCGAGCACGAGCGGGCGGCCGCCGCGCTCACCGAGGCTGCCGGATTCGGCCGGCCCCGGGCACTCGGCATGGTTGACCAGCTACGCCGCTTCCATGGGCAGACGTATACCGTGCACTACGGCGGGTTGGCCCAGGACCCGCTCTACTTCGACGAGTTCGTTCCCCTCCTGGCGGTCGAGCACGTGGAACGGAACTGGGACGCGACCTCCTGGACCCGTCAGATGAGTTCCGCGTCCGACGAGCACCGGGAGGCGGCTGAGGAGATCCTGCGCGAGGTGACGGAGCGGACGTTCCGCTGCACCGCGCTGGGTCCGTTCGGCGAGGCCGTTGAGTGGGCCCGCGAACAGGCTCGCTGGGGGCAGACGGAGGCGGCCTGGCGGACGTTGCTCGCGGCGACCCCCCGATGGACACCGCTTGGGCCCGATCACCTTGGACCGGTTGGCCTGCTGGCTGACCCGCTCCTCGGTCCGCTGATCACACCGGACCGGGGCCGGGAGCTGCTGGCCACCCCTCGGGGCCCGGAGGCGGCGAAGCCCAGCGAGGGGGCCGGTGAGGGCTGGGCGGCCGAATTGGCGGACGGCCTCGCCTGGTTGGCCGATCCGCTGCCGAATGGTCGCCGTCCCGAGTCGTACCGCTTCGTCCTGGTGGAGGGGGCCGGACCGGCCGAGCTGCCCGCGCGGCTGGGCAGTCAGGACGCGGCGCTCGACGCGCCGGCGACGTACTGGGAGCTCAACCGGCGCAGGTTTCGGGGAGGGGTGAGTTCGACCTACGAGGACTGCGCCGTCGTCACCGTCGGCCACGCCGGCGGCTCGGGTTGGAGCTTTGCCCTGGACCCGTTCGCGGCGGGCCACATCGCCTCCCGCTTCGTGTCTCCCGCCGTCGCCGCCTCTCGGGGCGCGGATGGGCAGGACGGCGCCGTGCCGTCCGGCGCCCGGGCTGTGGTGGTGTGGTGCGAACCGGAGCGCGGACTGTTCCACCTCTCCGTCGCCGAACGGGGCATCGAGCAGTACGCCTTCACCGTCGACGGCGTCGAGGTCCGTCGCAGCGGCGGCCCGATACCGCCCGGGCTCGACCCGGGCACCCTGTTCGCCGCCTCGGCCGCCCCCGGCGAGGGCACGTCGGACCGTACGGGCGAGCGCCGGGCGCTGATGGCGATCGAGGCCGAGTTCGGTGTGAGCCTGCCCCGGTTCGCGATCACCGAGGGCCGGCTGCACACCTTCACCACCCGTTCATGGACCCGCCTGCCGGGGCCGGGCGAGACCTACGTGGTCGGCACCTTTGGGATCCTGCCCGGGTAGGCCCTGCGGCGGGTCGGTGGTCAGGCTGGCCACCGGCCCTGAGTTCGCCACGCGGATCAGCGGTAGATCCGCGCCGCCCGTTCCTGATCCCGGACCACGTTCGCCGCGAAGAGACCGAGATCGAAGTCCTCGGCTTCGGCGAACGGTGTCAGATCGTCTTGCAGGCCGTACCAGTTGTCTCAGCGAGGTTCGGCCGGCCGGGGGTTCGGAGCGCGTCGTATTCAACGGCATGGGGTTGTCGTAGGGGATTCCTGAAGGTGGGGCGTCCGGCCGGGGCCGTCCTCACGGCGAATAAATGCCTGGACCCCGCGCGGGCACGCCGTGGGAGGATCCGGCTCGACGTTACGGAGAGGCGGAGTACATGGGGATCGACTACAGCTACGAGATCTTCGTTCCTGCTCAGAACGTCGCTCGCGCACTGAGCGAGCTCGCCGAGCTGGCGCCGAGGACCGGTCGACGCTCGCAGACCACGGTCACCCTGCCGGGTGGTGACCAGGTCGTCCTTCCATTCACCTCGAAATTCAAGAGCGGGCCGGTCGACTGCTCGACGAGCAGCACGCTGGACCTCGACACCACGATCATGTTCGGCGTCGACGATGACACGATGCGCGAGCTCTCCGGGATCCATGAGTGGGAACGCGACGAGCGCGGGAGGGTGGCGATCGGGTACATCTACCTCACGGTCAGGTTCGCGTCCTGGTTGCACCCCGACTACGCGTCACTGGACTTCACCGCGGCCGTAACGGACATGAGCCTGGCGTTCGAGCGATCCGCGAGTATCAGAGAGGTGTTCACCGACCTCACTGCCGCCAGCGGCGGGGTGTGCTGTGTGCTCGACACCGAGAAGGACACCCTGCAGATCTGCTGGCTGAACGGTGAGCCGGTGCAGGAGACGGTCCCCCGCTCCCGCCTCCGAGAACTGCCAGCGACTTGGCCTGCCCAGGACCGGTGACGAATCAGGGTCCCGGGCCAGATGGGTGGATGACCTCAGCGGCCCCGCGAACCGGTCGAACTCCGTTGATACTGGTCAGAGTTCGGTGAGACGGGTCACCCGCCGCCGGTGTCCTCTGCCAGGTGATCCTGACTGCCTGATTCCGAGCGCTTGCCCTCGGAGCGGCCCAGCCCGGTCGAGAAGTCCCGGGCCGAGAACTGCGAGCGGGGCCGACGGGCTCAGCAGTATGTCTCGATGAAAAGGAGAACTCGGCCGTCGTCCGCGGTGAATTCGTAAGCCTCATGGATCGGCAGGTCGGCGGCGCTGAACCGGGCGCGCGCTTCAAGCCAGGCGGCCGGGCGCTCGGCATCCGCGAGGAAGCGGGGAAGCCACCACTCGGCCTGGTCGTCGTAGTACGTGCCCATCGACATCACGTCGGCGGTGACCGCGAGCCGCTTGGCCCGGCGGGGGTCCAGCGGCCCGCGGGCGAGCCGCCAGTGGCAGCCGTCGGCGTCAGTGAAGCCACGGGCCGTCACGGGCGGGAGGACGTACGAGCCACCTGACTCCTCCGCCGGTGGCGACGGCATCGCTGCCACCACCTCGGCGAGGGTCACGGTGCGCTTTCGCTTCTTCGACACCGGTACAGGATGCCAGGACCGCTCCCGCCGGATATCGGTCAAGATCGCCTGCCAAACGGTCGAGGTCGTCCGGCAGAGGACACCGGCCGGCTGAACCGACGTCGAAGTGCTGCCCGTTGTCGTGAACAGAGCTACGCGCCCGGCCTCGGCCGTGCCTGCGGCCTTACCCTCCCCCCGAAAGGTGGCCATGCCCCACACCTCCGCCACGTCCGCCCGCCCGGCCTGCGCCGCCCTGCGGCGCCTGCCCCGCCTGCGCCGTCTGACCCGGACGGCGATGGTGACCGCCGTCGCCACCCTCGCCCTGGCCGTGGCCCCGTTGGCCGTACCGCACGCCGCTGTGGCTGCCGAGGGGAGGGACAACCGCGACGCCTTCCAGAACCTCGGTTCGGCCGACCAGCAGGACTGGATGGGCAAGGTGGGGGCGACCACGCCGCTGACGGCGATGTCCATTCCCGGCACCCACGAGACGCTGGCCGTGCACGGGGGTTCCAGCGCCCAGACGCAGCAGGACTTCGGCGACAGCGCGGCGACGCTGTCCGCGCAGCTGGACCGCGGGATCCGCGCGGTCGATATCCGGGTCCGCACCATCAACGACAAGTTCGTGATCCACCACGGCCCCTTCTACCAGAACGCCAACTTCGACGACGTCCTGACCAAGGCGAAGGCCTTCCTCTCGGCCCACAAGGGCGAGACCCTCCTGATGCGCCTGCGGGCCGAGTGCGACGGCTCCACCTTCAGCTGCACGGACGACCACCCGACGGCGAGCCACACGGCCCTCTTCGACGCCTACGCGAAGCAGTACGCGGGGCTGTTCTACAACAACGGCAAGCGCAGCGACCCGCCGACGCTGGGCCAGGCCCGCGGCAAGATCGTGCTGTCCGTCTTCAACGCCGACAACGGAGGCTCCTACGGCCTCAACGGCTTCTCGGACCACACCGAGGACACCTGGAACGCCACCGACGCCCCGGCCAAGTGGAGCCTGGTCAGCAAGAACCTCGCCGCGGCCGGCTCGGCCCCCGCCAACCAGACCTTCGTGACCTACACCTCCGCGTCCCGGGCACCGCTCAACCTCGTCCCCTCCGAGTACGCGGGGGGCTACAGCGTCCTGCGCGGCAAGGACCTGGTCTGGGTCGACGGCGTCAACGTGCGGCTGATGAACCACCTCAACAACGACACCGCCAACCGCCGGCTGGGCATCGTCATGATGGACTACCCCGGCTGGGCGCTGGTGCACAACATCATCGCCCGCAACGCCTACTACGACGCCCGGGGCACCAGCCCGGCGATCTGGCTGGTCAAGCCCGACAAGACCTACGTGGACAGCAAGTACGGCCGGTGCATGACCCGCGGTCCCCAGTTCGACAGCTCCGGGCAGGGCGGTGTGGTGCAGCAGCGGGCCTGCCAGAGCAACCCGCCCAGCAGCCAGCAGTGGCAGGCCGCCTATCCGTCCACCTTCGACAGCCTGGGCCACTACTGGATCAAGGCCGCCAACGGCCAGTGCCTGACCGTCCCGTGGAACAACGGGACTCCGCCGTCGGCCGGGATGGAACTGTTCTGGTGGCCCTGTGAGACCCGCTGGATCTCCGACAACCAGATGTGGAACATCATGCCCACCAATCTCGCCAACCAGTCGGCCCTCCGGTTCATCAACAAGTGGACGAACCTGTGCCTGATGGTGGATCCGGCGACCGCCTCGCAGTCGGGCGGCAAGGTCGTCCTGGGCAACTGCCCGGCCTGACCGGAACCACCCCGCCACCCGGCCCGACGCTGCACCGCGTCGGGCCGGGCCCGGCCGTCCGGCCCGTCGTACGGCGCAGCCAGTTCTGACCGACCGCCCAGGCCCCCGGGGCCCGCTGCCCCTTCCGTTGCGCGCGCCCCAGCCGGTGACCTCCGGCTGGGGCGCGCTGCTCCGTCGTCAGCTCCGCTGTCCACAGCCAACCCCGGCCAAGGTGGCGCCGTGATGACCAGCCGGTCCACGGTGGTGGTGTGGTCGGGGAGCGGGTGCTGGCCAGTCGGAGTAGTGGACGGGTGGGGGCTGTAGGCGCTGGTGAGACTGGGCGCAGGACCGGATCGCCGGGCTGGTGCCGGGTGTTCCGAAGGGCCCTCGAGGAAGGCGTGCACCGTGTGTGGGAAAGAACATGAGCTCGTGCCGACGGTCGGTACCGGAATATCCCGTCGTATGGAAAGACACCTGATCGCTGGCCGGGTTGTGCACCCCTCTCCCGATCTCCACGTGATCGGCTTCCGTACCATCGCGGCGGCCATGGCCGGGGCGCTCGCGGCCGCGCTTCTGCTGGTCACGGCCCCCTTCGCGACGGCCGCCCCCGCCGACGGCCTCACCAGGGCAGTCGCCGCCCCCGCGGACGGAGTCGACCCGCTGGGCACCCGCAACCCCCCGCCCGGGGTCAACGTCCTGGACTGCAAGCCCGACGCCCAGCACCCCAATCCCGTGATCCTGGCCCACGGCACCACCGGCAACGCCCACGACGACTGGGCCTACCTCGGCCCGGAATTCAAGAAGGCCGGCTGGTGCGTGTGGGCCCTGGACTACGGCGACACCGGGCACTACCCCTACGACGCCACCGACCACGTCATCACCTCGGCCCAGCAGTTCGGTGCCTTTGTCGACAAGGTGCGCGCACTGTCGGCGGGGCCGGACGGCACCGAACCCAAGGTGCAGATCGTGGGCTTCAGCCAGGGTGGCGACATGCCCCGCTACTGGATGCGCTATCTCGGCGGCGCCGCCCGCACTGCCGGGCTGATCGGCATCTCGCCCATGACCCACGGCTCGACCTCACCGCTGTGGCACCTCATTCCCGAGATCGCCCCCTACTGCGCGGCCTGCGTCGACGAGTACCCGGACTCCCCGTACAAGGCCGTCGAGAACCAGGACGGCATCGAGACCCTGCCCGGCATTCGGTACACCGTGATCGCCACCCACCAGGACGAACTCGTCACGCCGTGGGAGTCGCAGTTCCTGGCCGGCCCCGCGGACCGGGTCGCCAACCACGCGATCCAGGACTTCTGCCCGGGCGCGGTCAGCGGCCACCTGGGCATGCTCACCAGCCCGGAGGTCCTCGACCTCGCCACCGACGCCCTCGCCCACGGCGGACGGCTGAGCGACGCCGTTCACCCACGCTGCCGAGGCCTGATCGGCGACGTCGCTTCGCTGTTCACCCAGGACGTGGCCAAGAGCACCAAGCTGATCCTGGACAACCTCCTCGCCCGCTGAAGCCCTCCACCCGGCGAGGTACCGCAGGGTGTGATCCTTCCGGCCGCGGCGGTCCGGGCCGCCTGGCACCGGCTCCGGAGCCGGTGGACACCAGAGGCGGCAGGGCCGTTCGTGCGTAGGCGCGCCATCCGATCGGCGTGCGGGGATTGCGGCAGCGCCCGAGTTCGAACAGGTTGGGGCCGACGGTATTTCGTCGACGAACAGAGGATTTTGACATCATGGAGCAGATCGGGAAGCGCGGCCGCCTGTCCGCCCTGGCCGTCGTTACGGCCACCGTCGGGGCGCTTGCGCTGGCCGCCCCGGCGCACGCCCAGACGCAGGTGGCAGGCCAGCCGCGGGCCGCCGACCAGTGCGGCGGCAACGTCGCCGACTACACCTATCCGGCGCGCGCGTTCCAATTCGACGACGTCATCGCGAAGTGGCTCGGCGTCTCGGCGGTCCAGTTCAACGACGACATGACGCTGACCGTCACCCCGGAGAACACCCCCGCCACCGTCTCCGGCGCCTGGGAACTGCACGACCCGAACGGCCCGAACCCGGCGAAGAACGGCGTGGTGACCTTCTACACGACCGTCTCGCCGGCCGTTCAGGGCGACGGCGTGGCGAGCATCTACTGGTACGTCGGCTACCCGAACTGCAACCCGACTGCGGCGGACCCGGCGAAGAAGCTGTTCCAGATCGTCGGCGACGTCCAGACGCAGCCGGTCTACGAGGACGGCAGCTACGGTCCGCTGAGCAAGATCAACGGCTTCCAGGCCGACCGCTGACGCCCCCGCCCCGCGCCCCCGCGGGCAGCGCGCGAGCCCGAGTCGAAGAGAACGATCGCCGCCCGGCGGCCCCGCCGCCGGGCGGCCGGGATGACCCCGGAGACCATCCAGCAGACCCTGCACCGAGCCCGGGACGAGGCGCTGCGCCGACCGGTACGCCGACGCCGGGGACAAGACCGCCTCCGCTACCGCGGCGGACGCCCTTGCCGAGTGGCAGCGGGTACGCGACCACACCGCCGCCACCCGCGCCGAGCGCTACGACCCCGACCACGACACCGCCCTCCAGCGCGCGCTGCGCTGCGAGCGTCATCGCCGCGACGTCGCCGACCACGCCCGCGAGGCCGCCCCAGGCCCGGCAGGTCGCCGACGACGCGCACCGCCGCCTGGCTGGAGCGCACCCGCGCCGCGGCCCTTGCACCGGGCGGCGAGCAGGCCCCGCACGCCCGGCCGACGGTGCGCCGCAGCCGGCCGTGAACCGGCTCCTGCCACCTGCCGGGCGTAGGCCGGGTCCCGTCTGCGGGCCGGCCGCCGTGCGGCGGCACGGTGGCGGCGATGCCGCCCGTGGTGTGAGGGTCTGACGTTTACCCTGTGCGTCGAGGCGTCCGGCGAACTGGGCCCGTGGCTCGACGTCTGGGAGGCGCTGGAGCACCCGGTGGCCGACCGGAACCTCGCGGAGGCAGTCGACACGTGGGACTACGACCTGCTCGCCGACGAACTCCCCTGGAGCACCTGCTACGACAAGGACGAGAAGCCGGCGGTTCTCACCGCGTGGCTCACCCGCCGTGCCCCCGCTCGGCTGAGAGCGCACAACGCCCCGGACGACCTGCTCCAACGCCTGCGGCTGATCGGCCTCATGGGGCCCGCCCGCTGGCACGATCCACACTGGCCCGGCTACAGCTACTGACGGCGGGCCTGCCCGCAAGTCACAGGCTGGGGCGGCCGGTGCGGGCCGGGCCTGGTGGCCGCTGTCCGCACCGTGGCCCGGCACACAGGGCGGGCGGTCGTCTGTCCGTGATGATCCGCCACCATCCCACGGTGACGGAACCCGGAGGTCACTACAGCCGCCCCGCTGCCGGATCCGGTGCAACCTGGTGCGCGTGCTGTGCGTGGAGTTGGTGGATGCAGGGGCGTCCGATCGAGAAGACGGAGCGGCACACGGGATGACCGACGAGGAGTACAGCGCGTTCTACCTGTCCTCGTTCTCTCTACTGGTACGGCAGTTGTACGCCATGACGGGGGATTTCAGCGAGGCACAGGACGCGGTCCAGGAGGCTTTCGTACGGGGCTGGGGCAGGCGCGCCCGGTTCTCGTCCGACGACGGCCCGCCCGAGGCCTGGATCCGTACGGTCGCCTGGCGGCTGGCGGTCAGCCGGTGGCGTCGGGCCCGTCGAGGCCGGGCGTTGGAGCGAGAGCGCGTACAGGCGCTGCCGCAGGAGGAGGCTGGTCCGGGTCCGGAGCACACCGCCCTGGTGGCGGCGCTGCGCAGGCTTCCGGCGGCGCAACGGCAGGCAATCGTGCTCTTCCACCTGTGCGATCTGAGCCTTCACCAGATATCCGAGGAGACCGGGGCTGCGGTCGGCACGATCAAGGCCCGCCTCTCTCGGGGGCGCGCCGCGCTCGCGGAGTACCTGCGCGATGAACCGGAGGCGGGGAGCGCCCTCCGGCACTCGGAAAGGATGAACCACTGTGCCTGATCTGGAGGACCAACCGCGCTCCGAGCACGAGGACAGGATCTCCTCGGCGCTGCGCGGGCTGTACTCGGAGGCGCCGGTGGCGCTGCCGCTGCCGTACGACACCGTGCGCCGCCGGGGTATGGGCCGGCGGAACTGGCGGCGGGCGGCGGTGGGAGCGGTGGCCGCGGCGGTGTGTGCGGTGGGCCTGCTGAGCTCGGGCGCCGTTTGGCCGGGGCGCCAGCAGGGGGCCGCCGCACCGGCGGCCGCCGGGCCCACGTCTGCGCCGCCTACCGGCACGATCGCCTCGCCGCCGTCGAGGGAGGTGGCCGTCTATGTGGACCTGGCCGCGCACACGGTCCGGGTCCAGTCCGGCACCACCACCCTTCGGACCCTGCCCGCGACCGCGGGGCGTCCCGACACTCCCACCCCGACGGGCACCATGAAGGTGGTGGATAAGCAGGCCTCGCTCCGCCTGAGCACCAGCACCGGGCCGACGCCGAGGCCGTCCGACGGGGGCGAGTACGAGCTGACGCTGCCCTGGTGCGTGCGGCTGATCGCCGGGGACGGCCGCTCGACGGACGTCTGCGGCATGAACTGGTACGGACCGAGCATCCTGGGTCGCGAGAACCGCACCTCCGGAGCGGTCGGGCTGAACACCGAGGACGCCCGCTGGTTCTTCGACCAGGTGCAGGTCGGCGACCCTGTCAGTGTGGTGAACCCGGATCGGTCCGCGCCCGGTGACACCGGACCCGGCTAGCGTTTCCGCGCGACGGGTCACCACGTCCTCTCCGGTCACGGCGGCTCGCTCGCAGGTCGAACCCGTGATCGCCATCAGGGCACATACGACACACGAGGTGTGCCCGCACGGGGCTGGGGCAGGCCGCCGGCACCGACCCCGGCCCCGGCCCCGACCCCGGCTCGGGCACCGTGCACCAGACCGAGGGGTGGGGAACTACGGGTGGGTGCCCGCCCCCGGGCAATGGTGTGGGGGCGGGCAACCCGGTCAGCCTACGAGACGCTTCGCCGCGAGGTTCCCGTCACCAGCGGCTGGTGACGGGAACCTCGTTCCCGTCTGCTCCCCGGGCCGCTGCGGCTGCTCCCGGTACTTGTCAGAACGCGGGCCGTGGCCTGTCCCGCAGTCGCCCGGCGAATGCCCGCGCGGCAGCCAGGTCCTCGGCGTTCGGCCGCTGCTTGTTGATACCGCCAATGAGCTTGAATGGCGTCCAGGTGTCGAACGCCCGGCACGAGAAGCTCTCGTCTACCTGGAAGCCCTTGCCTTCGAGGAGCTGGACCAGAGGGCGGGCGAAAGGCATCAGCGGGATCTCGGGGAGCCCGCAGGTGGCGAACACGAACGCCCGGCCCCGCCCGGCGGGAAGTGCCCTGACGAAGTCGGTCAGGTGGGGGTGGAGCCTGCCGTAGAAGACGCCCGAGCCGAATCCCACGAGGTCGGCGTCGGCCAGCTTGGTCAGGTCGGCCTGCTCGGGGGAGACGACGTTCGCATCCAGCACCTGGGCCATGCTGTCGGCGACGCGACGCGTGTTGCCGTGCGACACGGAGGCGCACACGATGACGGTCTTCATCTTCACGGTCCCTTCTTTCGTTTCCGTAGTAAGGACAGTGCATCGGCGTCAGATGTGACACCCCGCGAGTATGACGGCGGTCACATCGCAGGGACAGCAACAAGGCCCCGGTCGCATGGCAGTCCGGCTGTAGACGGTGATGTTTCTGGCCAGGGGCCGGTGCGGAGACGGGTTGCGCCGGTCGCGCAGCCGGGCCAGCAGCCTCTGGCCGACCTCGCGGTCGGTGACCGAGGCCGCGGTGACACCATCACCGCCAGCAGCAGACCGAGGGTGTCGACCACGATGTGCCGCTTGCGGCCGTTATCTTGAGCCAGCTGCCAGCTTGACGATCAGCACTCTGACATGTGGTGATGCGTTGAGGACACTGACCTCGACGCACGGGTCGGCGTCGTCTTCAGGGGAGCCCAAATTGCTTCTCTCGGCGTGTCGCTGGAGCGTCGGCGCGGCCGTTGCACGGCTCTGACCGCAAAGAGTTGCGGGCGATGGGCCCGGATCTGAATACGACTCAGCGCAGGAAGCCTCGCTCGTCGACTCTGTGCGTTGGTGCTTTGAGGAAGACGGCGGGCGAGGCGGGTCCGTAGGAGATGTTGAACGTGTCGAGTCGGTATGACCACTGGCCGCCCCTGGTTCCGACGAAGCGGTAGTTGATCTGCCACTGCAGCCACTGCCCGGGGGCGAGCCGGACCGCCGGCGGGCGGCGGTTGCGCCGTGGCATGCTGAACAGCGACGTTTCTGGCGGATGGATCCGTAGAAGCCCATCGGCTTCGCGAAGCACCAATCCGGGATCCGAGAGATCCAGCTCACGCATGTGCGGGTGGAAGGCGTCGGACTCCAGTATGGAGACCTCGTGCAGACCAGCCTTCATGTTCGGTGGGAGTGGAAACGCGGTGGGGGCTGCGTTTCGCAAGGTGGCCCCGGCTCCGCCGCGCGAGGCCTTGGTCCACGAGGTGCGCACGCGTTGAACAACGACATCCATGGAGTCGATCATCGTGCAGCTCTCTTGCTGTGACTATCAGCATGGACCGCTGAGGGGCGTCTTCGCCTGGCGGTCGTATTGCCGGTGGTGCCTCGGATGTCGGCGGCGCGACGCTCGCCAAGCGCCAGGGCCAGTGCCTCTCTCAGTTCGCGGTTCTCCGCTTCCAGTTGGTGGTTGCGTTTGATGGCGGCGTCCAGGCGGCGGAGAAGCGAGCCGTCGGAGGCGCGTTGACGCTCGGGGACCGGCCGGGCTGCGGGAACCGTTCGGTGGCGGGCGCGACGTCGCTCGATCTCGGATCTCAGGTCCGGCTGGTTGTGGAGCCAGGACCGGGAGACCTTGGCTTCGCGGGCGACGGTCTCGAAGGTGATCACTGTGCCGGTGGCATCAGGGCCACCATCGTCGGCATGCTCAGGATCGACGTGAAGTCCTGGCGCCCGCCGTCCTGGTCGCCGTCGTCCCACTGCGTGATGGCCGGGGTGTCGCGGTAGGCACCCGCCAGCCACCCGTCCGGATCGGCACCGCGATCGCGCGCCACCACGTCGCCACTGGCGAACTCCCAGTACACGGACGGCAGGAACAGGTGCCGGGGAACGGCCTCGACGCCGTCCGCCACTCGGCCTCCAGCACGCCGGCACCCGCAAGCTGATCGGCCGGCGCACGTCGGTCGCCCGCCGCCCGGTCGCCGCTCACTTCTGGTGCTTGGGGTCCGGCGTGGGACCCTGGCCGTCCGGACGGGGCTTCGGCCCGATCACCGGACCGCCCGGTTTGGCGTGCGCGCCACCACTGCCGTCCTGCGCCCCACCCTTGTTCTCGTCACCCATTGTCGATCCCCTCTCACGCAGCGAGGCCTCATCGTGGTGTGAGCCGGGCATGGGCCGCAAGAACGCGCCCCGATCGGGCATTTGCTCCGGGCCTGCGCGGTCGGCCACCCGTCCCCGTCCCCGTCCGTGCTCTGGCGCGGCTTCCGGACCGCTCCGTCCCGGGGTGAAATTCGGTCCCGCGTGCACCCGTAGGCCGTCAGAATCGGCGCACGACGCGAAACGACAGAAGGGCGCGGCATGAACGAGCTGCGGTTCGACGCGCAGGCCGGGACGTTCGCGGTGAACGTCCGCGAGAACAGCCTGTGGATCCACAAGGCGATGGGTACGCACAGCTTCCAGCTCCAGCTGGAGGTCCACGTCCCGCAGTCCGAGGGGGCGGGTCGCCTGCTCGTTTTGGAGACCGACCTGTTCGCTCCCCGTGATGCCGGGCCGCGGGCCTGGCTCGGCTCGGCCGCCCAGTCCGTTGCGTTCCTTCCCGGCCGGATCGAGCGGCCCGTCCTGCGCTACCTGCTGACCGGGGCCCAGCTCCTGGCGCTGGAAGAGAGCCGGACCGGTGACCTGCACCTGGAACTGGACGTGCGCGCCGTTCTGCCGCAGATGGACGGGTATCCCGGGGGCGGCCAGGCTACCGAGCACATCAGCATCGCCGAGAGCCGCTGGCGCCAGCAGTTGGCTGGCCTCGGCCGCAGCCTCGGCGTGGAGATGGCGATCCCGTTCCCCGCCGACGACGGGCCGGGCCGCGCCGCGGCCGACTTCCTTCGGGAAGCCCAGCGGCTGCTCGGCGCGGGCGAGATCGACCCCGCGATGCTCATGGTACGCAAGGCGTTGGAGACCATCAGGAACATCAGCACCTGGAACTGGCCGGGGAAGAAGGACAAGGGCCAGGTCACCCCGGACGAGCGCTGGGCCCTGGTCCGGGCCGCACTCGAGGAGCAGGCCAGCGGCGCGATGCACGTCGACCCTGGCACGAAGGACTACCAGTACACCCGAGTCGAGGTAGAGGTTCTCATCGCGGCCACCGCCGCCCTGCTGCGCCTGATGCCTTGAGGCGGTTCACGGAACGGATCGGGCCCCCGGTCACCATCACGGTGATGCGGGGGCCCGATTGCTTGTGGAGCACACGGTCGTTCGGTCAGGGGGTGCCGCCGCGGCGACGGATTTCCTTGTCCACGAAGGCGCGCCAGCCGCCCATCCAGGTTCGCCGCTCGGGGGAGTCCGGGCCTTTGGGCATGGCTGTGAGGTGGTCGGGGAGGGCGGTCTCGGCGGCGTCGCCGGAGCGTCGGTTTGGGCAATCTGTCCTGTAGTTCATCGTCGAGGCCGTCGTCGATGTCCGGTCCGCAGGCCGACCACCTTGCCGCGCGGTCTGCGACATCGGCCGCGTCGTCTCAGGTGTCGCGAACGGGGTCGGTGCCGTCTGCAAGCAGCGCGCCCGCGAGGCGGTGGAGAAGCGGGTGGCCCGGTACTGCTGCGGCCCATGCCTGTTCCATCCGGAGGCTGACGCGGAAGTAGGACCCGGGAGAAGGTGTGGCCGGGCCACCGTGGTGGTGACCGGACCGGACCGTGCGGGCCGTGCTCAGGCGTTGCGCAGGGCGAACGCGACGCCCGCGCTCAGCGCGGCGAGCTGAGCCGCGTTGAGGCCGAGCACGCGGGCCTGGCTCCTGGCGATGTTGCCGAGCGCGTAGGTGCCGGCCAGGGCCGCGCCGAGGATCACCACGGCCTTCTGCTGTCGGGGAGTCATCTTCATTCACCTCCTTCTATTCGGGGCATGCTTGTACGACTTACTGGAAAGGCGTGGAAAAGTGTCGATGGGGAGGCGTAGGCTTTTCTAGCGTTTCAAGTTAGATAAATAGGCATGGAGGCTGTGGGTGTGTTCGTGACGACCGGTCAAGCCGGGACGGCGCTGGGGTGTTCGATCCCGACGGTGAAGAAGCTGCTGGCCACCGGCGTGGTCCCCGGCGTGCGTGACACGGGTCGGCAGGTGTTCCCGCTGGCCGCTCTCCAGCAGTTGCAGGCCCGCCCGGCCGCCGACCTGGCCGTGCTCGGTACGGCCGAGGTGGCGGTGCTGCGCTCGGACGCTCCCGTGAAGGTGGAGGAGCCGGACCGGGAGTGGATCGGCTTCGGCACGGCGCTGACCGAGGCGCAGCTGCTGGCCGCGCTGTCCGGCTGGTGGCGGTGCGACCCGGCCAGGGTCGCCGCCGGCGGGGTGCTGCCGGTGACGGTCGCCGGGTTCGTCGTCGCGGTGCTGACCGGCCTCACCGGGTGGGAGGCCGACGGCACCGTCGGCACCGCGGGGCGCTTCCGCTTCCCGAAGGCCCGCCTGGCCGGCTACCTGAGCGACCTCACCGCCCCCGCGAACGCCGCCGACCCCACCGACCCCGAGGACGCCCGCCTGGCCGGTGTGCTGCTCGGCACCCGCCTTCCGTCGGTGTCCGGCGGCCCGATCGCCTACGTCACCACCAACCCGACCACCGCCGACCGGCCCGCCGCCACCGAGGGGGAGTGACCCGCTGATGGACCGCAAGACGTACACCGCCGAGCTCGCCGGCCTGCGCGAGCTGCGCGCCGAGATCACGGCCGCCGAGAAGCAGGTCGCGGCCGCGCAGAAGGAGCTAGACAAGCTCACCGCCCAGCGCTCGCGCCGCGTGGCCGGGCTCGCGGGGTACGAGGGCGCCCAGGCCGCGCCGATCGCGAAGGCCTCCGGGCTGTCGGTCGGCGACGTGGTGCGTCTCGCCCCGCTGCTGGACCCGACCCCGGCCGCCGTCCGCGTCGCCAAGACCGACGACCAGGCCGCCGCCGCTGCGCCCGCCCCGGAGCCCGTGGCCGAGCCGGTCGCCGAGCCCGTCGTGGCGGTGGCCCCGGCGCTGACCCGCCCGGCCGCCGTCGTCGAGCAGCCCGCCCCGGAGGCCCCGGCCCCGGTCGAGGACCAGGTGGTCGCCGAGCAGCCCGCCGTACTGCAGGCAGGGCTGGCCACGCCGACCACCGGGGAGACAGAACCAGGCGTACAGGCCGCCTCAGACCGCACCACCGCCCCTGTCCAGGTTTCTGATGATGTGCCGGTCGTCCCTGCCGCCTCGGTCGCTCCGGTCGCTGCCCTGGTGCGTCCAGTGCTGGAGGCCGGTTCGCGTGAGCTGCCCACCCTCCCCGAGGGCCCGGCCGGTACCCGGTTCGAGGCCGCCACCAGCGACCTGGTCTCCAAGCGCCCGAACTTCGTCCAGCAGGCCCGCTCCACGGTGTTTCTGGACGCGGCGGCCGGCGTGCTGGCCGTGCGCGACCAGAGCGTGCGGCTCGACCTCGGCGCCCGCACCCCGGGCGAGATCCTCGACGCCGTCCTGGCGACCGCGCCCGGTACCGAGCGCATCTACATCACGGCCGGAGCCCCCTGGCACGACGGCGCCGAGCGCTACTCCACGCTCAAGGACGCGGTCGCTGCCTGGCTGAACACTCCGTCCGAGCGATGGACCACCGCCGTCGGTCAGGGCCGGGACAAGCTGGCCGGGCACTTCGTCCACCAGCGCCAGCCCGTCGGCCGCTACGCCCCCGCCGCCGCGCCGGACACCGACATGGTCGAGATCCGCAGCATGGGGGAGTGGTTCGACCCGGACGGCGCCGACGTCGTGACCTGCCGCCAGGCGTTCACGCTGCTGTGGCAGGCGCTGCGCCGTCACTGGGACGACGCGGTCCTGATGGGCTCGCCCAGTCAGACCGGCCGGGATCTGTGGTCGCGCACGATCCCCACCACCGGCAAGTGGGCCGGCGGCTACCCCGTCCTCAGCGAGGAGCTGCGGGGCCTGCTGCACGCGACCGGTGGCCAGGGCCGCACCGAGCTGATCCTGCCCCCGCGCGTCCCGGAGCAGCTGCCCGCGCTGGTGGAGTACGACCGCACCTTCGCCTACGCGAAGCACTTGTGGAAGTCGCCGGTCGGCACCCCGACTCGGATCACCGCGGCCGCGTTCGCGGAGATGACCGAGCAGGAGCAGGTCAAGGCGCTGATGTCCTGCTCGCACTGGAACGTGCGCGTGACCGTCCCGGCCGGCTGGAACCACGTCGGCCTGCTGCCCGCCCCGGTGACCGGGGACCGCGCCTGGGTCTACCCGTCCGAGCCGGGCTCCACGTTCACCACCTGGGCGGGCGGCGCGGAGGTCCACCTCGCCCTCGCCAACCACCTCGGCCCATGGCGGATCGAGGTCCTCGGCGGCCTGCTCTTCGAGGACGGCAAGCCGCTCGACGAGTGGGGCAAGCGCCTCAAGGCCGCCTGGGCGGACCTGACCAACCTCTCCCGCATCCACGGGGACGAGCGCCAGCGGCAGGCGGCCTACCTCGCCTCCCGGGCGGTGCGCTCGGTGCTGCTGTTCGGCCTGGGCGGGTTCGCGCAGCGCCCGCGCCTGGTGTCCGGTACCACCCCGGTCGGCGAGACGCTGCCTGCGGGGGTGGAGATCCTCGGCCAGGATGACCAGGTGGTCACCTGGCAGCGCCAGGCCGGGTTCTCCCGCGACCCGTACGCGCACCCCGAGTGGGCGGCCTACGTGTGGTCGGGGGCGAGGGCGGCGCTGCTGGACATGAAGTACCGCCAGGGCAAGGAGGTCATCGGCTACGCCGGTGCCCTGCACGCCAAGCCCGGCAGCGTCGTGTACTTCGGCACGGACGGCATCGCCCTGACCGAGCGCCAGCCCTGGCCCTACCGCGGTGAGCCCGGTGACTACCTCCTCAAGGGACACCTGACCGGCCCCGTCGAGCACCCGACCAGCCAGGAGCAGTACCTCCAGCTGCGCGGCCTGGGCCGTGCCGAACTCGCCGCGAAGGGAACCGAGCCGCAGTGAGCCCCGTCGACCCGAACCAGCCGAACGAAGCCGCCCGATTGACCCAGGAACTCATCGACCAGGGCTACACCAAGCGCCAGGTCGCCCGGATGCTCGGCCGCGACGCGAGCCTGGTCTCCCAGTTCTTCACCAAGGGCAAGGGCGCCAGCATGGTGGACGCACTGCGCCAGATGGTGCGGGCGGTGCGCGGCGGCGAGCGCGACGAGGAGGCGCTGTCCGGGATCGCGGAGGCGAATACCAAGCGGCGCACCACCAGGACCGGGCAGAAGGCGAGGGTGCGGGGCAAGGACGTGATCGGCACCCCGGGCGGCAGCATGGCCGGCCGCGCCGGCAAGCAGGCCATCAGGACCGGCGCCGCGCACCTGGCCGGCGTCATCCACGCCGCCGCGCAGGCGGACGGCCGCATCGCCCTGACCGTGCGCATGCTCTCGCGCTACTTCACCCTGGCGGCCGGCTCCCGGCAGGACTCGCCCGGCATCCGGCGCGGCGTCGTGCCCCGTGCGGACGGCACCGAGGAACGCACCTACGGCTCCGCCGCCACCGGCGGCTTCCCCGCCGCCGAGTGGTCCCGCAGGGTCGCCGCCTCGCACGGCGACGTCGTCCACGCCGTGAGGACCTGGCTGCTGGAGACCGGCCGCGCCACCGAGGACGCCGAGATCGTCTACCTCGAGATCCGCACCTGGACCCCCACCGGCCACCAGACCTCCGAAGTCCTCATCAACGGCTAAGCGTCCCCGCCCGGCCGGGCCCGTCCCGCCAGCAAACCCCACCTCCGCCCGCACCGCCCTGCGCACCATCCGGACGACGAAGGAGACACCCGCGCCGTGGAGACCACGACCACCACCGTCATCGAGGACATCCCGGCCGCGCTGCCCGGCCAGGCCGAGCCGCCCGCCGTGGTCGTGAATCCGCTGCCGTTGCACTGGTTCCAGAAGGACGCGGTCGCGACCGCGGTGCGCGAGGTGAAGGACGGCGGCCGCGCCACGGTGGTCGCGGCCACGGGCTCGGGCAAGACCCTCATCGCGGCCGGCTGCGCGCGACGCCTGGCCGCGAAGGGCCGGGTGCTGGTGCTGGTGCCGACGATCGAGCTGCTGGAGCAGACCGCCGAAGCCTGGTCGCTGCGGGGCGGCCGTCGCGGCCTGGCGGTGGCGGCGTGTTCGCGGGAGGAGGCGCTGGAGAGCGCGGAGGCCGGCGGCCGCGTCCACGCCCAGGTGACCACACAGGCCGCCCGGATCACCGACCTGGTCGCCGCCGAGAAGCCGGGCGAGCCGGTCACCGTGTACGCCACCTACGCCTCCCTGGAGCGCATCGTCCAGGCCCACCGCGACTTCGGCCTCCCGGCCTGGGACCTGGTCGTGATCGACGAGGCGCACCGCACCGCCGGTGCCGAGGGAAAGGCGTGGGCCGCGGTCCACGACGACGCCCAGGTCCCCACCAAGCGCCGCCTGTACTTCACCGCCACCCCGAGGATCGCGGACGACCGGCGCGCGAAGGACGGCCTGGCCGACCTCACCGACGCCGACAGCGAGGCGGAGAAGCTGCCCGCGCTCTGCTCCATGACGGACACCCGGATCTACGGCAAGACCTGTTTCACCTGGACCCTCGGACAGGGCATCGAGCACGGCTACCTCGCCGACTACCGCGTCCTGGTCCCCGTCGTCACCGACGAGGACCTGCGCGAACTGCTCAACCTCCCCGCCGTCGCCGACCTGCGCTCCCAGCGCTCCAACGAGGAACTGCTGCGCCTGGCCCTCCAGATCGCCGTGCTGCGCGCGATCGCCGACCTCGGCCTGCGCCGCGTCATCACCTTCCACTCCCGGGTCAGCGCGGCACGGGAGTTCGCGAACACCCTGCTGGACGCCTCCCAGCTGCTGCCCGACGCGGAGCGCCCGGAACGGATCTGGGGGAAGGCGGTGGCCGGCACCGACCGCCTCAAGGACCGCCGCGCCGCGTTCACCGACTTCAAGGCCCACACCGGCGACGACGGCGAGGAATGCGGAATCCTCTGCAACAGCCGCCTCCTGACAGAAGGAATCGACGTCGCCGCCGTGGACGCCATCTGCTTCGCCGACCCCAAGAGCTCAGTCATCGACATCGTCCAAGCCGTCGGCCGCGCGCTGCGCCAGACCTACCGCGAGGGCAAGGTCAGCTGGGTCATCATCCCGGTCTACCTGCCGACGCCGGAGACCGGCGACGACACCGCGGCCGCCGACCCGGCCGAGGTCCACGACGCCGGCGAGGCCGTGAAGGCCGAGGCCGACGCCGAGATCGAGGCCTCCAGCTTCCGCACCATCTGGCGGGTCCTGCGCGCCCTCGCCGCGCACGACGCCCGGGTGGTCGGCCGGATCACCGAACTGCGTGCCAGCCGCTCCCAGGGCACCGCGCACACCACCACGGCCAAGCCCGCCGAGAACGCGGCCCCCGAGGCCGGGGAGGCCGAGCAGCGGCCGGCCCCGGTCGAGTCGCCGATCGAGTGGCTGAAGATCAACGCTCGGCAGCACGCCGCGCAGATCCTCCAGACCGTCAAGCTGCGCGCGTTCAACCCGCGCGCGGTCGAGTGGCAGCGCATGCACGCCGTCGCGGCCAGGTTCCACATCGAGCACGGCCACCTCGACCCCACCGACAAGACCAAGCACGCCGAGCTGGCCTCCTGGCTCGCTCGGCAGCGCCACCTTTACGGCCAGGGCCTGCTCGACCCCGCCCGCGTCAGCGAGTTGGACGCGCTCGGCATGATCTGGTCGAAGAGCGCCAACGCCTGGGAACGCGGGGCCGCCTACGCCGCCGCGTTCCACCACCAGCACGGCCACCTCGCGGTCCCCGCCACCGCCAAGCTCGACGACTACGCGGTCGGCGCGTGGATGCGCCGCCAGCGCAAGGCCGACAACCTCACCCCCGACCAGGTGGCCAAGCTCGACGCGCTGGACGAGCTGTGGCACCTGGAACCGGACTGGAACCGCTCCTACCGCCGCCTGCTCGCCTACCTCGCCGCCGGCGGCACCCTGACCGGCCCCGCAAACCGCACCGGCCTCGGCGACGACCCGGTGTTCCGCCCCGGCACCTGGCTGCGCAAGCAGGGCAGGGCCCGCACCGAAGGGAAGCTGACCGACCACCAGAGCGCGCTCCTGGACGCGCTCACCCGGCACACCGAGACCGTCACCGGCTGACCCGCCCCGCAAGACCACGCCGTCCCGGCCCACCCCGGGCCGGGACGGACCGCCCGTACTCGTTCCCGGCTTCCGGAGAAACGGCGCGATGACCGACACCACTCGCCCCGACCCCGCCGCCACGCCCGACGTGCTGGAGCCGTGATGAGGCTCGCTGAGGATTGCAGAGCCTCATCAGCCGGCCTCATGCAGCAGCCGGCCCGCGCCCGCGGACCGGGACTTGGGTCGCTCGACGCACGACTCGCCGCTGGTGCGCGGCGCGACGTGGCTGTGCCGGCTTTGACGTGCTCGGACGGGCACGTCACGGGTGCTGTCACCCGCGGCCGGGGGCGCCGTGCGGCGTGGGCCGTTCGGCGAGTCGGTCCAGGAGTTCCCGCACGTCCGGGTGGCCGGCGTGGGGGGTCAGGTAGCGCCGGAACCGGTTGGCGAGTCCGGGGAGGAAGCCACCGGTGCGGTCGATGGCGCGGCGGATAGTGGCCGCGGCTTCGTCGATCCGTCCGGCGTCCAGCTGGGCCTCGATGGCCGGGCACAGCTGGACGGGGTCATAGGGGCTCGGGGGCCGATCCGGGGACGCCTCGTCGCCGAGCAGCCCGCTGAAGCAGGAGAGTGCGCGGGCGGGCTGCCCCAGGCGCAGCCAGGTGTGGCCGCGGGAGAAGTCGAGGTATTCCTCGTTGATGTTGCCGTTGGTGGGATCGGCTTCCGGGTCCCACCGCGGCGAGGCTGCGGCGAGGGCGTGTTCGGCCTGGTCCAGGGCGCGCAGGCCGGCGGTGGGTTCGGCGAGCCGGGCGGAGACGACGGACTGGCGGGCGTGCAGCTTGACGGCCAGGCGGGGCGTGGGGCGGGGGACGATGGCGCGGGCGGCCTGGAGCAGGGAGAGCGCGTCGCGGGGGTCGCCGCGGCGCAGGTGCCGGTAGCAGAGCTGGGTGAGGTAGGCGACGGTGTGGCGTGGTGCCCCGGCGGCGGAGGCGGCCCGGATCGCCGAAAGGTTGTAGCGCTCGGTCCACGCTTCGTCTCCCGCCACGTGACTGGTCCAGGTGCACAGGGCGGAGGTGCGGGCGGAGAGCAGGAGCAGCCGGGTGCCGGTGGCGCGGTCGTATCCGAAGCCGGTCAGCAGATCGTTGATCAGCCGGTGCTCGGTGCGGGCGGCGAGGTAGAGGGCGTGCTGGGGGACGGGGCTGCCGGTTTCGAGTCGTTCGAGGGCGAGGATGCGGTGCTCGGCCCAGGCGAGCGTTTCGGGTGTGATGCGGGGGCCGTCGCGTTCGGGCGGGCGGGCTTTGCCGTCGAGGGCCGCGACGGCGCCGCGGATCTGGGCGGTGAGGGAGGGCCCGGTGGCGATCAGCGCGGAGCCGGGGTTTCCCGCCGCGGCCGCGGTGAGCCGGGAGACGGCGACGGCGCCCTGTGGGGACCACGGCTGGTGGAGGAGGTCGTGGTCGCCGGTGGCGGCCATGAGCCATTGCGGCCAGCCCAGGTGCAGCACGACACTCTCGTCCACCTGGTGGATGCGGGCGATGGCGAGCTGGGCGGTGAACTCCGGGGCGATCCGCCCGGATTCCCAGCGGGACACCTTCTCCCGCCGCGCGGCCATCTGTCCGTGCCCGAGTTCCGCGTGCGTTCGGGCGATCAGCCGGGCGTACGCGGCCTGCGAGAGGCCGGTCGAGACTCTGAGCGCGACCAGGGGGTGCGTTGCCATGTCGATGTGTCTGGGACGCCCGCCGGATTCTGTCGGCGGGCTGTGGAGATTCGGTCGAACCGTCAACCAAAATCGAATTCATCGTAACAGGTCAACTGCGGAGCGTCAAAGGCCGGGGGCATCGCCCAGGCACCCCGTTCCGCCTTGCTTTCCCGGGCCCGCCCGATTTCTAATTCAATATGGAATAGTCCGCCACGAAGGATATGGAATGTCGATTGGACCGGGACTCGCCGGAATGCCTGTGGATGAATGGAAGATCCGTACGGAGAAGGGCAAGGAATACGCCTTCGACACCGAACAGGAGGCTCGTGAGGCGCTCCCTGAATACGGACCGGGCAGCACTCTCTGGAAGCGGAAGGCCTACCGCGGAATCGCCGGGATCAGCATGTCCCCGCGCGGCTGGATCCGAGTTGACTGACCATGCTGGACAACGCCTCGCCCCGGATGCGGTGGAATTTGGTGGTGCTTCCCGGAAGGTGTTTCGCCTTCCGTCCCGGCAGCCCTCGTCGTCCCGCTGGCCCGGCCTGACCGGGGACGATCTGGAGCTGCGCCGGGCCAAGGAGGACCTGGTGCGCCCGGACGTCCTGGCCCGCGTCTCCCCGCAAACTCTGGCCTCTGCGGCCCGGGCCGTAAATGCGCCCGCGACCGTGGCCGCGCCGAAACCCGGAGAAACGGCCCGAGCCGCAAATGCCGCCCCCGCGCCCGGCCCCGGCGTGCCCCCGACTACGGCCCGGGCCGAAATCCTCCCCGGCGCCGCCGTGCCCGCCCCGGCCGCCACGGCCGAGCAGCGGGCGGAGGCCTTCGAGGCGCTGCGCCGCGCCGCGTGCACGATTCCGACGGTGCGGTTCGGCGACCCCGACCGCGCTCCGCGCTCGACGACGGCCTGGTCCACCTCACCTGGCCCGACCACCCGGGCGTCCAGGAGCTCCGCAAGGTGGCAGCCCGGTCGGCTGGATCGAGGAGTGTGACGTCCAGCGCGGCACCTGGACCGCCCTGATCGACAGCAGCCTCGTCTCCGACGCCGCCAGCGGCGAGCCCCTGCGCTGCCCCGACGCCGAAGGCGCCCTCGCCCTGCTGCGCCGGGCCCCGGGCGAGCACCTCACCCGCTGGTGGACCGGGCCGACCGACGCGGCCGCGCGTCGGCCCACGCGCGCCGGCCGCAGTGTGCTGACCGGTGGAAATGATCACGACTCGACCGGAGGACGGCGTTCGCGTGCGCGGGTCGGGCCGAGGGGCGCTACATTCGCGGTGCGAGTGCATTTAGTCACTGACTGGTTACATGTCGTGTCGGGCGCGTCGCCCGAGACCTCGCCCTTTCCGGTGGACGGAGATCAAGATGACCGAGCACGTGCGGGTCCGGAACTCGGCCGGGAGGGCCCTGCGGCGCCGTGTCCGTGTGGGTGTCGCCGGGTTCGTCGTGGCGGCGTTGCCGCTCGCGGCCCTCGCCCCGGCCAGCGCGGCCGATCAGGACCCGGAGGCCTCGACCGTCAGCGCGCTCACCGGCGCCCAGGAGAGCGGCGTCGCCGACGACCTGAGGGCCATGGGGCTGGAGGTCCGCACGGCCAAGGGCCTGATCCTCGCCTGGGGCCAGGCCGTGACCGTCAACCAGGCCGAAGCCAGGTTCGCCGACAAGAACCCCACGGCGATGTTCACCGGACCGGACCAGACCGGTGACGGATACCTCCTCATCCGGGGCACCAGCATCGCCCCGTGGATCGGATTCACCGCGGGCTCCGGGGTCGCCATCCAGTCGGTCAGCAACGAGTCCGACGGAGAGACCGTCGTCTACGACCAGGCCACCGGCCATCTGAACGTCGACGAGGACCACCACACCGCGGAGAACCTTCCCGCGCCCCACGCCACGGCCGACGCCTCACGCAGAGCGGGCACCACCCACGGCGCCGTCACCTTCTCCCACTCCCCGACGCCCTTCGGCCAGCAGCTTCAGATCCCCATCAACATCGAGGCCGGTGTCTGCGGCAACACGATCGCCATCATCTCCATTCTGAATCCCGCCATCGGCAACTCCTGCATCAACGCCTGAACGCCCGGACCTGCCGCCGCTCGACAGCCCGAGCCTCCGCCGACCGGCGATCACCCGAATGAGACTCCCGTTCGATCGACACGTCCCACGATCGGTACGACAACGGCTTCTTGGCGTCGTGCCGGTGCGGGCGGGTCTCAGGCCGTGCGGGCCTCGGCGAGGTAGCCGGCCAGGGCGCGGGTGCTCCAGTGGTCGGTGCCGAAGGTGGCGGTGAGGCCGGTGAGCGCCGACTCGTAGAGCGGGACGGCCCGGTCGAGGTCGCCGGCCAGCTGGTACAGCCGGGCCAGACTTCCGCTGCTGATCAGAGTGTCGGGGTGGCCGGCACCCAGTCGGCGGGTGCGCTGCTCCAGGACGGTGGTGAACAGTTCCTCGGAGCGGTCGAACGCGCCTGTGTCCCGCAGGGCCGTGGCCAGGTTGTGACGGTAGGTCATGGCCGCGGTGCCCTCCGGCCCGGAGAGTTCCTCCTGGGCGGCGAGGGCCTCCTCCAGCAGCGGCACGGCGCCGGGTGCGTCACCGGCCCGCATGAGGCAGGTCGCGTAGCCGGAGAGGGTGGACAGGGTGTCGGGGTGCCGGCTGCCCAGGACCTCCCGGTGCTGTTGGAGGGTGGTCTCGAACAGATCGGCGGCGGTCGTGAGGTCGCCGGTCCAGTCGTAGGCGGAGGCCAGCAGCTTCCGGTTCGCCAGGGTGGCGGCGTGCAGCACGCCCAGGATCTGCTCGCGCTGGACCAGGGTCTTGCGGCAGAGCTCCAGGCCCGCCTCCGGCTCTCCCGTCTTGAGGAGCATGTAGGCGAGGTTGCCCTGGCTCAGCAAGGTGTCGGGGTGGTTCTCGCCGAGGATCCGCACGCGCTTCTCCGCGACCTCCCGGTAGATCCGGGAGGCCTCCTCCCGTTGTTCGGCGGCGTCCAGGGCGTAGCCGAGGTTGCCGAGGCACTCAAGCGTCTTCGGGTGGTCCGCCCCCACCCGGTGGACCAAGTCGGCCAGCGCCTCGCGGTAGGTGGCGATGGCCTCTGCGGACCGCCCCGCGCCCTCGTAGGCCCCGGCCAAGTTGTTCCGGATGGTGGCGGCGTTGAGCCGCAGGGGTGTCGAGTACTGCTGCTCCCAGTGGGTCAGGCCGCCGTGCTCGTGGCGGAGCAGGTCCTGGTAGATCTCGATCGCCCGGTCGAACTGGTGGCGGTTCTCGTAGGTGGTGGCCAATCTGTTCCGCAGCGTGAGCGTCCGGGGGTGATCGGGGCCGAGATGCGCGGTGCTGTCGGCCACCGCCGCGGCGAACTCGTCTTCCGCGCGCTGCAGTTGGCCGCGCACCAGCTGGATCTCCGCGAGGCTCGCCCGGATGTGCAGGGTGATGAGGTCTCCGCCGCCGAGCACCCGGGTGGCCCGTTCCACGAGCTCCTCCAGGAGTTCGGCCGCGGGCTCGAGCCGGCCCGCCGCCATGAGCGAGGTGACGACCGAGCCGCGGGCGTTCAGGGTGAACGGATGGTCGGTGCCGAAGCGGTCGTCGGTCTGCCGGGCGTAGGCCTCGAAGAGCGGGAGGGCCTGGACGGTCTGGCCGCGCTCGTGGAGGTGCAGCGCGGTGTCGGCGAAGAGCCGGGACGGCCCGAGGTGGTAGGTGCCGGGGTCGGTGGTGGAGAGTGCGGTCGCATGTGCTGCGAGCCGGGCGAGTTGGACGGTGTCGGGATCCTCCTCCGGCCCGTTGGGGTACACGGCTGCGAGCAGGATGCGCTCGGCGGCCTCCCGTCCGCGCGGTGCGGGAGACGGCCCGTCTGCGGTGGCCCGCGCGGCCGCTTCGCGGGTGGCCCGGTCGCGCAGCACCTTCTGCACCAGCCGGTGGACGGTCACCTCCTCCAGGGAGAGGGTGACCATGCTGTAGGCGCGCAGCAGACCGAGCGCCGTCTTCATTCGGACCGGACCGGCGGTGAGTTCGGCCAGCAGCTCCCGAGGGAGGCCGTCGGGGTCGAGCCAGGCCAGGGTGTGGAGCAGCTCGACGGAGAGCGGGTTGCTCTCGGCCAGCGCGGTCAGGGTCAGGGCCCAGACGCCGGCGACGGTCTGCTCGTCGCCGGCGTGGTCAAGGGCGGCCTCGTCCAGGAACTCGTGGAGGCTGCTTCGGTACTCCTCGACGCCGGTCATCGTCTGGTTCATGTAGGCGCCGGCCTGTTCCAGGGCGAGTGGCAGGTCGCCGAGTTCCCCGGCGAGCTGGCCGGCGTGCCACTCCTCCTTCGGGGAGGCGAACGGTACCCAGGAGCCGATCAGCGCCACTGAGTCGGTGCGGGGGAGGACACCGAGGCCGACGAGCCGTACCTGGGCCTGCCAGCCGGTGGCGTACCGGCTGGTGATCAGATGGTGTCCGCGCGGGAGCCTGCCCAGGAGGTCCCCCAGCAGGGCTGGTTCCTCCACGTTGTTGTGGACCAGGAGCCACCTGTCGTGCTGTTGCAGCCAGGCCCTGGCCCAGGCGGCCCGGGCGGAGAGCGACGGCTCTGTGCCCGTCCAGTGCGGGCTCAGCTGCTCGGCGATCGCGGCGAGGGCCGCGTCGGTAGCCCCGGGGACGGCGGAGTCGATCCACCAGATCAGGTCGTACGACTCACTGTGCAGGTGGGCGTACTGCAGGGCCAGCTCGGTCTTGCCGACCCCGCCCAGACCGTGCAGGACCACGGCCGGCGTGCCGGTGCTCCGGGTCAACTCGGCCCGCACCTCGGCCAGCTCGGCCGTCCGGCCGGTGAAGGTGTGTTTCCGGGCGCGCAGGGACACCACGCCACGGGCCTCGGTGTCGGCGGCGTCGCGCACCGCACTGGCGGGCAGCACCGTGGTCCGGATGGTCACCGAGCCGTGGATGCTGCCGCCGGCGGCTACCGACGCGATGCCCTCGGCGTGGACCGAGACGGAGCCGGGCGGGTGAGGGTTCGTCATTCGGCGCCGGCCGGTGCGGCGATGGGTGAGGCGGCGATGGGTGAGGCGGGCGTGGTGGTGACGTTGGTGGTCACCGAACCGTGGATGCTGCCGCCGACCGCGACCGAGCCGGTGCCACTGGCCTCCACCCTGGTGGCGCCTCGGGGTTCCCCGGCGGGCAGCAGGGCGGCCAACTCGGCCAGCAGTTCCGGATCGGAGCGCAGGGCACGCCGGATCTGGTGGCGCAGGGCGCCCATGGCGTCCTCGTCGCCCGGCCGGGTGGCATCGTCCAGGCAGGCCTCCAGCTCGGCTCGCTGCTGGGTGTCCCTGCGGCGCCAGACCGAGTTGATGATGCGCTGCCCCAGACCCGCGGTCGCGTCGGCCGCGGCCTCCTCGGCCCGGGTCAGGACCGCACCGCCGTAGGCGGCCGCTGCGGAGGTGATGGCCGGACCGGCCAGTGCCATGAACGCATCGAGTTCCATGATCCCCAACTCCCCTTGACCGCACCGGATATGGGCGATCAAGACCAAGTCTACGGAGCACCGGGACAGGGTGGCGGGAAAAGGCCCGGATCGGGTCAGGCGGGCCGCTGTTCGTGATGGCCGAAGCCATGGGCGTTGTCGATCAGGCGGAGGCCGGTGGGGGGTGAGTTCCCCAAGGGCGGTGCGGGCGATGGCGGTGCCGGGGCGGCGGCTGGTGGACGATCCGCTCCGACAAGGCGGGCGGGGACGGTTGGCGCGAGTACGAGGATGCGGTTCCGGTCATCACCACCACCTTGGAGCTGCTGGCCGAGCACGGCCCGCTCGGGCCGGTGTGGTGGCCGGGGTTCTTTGCCCGGGGTGGATTAACTGCTTTGACCTGGGGTTCTCAGTCCGCCACGATGCACCGATGTCAGTCGAGAGCACTCTCCTGAAGGTCGACGCGGACCTTCGCGCCGGCCGGATACCCGTCGCCCGCCAGCGTCTGCGGGGCCTGGCGTCCTCGTATCCGGCCGACCTCACGGTCAGGCGGCGGCTGGCCGAGGTCTACCGCCTCTACGGCGAGCCCGTCGAGGCCGGCCGCTGGGCCTACCTGGAGGAGGACCGGGACCCGGAGGAGACAGCGGCCTTCGAGGCCCGCTACCCCGATCCGCGTGTGCGGATGGGGGCGGTGCGCTGGTACGGCTCCGAGCGGCTGGTGGAGCCGGAGACCGCCCGGGCCCGGCTGGCCGGGCTGCGGGAGGCGGCCTCGGCCCACGCGGGTCGCCCGGTCTGCTGGCACACAATCGAGAAACTGGCCCCACCCGGCGACCAGGAGGCGTCCTTGGGCGACTCCGAGTGGCTGTTCCTCACCGTGTTCGCCGTCGTCGTCCTCGCGGTTCTGGGCTTCGCGGTCCTTGGCGTCGTCACGATGGTCCGTTGGCTGCTCTGACGCTGGTGCTCAGCGGTGCACGGCCGCCCCCGCTCCGCCCGCCGTGCTGCGGCTGGCCGCGTACAGCTACCTGGCCCGCCTCCTCGACCAGTGTGAAGTCCGCCGCGTCGAGGAATCCGAGGACGGCCGCTGAGCGAGTACGTCCGGCGCGCCGGTGTAGTCGGCGGCCGGCTCCTTCCCGGGCTGGGACAGGGGTGTCCCAGCTCTGTCCCACCGGTGTCTCAGCACGCTGGCTATGTCCGTTTCGCTAGGACGGTCTCAGGCCATATCCCTGGGTGAGAGCGTTTCTAGTGCCGCGTCAGGCAACCTTCGCCCCGTCGCGACGCCCGGCACGCACTCTCGCCGCACCGGCCGAAAGCCCAAGTACGTCCAGTACGAGGGCTTCCGGCCGGCACGCCGATAGCACGCACCGGACGCCGCTCCTTGACGGGCAAAAGTTGCCTGACGCGGCACTAGCTCGGGCCTGGGACGGTGTGGTGTTCAGGTGCGGTGTCAGCGGGTGACCCGTCTCATCGAAGTTTGACCCGTCTCACCGATGTTTGACCGGGGCGGGTTTGTCTCATCGAAGTTTGACCACCAGGTCCGGAGATGATGCTCGGGCCCGGTCTGCTGGGCCTAAGTGCCCTGGTGGGAGGCTAATTGGGTTGGCGGGTTTCTCGGGGGGTGTTAGGAACTGCGGGTGACAGTGTTTGTGTGTGCGGCCTGTGGTTCTGCGATCACGGGGCCGTTGACTGAGTTGGCCGAGATCCCCGCCCGTCCCATGGACCAGAGCTATCCGAAAGACGGTGGGACGCGGACGGCGTCCGCCACCGTGCCACGGGGGTGCTTCGCGGTGGAACCGGAGCCTTGGGGCGCACCGTTCGTGCCGTGCGAGGAGCCGGTGGCGATCTTCCCGGGAGGCCCGTGTGTCTGGGATCCGGACGGGGACGACTTCCTGGTGTCCGCAGGGCCGCGAGGGACGGTGGTTCTTCATCCTGGCGACGCGCCGGGCCTTGAACCGGCCCGCGCCCCGAGCTTCAACGATGTCGGCTGCTGCGGTCTGTCGGGCCAGGGCGGGATGAACCGCCGGTGCCCGTGTGGTGCCCTGGTGGGCACGGAGATCAGCGATTGCTCGACTCCGTACGAGTTGCACCTCGACCCCGGACAGGTCCATCAGCTCACTGTCTGATGGAGCCATGCGGTCAAACTTCGGTGAGACGCGTCAAACCAACTTGAGACGGGGCAGCGGGAAGCGGCTTCACGTCAGCGACTGCTGTCAGGAGGAGCCGCAGGTAGGGCGATGTAGCTGGGATTGAACGCTGACGTTGGCCCGTGCTTCCACTGACGTGCGACCGCATCGGACGGTGACTTCCCGTCCGCACTTCACAGCCCGGCACGCCGAGCAGTGGGTCCTGCTGGTCGAGCAGCGGGACCAGCTCCCGAACGCCGTCAACGAAGTACTGCGCTGGACATCCAGTGCAACCCACAGCATGCGGACCGCCACGAACGCGGTCGAGCTCGGGGCCGGCCCGCACGCCTGCGTCGGGGCCGCGCTGGCCAGGGTGCAGAGTACCGTGCTGCTCGCCGAACTCCTGGACCTGGGAGGCTGGTTCGAGCCCACCGAGAACACCCGTCCGGTGCGGTCCATCGTGGTGGGTGGGCCGGCGCACCTTCCGGTCCGCTTCACCGCATTCCCGCCTCCGCCGTCCGCTCGGACCGGCCGGGGGCGCGGAACGGCCCCGCAGTGAACAGACCGCGACACGAGAAGACAGAGAGCCAGATGACCGACATCACCGCCGACCTCGTACGAGAGCTCGTGGCGGAGCAGTTCCCGCAATGGAGCGACCTGCCCGTCAGCCCCGTCGAACCGCAGGGCTGGGACAACCGCACCTTCCGGCTGGGAGCGGAGCTCGCCGTCCGCCTGCCCAGCGCGGAGGGCTATGTGGCCGCCGTCGAGAAGGAGGATCGCTCCCTGCCGGCGCTGGCCCGGTTCCTTCCGCTACCGGTGCCCGAGGTGGTGGCGACCGGACGTCCGAACGGCCGCTACCCCTTCCCGTGGTCCGTGCGGCGCTGGCTGGCCGGCGACACCGTGGCGGGCGCGACTGAACTCGACCGGACCGTACTGGCACGCGACCTCGGAGACGTTCTGACCGCCCTGCGGGAAGTGCCGACCGAGCACGGCCCCGCCGGGGGGCGGCACTCCTATTTCCGGGGCTGCCACCCTAGCGTCTACGGCGACCAGGTCGAGACCGCGCTGGCCACCCTCGGGGACACGGTCGACGCCGTCGCCTGCGAGGCGGTGTGGGCGAACGCGCTGACCTCCGCCTGGCCCAACGCACCCGTCTGGTTCCACGGCGACGTCGCCCCGGGCAACCTGCTCGTCACCGGCGGCCGGCTCAGCGCCGTCATCGACTTCGGCACCTGCGGTGTCGGGGACCCGGCCTGCGACCTCGTCATGGCGTGGACGTACTTCGAGGGCGAGGAGCGGCAGGTCTTCCGGAAGGCGGCCGGCCTGTCGGACGAAGTCTGGCGTCGGGCCCGCGGATGGGCGCTGTGGAAGGCTCTCGCCACCATGGGCGGCCTGTCCGGCCCCGACCCCGAGGGCTTCCAGACCCGGGTGCTCGCCGAGGTCCTCCACGACCCGGTGATCGGCTGACGCCGGCCCCACCGGTCGGAGTACCCGATCAGGCACCCACCCCGGACAACCCGAGAGACAAGGATGGAGATCAGCATGACCGAGACACGATCGGACCGGGCATCCGGTCGCCGATGACGCGGACGGTGGCGCGTCTTCCGGCCGATCTTCTCTTCGGGCACGTCGCTCCGGCGGGCGACCATGCTGTGCGCGGCGACGCAGGAGGTACAGCGGACTGCGCGGACGCCATTCATGGGGCATGCGCTCCGGAACGCGCGGGCGGAGCAGTAGGGCCACCCTTCCGGAGCGCCTAGCTCATGCGAGGAGGGCAAGCGCGAGAATCGCATCAACATCACCATTTCTGGTGAATGTTGACGAGGCATCAGTTTGCTTCTCGCTGCTCTGATCATGATGCCGATCGGCATCCGATTACAGAGAAGGTGGTTCCGAATGACCAGTGACCCGACTCCGTCGGTCACCGAAGCGACGCTCACCGACATCGCCACCAACGGCGTCTGGGGCCCCGGCCACAGCGTCAGCCAGGCTGTCATTGATGTGTCCCGGGCGCTGCTCGCCTCTCTTCAGGGTGAGGAGGGCGTCGAACTCCCGCCGGAGCTTTCGGAGCTGGTGGCCGATGTCCAGCGGATCGCCACGATCTCACTGCCCCGCATCACCGCGCACGACGGTGTCCGGCTGTCGGCGTTCAGCATCAAGCTGAACGACAGCACCCCCCGCCCCGTGGTGATCGTGCCCGCCGGGTGGAACCCGTACGGCTGGCTGCCGTTCCTCTACGCCTACCTCAAGCTGGCGCAGCGCGGCTACCACGTGCTGGCCTACTCCCCGCGCGGCATCGGCATCAAGGGCTGGTTGTCGACCTCCGAGGGCTTCGTCAACGTGGCCGGGCCCGACGACTGGGCCGACGGCTCGTCCGTGATCGACTACGCGCAGGAGGCCCTCGACCCCAGCCGGATCGGCTTCCTCGGCGAGTCCTACGGCTCTGGGATCAGCCAGCTGGTCGCCGCGAACGACCCGGCCAATCGCGTCTCCGCGGTGGTCGCACTGAGCACCTGGGGGAACCTCGCCACCAGCCTGTACAACAACGGCACCCGGCACCTGGAGGCCGTGCAGGCGCTCATCGACTTCACCGGCGGCCCGCTGGAGGAGAAGTTCGACGAAACGACCCAGGGGATCCTCAAGAACTTCCTCAACGGCCGAGACCTCGACGAGGTGGTCGAGTGGGGCACCGAACGCTCCCCGCAGACCTACGTCGACCAGACGAACGCGCGGGGCATCCCGACGTTCGTCTCGAACACCTGGCACGAGACGCTGTTCCCGGTCAACCCGGTGATCGACCTCTTCGAGCGGCTCACCGTCCCGAAGCGGCTGAACCTGTGGATCGGCGACCACGGCGCCCCCGAGGGCCCCGGCCTGGCCGGGCTGGTGCTCGCCGGCCTGCCGTTCCCCGGGCTGGCGGTGCCGACGCGGGAGGCCTACGAGTGGCTGGACCACCACCTGCTCGGCGCGGACAACGACGTGCCGAACTGGCCGGCCGTGAACAGCCAGAGCATGTTCACCTACCAGACGGTCACCATCCCGGGCGGCACCAAGCTGATCACCGTCCCGGCGCGCCGCGAGACGTACGCGTCCTGGGACGAGGTCACCACCGGCAGCGAGGCCTGGTACCTCACCGGTGCCGGCGACACCGGTGACGGCACGCTCACCGACAAGCCGACCGCCGGGTGGTCGCGGGACTTCGAAGCCGGCGCCCTGACCTCCTCCGTCGCGGGCGAGCTGCTCAAGACCGGGCAGCAGGAGTGGTTCGGCAACCCCAAGTCCTACGAGCCGGCGAAGTTCGAGCACGGCCAGCTGCTGGTCTGGTCGACCGACCCGCTGACCGGCTCCGACAAGGTGGCCCGCCGGATCCGGGGAGCCGCCACCGTGCGGCTCACCGTGCGCAGCAGCGTCGACGCCGCCACCGTGATCGCCTACCTGTACGACGTCGCCCCGGACGGCACCGCCCGGATCATCACCCACGAGCCGTTGACGGTCACCGACCTGACCCCGAACGTCAGCACCACCGCCAGCTGGACCCTCCAGGCCGCCTCCTACGACCTGCCGACCGGCCACCGCATCGCCCTGGTGGTCAACAGCCGTGACCCGCTGTACTCCTACGCGGGCTCCGACCTCCCCGCCCTCACCACCACCACGGTCAGCTCCGTGAGCGGGAACGAGGCCCGACTGGAGCTGCCGCTGGGCTGACACCCCAGGGCTCCACTACCCGTACAGCAGCCCGCCGATCGGCATACAAGCGGGCTGCTGTACGGGCATCCCCGGGGCCGCGCGGGAACGGCACCGGTCACCTCGTGCTCATCAGGGGGGTTGTACGGACTCCTGAAGGTCATGCCGCGGCCCGCGGGGCACAGCATTGACGGGCATCGCCCCGCCCAGAGCAAGGGCCGCAGCGCCGCCCGTTGCCCCTCGTAGCCCCGCAGAAGGCCGACAGGCCGGACGACACCGGGCCCGGGCCACCCGGTAGCCCTCGTCGCGGCCTACAGTTCCGCCCAGCCGCACGCCCGCCCGCTCCGGGCGCGAGCAGGTGGCCGCCCTGGTCTGTGCCCCGGACGATCCGTGGTGGGAGGTTCGGGTACTGCACGCGAGGCTCTGCCCGGTGAAGGACCGCGGGGTGTGACCAGGTCGGGTCGGAGGGCGTGACCTCTCATGTTGGTTGGGCCGATTCCCCTTCCGGCCCAGGGTGCCCTCTTCGGGTTCCCTGGGCCGGGGGTCCTACTGGCCGAATTCGTCGAAGGCGCTCTGGAGGTCGGCGGCGACGGCGTTGGCGTCGCGGCCCTCGATGCGGTGGCGCGGGATGAAGTAGACGAGTTCGCCGTCCTTGAAGAGGGCGAAGGAGGGGTCGGAGGGCGGGATGTCCGCGAAGTAGGAGCGCATCCGGTCCGTTGCGTCCAGGTCCTGCTCGGCGAAGACCGCGATCGGGGCGGTGGGAGGTGTTCTCCAGGGCGATGCGGACGCCGGGCCGGGCCATGCCCGCCGCGATTCCCTTCACGGAGTTGATGGCCACCAGGGTGACCCCGGACTTGGCCTTCTCCATGGCGCTGTCCACGGCGTCGCTGGTCAGCAGGTCGGTGAAGCCGATCTCGGTCAGCTCCTCGCGCATCGGCTTGACCAGCATCGGTGAGTACGGCATGCCCACTCCTCACTTAGAGAGAAACATCGATTGCTCAGCGTATCGACGCGGCCTCGGCTGGACGGACGATTCGGAAGCTGTGTCTGGTCGCCGAATGTGCCGGTGAGGCCGCCCACCAGGCCCGCCAGACCGGCGATGCCGCCCACCGCGGCCTTGCGGGCGCCGCCGCTCAGGCCCTAGGCAAGCGGCTCCAGCTCCGGCACGGGGCCTGCTCGACTGAGGCCAGCGCCTGCAGCTCGGCCACCGCCTAGTGGTCCGAGGCGGTGGCCACATCTGTGAGCAGCGAAAGTGCTTGGGAGAGCAGCTTGCGTGCGGCCGGGCCCAGCGGTGCCGTGGGCAACTTTCCTGTGTGCTGCTGGCCGCGGTGTAAACGACTACTACGTAATGAGGCGGGCCGACTGCGACAAGGGGGACGTTCTATCCGTCCGGGAGGTTGGTGACGTCCCGACCACGATGACCGTCTCGGTGGCCGTTGCTGGTCTTCTGGCACACCGTCCCGGCGCATCAGGTCCCGCACCGCGAACTCGAAGGTGCGGTGGTGGAAGCGGTCGATCTGGGGGAGAGAGAACCGCAGGCCGTGGCGGCGGGCGTTCTTCTCCCACCACCCTCTGCGCTGTATACAACGTCCCGCGCGGTTGACCGGGCGTCAGGCGGTCCGGAGCAGGCCTGAAGACCGGTCAGGAATCGAGAAGCCCCGGCCGCCGTGCGGCCCCTAGCGTGATGGTCATGGCAACCACCGCTTCCACCGCAGCCCGCACGGCCCTCTCGTCCGTCACCCTTGAGGTGTCCGACCCTGAGGCCGCCCGCCGCTTCTACCGCGCCTTCGGCGTGGACACGCGCATCCGTCTGCGGGCGTCCGAGGCGCAGTCCACCGGGTTCCGCGGGTTCACCCTGGCGCTCACGGTGTCCGGGCCGGCCACCGTCGACGGCTTCTTCGGCGCGGCCGTGGACGCCGGCGCCACGGTGCTCAAGCCCGCCGCGAAGTCGCTGTGGGGCTACAGCGGCGTGGTCCAGGCCCCGGACGGCACGATCTGGAAGATCGCGACCTCGGCGAAGAAGGACACCGGTCCAGACACCCGCGAGATCGACGGGGTCGTGCTGCTGATCGGCGTCGAGGACGTGAAGGCCACCAGGCAGCTCTACACCGACCGGGGCCTGACCGTGGCCAAGAGCTTCGGCGGCAAGTACGCCGAGTTCGCCCCCGGCCAGGCCGCCCCCGGCCAGGCCGGCCCCGTCACGCTGGCGCTCTACAAGCGCCGGGCCCTCGCCAAGGACCTCGGTGTCCCCGTCGACGGCACCGGCTCGCACCGCGTCGTCCTCGGTGGCACCGCCGACGCCTTCACCGACCCGGACGGGTTCGCCTGGGAGGCCGCCGCGTCGCCCGCCCCCACCCCGTCCTGACTCCCGGCTCCCGTTCCCGCCCCCGCTCCCGGATGTGCGGGTGCGGCGGCTCGCCAAACCTGCGGACATCGGCAAGGTGGGGCGGGGCTGGTCTGCTACTGAACGGTCGAGAACCTCCAGCAGATCCAGAACACACGCGCCAGGTCGGTGTCCGGGCCTTGCCCGGATGCCCGGTTGGGCACATGATCATCCACGCACCACATAACCGCTCATGTACAAGGGGTAAGACATGAAGGCGCACGTCAGCTCGATCCTCCTCGGTGTCCGCGACATGGAGCGGGCCAAGCGGTTCTACACCGAGGGTCTCGGCTGGAAGATCAAGAACGACTTCGGGATCTCGGTGTTCTTCGATTCGGACGGCGCTTCGCCGGTCGGCTTCTACGGCCGCGAGGGCCTGGCCGACCTGGTGGGCACGGAGGCGGAGGGCAGCGGGTTCAGCGGGCTGGTGCTGACCTACGTCGTGCGCAGCGAGGCCCGGGTCGACGAGGTCATGGCGGAGGCCCAGAAGGCCGGTGCCACGGTCCTCAAGCCGGCCGGTGCTCTGCCGTGGGGCGGGTACGGCGGCACCTTCGCCGACCCGGACGGCTACGTCTGGAGCCTGGGCTACAGCGACCAGGGGGCCGACCAGCCCTACGCGGAGTAACCGCGATGGCTCTCAGCCGTCCGGGACGGCGGGGCGCGTGCCGCTGCCGTCCCGGACGGCCGGGACCCGGGGATGGGAAGCGGGAGCGGCGATCGGAGCCGGGCGGGCGGGGTCCGCGGTGAGCCGGCAGGACGAAAGGGAGGGATCATGAAGTTTCGGGCCCAGGTGGAGCCGCCCGAGCCCATGCGGGGTCTGGAGGTCCCGCTGGAGGTGGTGGCGGCGCTCGGCGGGGGCGCGCGGCCGGCGGTGACCATCACGGTCAACGGGCACTCCTGGCAGAGCCGGGTGGCCATCCTGCGCGGCCGTCACCTGCTCGGCCTCAGCAACGCCAACCGGCGGGCCGCGGGCGTCGCGATCGGCGAGGAGGTCGAGGTCGAGGTGGAGCTCGACACCGAGCCGCGGGTTGTCGTCGAGCCACCGGACTTCGCCCAGGCCTTGGACGCCGACCCGGCGGCCCGCGCCGCCTACGACCGACTCGCCTACGGCCACAAGCGCGAGCACGTGCGCGCCGTCGAGAGCGCGAAGAAGCCCGAGACCCGCCGGCGGCGTATCGAGAAGGCCATCGCCGCCCTGCGGGGCTGACCCCCGAGGGCACGGACTCCGACGGCACCTCAATCGCCGTGCGGAGGCCTGACCCTGCCCGATTCCTCCGAAGGGACAAGCATGTCGAAGCGATTCATGGCCGGTCTGTACTGGTTCCTGGCCTTCGAGTTCGCGCTGGGCGCCGTGACCAAGTACTGGCCGGGCGACACGGTGCTCAGCTCGGCGTACTCCGCGAAGTTCGTCGACTGGGGGTACCCGGCCTGGATGCGCTTCGTGGTCGGTGCCCTGGAAGGCGTGGCCGCCGTCCTGCTGGTGATCCCCGACAAGCGAGCGCGTTTCCTGGGTGCCACGACCCTGATGTTCGTGCTCACCGGCGCGGTCACCACCCACATGGTCAACCACGACCCGGCGGTGGAGAGTTGGGCCGCGCCGACTCACCTCGTCATCATGGGTGTCCTCGCGCTGGCCAACTGGCCCGCCGACTGGCGAGACCTTCTGCGGGCTCCCGCCCCGTCGCCAGCAGCACCACACCCGGCGAAGTGACAATCCGCCAACCCCGACGACGGCACCGCGTGGCCGACCGCCTTCGCCGCGACAACGCTGACTCCCGTCGGCGAGAAGCGGATCGCCAGGCTGGCCAAGCAGGCAGCGAGCCGAACTCCATCACCTGGTGGTGTGACTGCCGGGTAGCAGCGACCGAACCTCCTCACCACCCGTACCCGAAAACAGGAGACCCGACGCCATGACCGCCTTGCCTCGATCGCTCGCGCAGCGCATGCAGGACACCCGGTGCCGCCTCGAGGAGGACGTCGACGCGTGGGTGGCCACGGCTGACCTGGCGGGTACGCCGTACCTGGTACCGCTGTCGTTCCTCTGGGACGGCGAGACGCTGTTGATCTCGACGGCGGCCGGTAACCCCACGGCCCGCAACCTCCGTGCCGGCGGCCGGATCCGGCTCACGATCGGGCCGACCCGCGACGTGGTCCTGATCGAAGGATCAGCGGTCGTCGCCGACGGAATCACCGACGAGGTCGCCGACGCGTTCGCGGCCAAGACCGGGTTCGACCCCCGCAAGCAGCGCAACTACCCGTACTTCCGCATCCGGCCGGAACTGATCCAGGCCTGGCGCGAGGCCAACGAGATCGCAGGAAGGGATCTGATGGTCGACGGCGAGTGGCTGACGTAACGCCCCTCCCGGGCAGGTGTCAGCGGACACGCCGAGATGGCTCTGGCGCGAATTCCCCGGTCACCCGGTCCACGCGGTGTCCGGCATCCATGAACCGTTCGATCATGGCGCGGGCCAGTCATGGCTGACCGGCTACCTCCGACTCGACCACCGCTAGGAACGCGGCCCTCGTAACTACCTGGCCTTTCGCGGCCTCGCCGCCGCCCTGTGCCGCTACAGGCGACTGGCCCACATAGGACACGGTCTGAGTACGAGTACCCGGATACTCATGCCGTCCTGAGTACGTGAGCCGTTGGCCGTCGGGCGCGGTGCCGGAAGGCTGTGCGCATGACGCGCCGACCGCTCCTGTTCACCCCGCTCCTGCTCACCCCGTTCCTGCTCACCTCCGCCTGCGGGGTGGTGCCGTCCACCGAGCACAAGGCGACGGACACCGCGCGGGAGGAGGCCGGGAAGGTGGGCCTGGCGCTCTACGGCCAGCGCCCGCGCACGGCCGAGGAGGTCGGCCGTGTCGCCGCCCGCATGCGCGGGGTGGAAGTACTGCGCCTGACGGGCACCTCGACCCACGACGGGGACGGCATTGACATGATCGTGCGCACGTCCGGGGCGGCGGCCGGCGGGTGGCCCGGGGACGAGGAGGTCAGCGTGCGGCGCTGTTTCACGGTCCGGGTGTCGCCGAAGTCCGCGTGGGGCGAGGTGCCCCGCGACGTGGACTGCCCGGACGGGCCTGCGCTGGCCTTCGCTGCGCCTCCCGAACCGCCCCGGCTGCCGTACGAGGAGCTGCAGGCGAAGCTTCCCCGGGTGCCCGAGGGCGGCCGGGTGGAGGAGGCCGAGGTGCGCCGCGCGCTCGCCTCCCTGGACCTGCCCCTGACAGTCCGAACCGAGGTGAAGGCGGACGGCGCACGGGTCGGAGTCCTCCTGGCGGTGGAGAGCAACGGCTTCGACCCGCAGGACTGCCTCCTCGCCCGCGTCAGCCCGGGGCGCACCGATGTCTGGACCCCGCCCGGGATACAGCGGATGCCCGGAGAGGGCGGCTGCACCGTAAACAACGCACTCGACCCGAAACCGGGACCACACTGACATCCGGCCGACGGCTGGCCGCCCCGAACAGAACATTCTTCGGCGCGGCCGGGGCGCGCGGGGATCATTTTGTGTCCACGGACCGCAAGATTTCCTGTCCCCCGGAAGGCAGCGCATCGTCCGTCCCGGGGACGGCCGGCCACCACGGCGACCGTCGGCACCGGCCTCGCCTACCCTCGAGCGGCTGCGCGAGCGGAACCCCACCACGCAGCCGTCGCACATCCCGTGGCAGCACGTCGCCGGGCGGCCCCGTCACGCCCGGCCCCCACGGAAGACCGATCGCCCGCCCGCGCCGCCGGCGGCACCCTCGACGGCCCCGCCGACCGCACCGGCCTCGGCGACGACCTCACGTTCCGCCCCGGCACCCGGCTGCGCAAGCAGGCGACGGCCGCACTGACGGCAAGTTGACCCAGCAGCAGACCGCGCTCCTGGACGCGCTCCACCGGCACGCCCAGACCGTCACCGGCTGACCCGCCCAAGAACCGCCACCGCCCGCCGTCCCGGCCCACCGAGGCCGGGACGGCCGCTCATACCTGCGCCTGGCGCTCACCGCCGCCGCCGGAGCGGGTGGCCTCGCGGGCGCGGTGGCTGTATGGGCTGCGGTGGCAGATCGTCACCCTCCCAGGGCTTGCCGGGCGCGCCTTCCCACGCGCTGCTGGCCCTACGGCCGAGTCCCCGCGAACTACCCCCCTTGCGTCCGCGGGACCCGGCCGGCTCGCTCGGCGCCGTTGCGTGCCGCGTCCTGACCCGGCGAAGCGCCCGAGTCCCCGAACCGAGGGGCCGAGACCGGTGCGGGCGGTACGGCCGAGGGCCAGGGATCGCGCAGGAGTGCGAACCGTCGGCTCTGTCGAAGTTCGGTGCTCGCTGCCCTGAACGAAATCCGGCGGGGACCCGTACCCCGCGCCCGGAGATCCTGCCGCGGCTGGCGCGGGCCGTCGGTGTCGAGCCAGCGGATCTGTGCACCGTGGAGCACGAGACGCTCGCGCACCCCTGCGGATCTTCACCAGCCGCAGCCGGGCGGGGGGAAGCGGAACCGGCGAGCGCGCTCCGGGTGTCTCCTCAACCGGTGGTCATGTGACTGACGATCACACACCACGCCTCGCCGGGAGGGAGCCCGCTTCCTCCGCGAGGTGAAGCCGAGGTACCCGCGAAGGAGATCCGATGATCGGTGGCATGCTGTTCCTTCTGGGCTGTGGGCTGACCGTCGTCGTGTCGGTCGTCATGGCGGCGCGCGGCACCCGCAAGGCCGTCCGGGCCACGCGGGTGGGCACGGGGATCAAGGGGCTGGCGCAGCAGCCGGGCTGGCGCCTGCACGCCGCCCCGAAGTCGCCGCGCTGGGAGGGCCACCTGGCGCATTTCCCCTGGCTGACCGCCCGGACCCACGCCAGCGAGACGGCGAGCGGGCCGCTCACGCCGACCGGGCCGCTGACGGGCAAGGAGACGACGGTCTCGATCCTGATCAAGCAGCTGGACCGCGACGTGGACATCTGGCTGGCCGTCTGCACCAAGCTGGCCCAGCCGATGGTGCGGGCCACACTGGAGCGCGACTGGAGCAGCGCGGCGCAGCAGATCCGATGGCCGCAGGGCCTGGTCTACGGGCCGCGCGGCCAGGACACCGCGGGCCTGGAGGAGGCGCTGCTGCGCGGGGGGCTGGAGGAGCGGCTGCTGGCCGTCGGGGCGCCGGCGGTGTCCTTCCTCGACGCCGAGGTGTGCCTGCTGTGGCACCCGATCCCCGACGGCCGGGCGCTGGGGGCGCTGACCGCGGCGGTGGCGGACCTGCTGCCCGAGCTGGTGCGCGCGGCCGCCGACCACGACGACCCGGCCGACGGGCCGGGTGCCGGGCCCGCTGACGGCCCGGCTCAGGCCCCGCAGGCCTGAGTCCACCGCCCAGCCCACCACCGCCCACCTGCGGTCGGGCTCAGGCCCCGCAGGCCTGAGTCCACCGCCCGCCCCGGGCGCGCGGCACGGACGCGGGCCTCAGCGCTTGGTGCCGTCCACGATGACGGGCGTGCCGCCCGTGCCGACCAGCGGGAGCTTGTGGCCGCGTTGCTGTCCGCCCCGGCTGATTCGTGGCAGGGCTGCGGGCGCTGCATGCGAGGTTGTGCCCGGTGAAGCGCGCGGCGGGTGGGGCGGGCGGCTGCCCCGCACCCTCGCGCGGGAGCCGAGCCGCTCGGCGTGGCATGCTGCCTGGCATGATCGACACTCCCGATTTCGACGCCTCGGGCGGGACGTGGTCGTTCGCGACCGCACGCGAACCGGCCGAGTTCCCCGCAGTCGCGGTCGAAGGCGTGCCCGGCGTCGAGCACGCCGGGGGCAAGGGCCGTACCCTGTGCGGGATCCGCGCCCGGTACCTGAAGCTCTTCATGCACGACTTCCAACCGCGGGCTCTTGCCTCGTGCCGCAAGTGCCGGGCACTGGCCGAGGCGGCACCGTCCCAGCCGTGCGGGCAGGAACGCCTGCACGACCTGCTCCTCCAAGAGGCCGACGACGGGCCGCTGCGCACGGACCTGCTCGCCGCGCTGCGCCGCGGCGCGAGGATCGCGATCTGGATCACCGGCCCGGCGAAGGACCTCACCCGCTTCCACTCACGAATCGAAGAGATGACGGAGGAAACCGGCCCGGCCGCCGAGGCGCTCGCGATAACCGGTGCCTCCATCACGCTGGCCCGCGTCGAGGACGCCGACCGGCAGTACCTCGTCGTCCTGCCGCCCGTCGGCCGCGCCCGCATCGCGCGTGGGGCGGCGGATGCCTCTCCCGCGGCTTCGTCAAGTCCGGTGACCCCTCGCACGCTCCCTCCTCGCTGAGCAGTTCCTGAGCGCCACCTCGCGGTCCGAGGGGCGCCACCGCCGGCACCTGCCTCACAGACATCCCCAGGTTCTGGCTGGCGGACAATCCCGCTTCGGGAACCGCCGGGTGGTGGTGGCGCTGAGCCCTGCGGCGCCCCACCCCCCGTCGCCCACCCCGTCGCCCACCCTGCCGCCCGCCTGGAGGCGGAGGCCGGACCCGCGCGGACGCCCGCCGCCCGCTATCCGAGCATGAGCATCGCCTCGGTGACCTCGCCGGCCGCCGAGTCGGGGATCGCGGTGGCGGCCCCGTCCAGGACGAGCGGCCGTGCCCCGGGGATCTCGCGCGCGAGCGCCTCGCCGTTGCCGACGGGGAAGAACCGGTTGCGGCGGCCGTGGACGACGAGCGTGGGGACCTCGATCCCGGGCAGGCGCTCGCGCCAGCGGGGTGTGCAGTCCAGCCTGGAGAACACCGTGCCCATCTGGTTGGCCATCTGGACCCAGGGTGCGGTGCCGGGCGTGCGGTCCCAGATGCGTGCGGCGGTGGCGCGCGCGGCGGCGGGGTCGTCGCCGAGGATCTCCGCGCCGGTGGCGGCGAACTCCGCGACAGTCTCACGGTCGGTCCAGTCGGGCGCCGGACGCGCGAACAGCCGGCTCATCGTCGCCTGGTCATGGCCGGGGAGGTCGTCGTCGGGCGGGCCGGGGGCGACCGCGCGGGTGCCGACCAGGGTGAGTGCGGAGAACGCGCCCGGATGGTCGAGCACGGCCACCTGGGCGACCATCCCACCGACGCCGATCCCCCCGAGGTGCGCAGGCGCCCCGCCGAGCGCGTCAGCGAGGGCCGCGGCGTCGGCGGCGAGGTCGCGCAGCGTGTAGGCGGGTGCCTGCGGATCCGCCGTCGTGGACTCCCCGCTGTCACGCAGGTCGTAGCGCACCACACGGCGCCCGCCGGCGGCGAGGCGCTCGCAGAGCGAGTCGGGCCAGGAGAGCATCGTCGGGGCGCCCGCGAGCAGGACGAGTGGTGCGTCGCGGTCACCGAACGACTCGATGCCCAGGGCGATCCCATTGGCGTGGACTGTGGTCACCGGATCACCGGAGGTCGTCGTCGTGCCCGAGGCCGCGGTCGGGGGCGCTCATGTCCCCGGTGGCGGGTGTGCCGTCGGCGAGTCCGTAGCGCAGGTACACGGTGCCGTTCGAGCCGGTTGTCGGCGGTTCGAGGAGTGTGACGTTCGTGGGTACCGCGCCATCGTCGAACACCTTTTTCCCGACGCCGAGCACGATCGGGTGCACCCAGAGGTCGAGACGGTCGAAGAGCTTCTCGCGCAGGAGGGTCTGGACCAGGTTCAGGCTTCCGACGACCTTCACGTGCTCGTGCCGGTCACGGATCTCGCGCACCGCGCCGACCAGATCCGGGCCGAGCCGGGTGGAGCCGGCCCACGGGAGGTCGGGCGTGCCGCGGGAGGCCACGTACTTCGGGACGCTGTTGAACAGTTCGGCGATCTCGCCGTCCTTCTGGTGCGGCCAGTAGGCGGCGAAGATGTCGTACGTGCGCCGGCCGAGCAGGAGGGCGTCCGTGCCCTCGTACGCGGCCAGGATCTGTGCCCCGGTGACCTCGTCCAGCAGGGGTGCCTGCCAGCCGCCGAACGGGAACCCCACCGGGTCCTCGTCGGGTCCGCCGGGCGCCTGCCCGACGAGGTCGAGGGTCGTGAACATTTCGATGTGGATGAGGCCCATATCTGTACTCCCGATGAGTTGGTCGTCCCAGTCGAGATGTAGACCTGCCGGGGCCGGAAAACTCATCGCCGCGCCGGTACCCGGGTTCCGGACCAGCCGACCGCCTCGCCCGGCACACCGTCGCCCGGGCCCGGCCCGGGCCTGTCCTTGCCCGCTGTGGTGTTCAGGTGCGGTGTCAGCGGGAAGCGGCTTCACGTCAGCGACTGCTGTCAGGGCGACTGGTGGCTCTCGTGCGCTCAGAGGTGATGGGCCCTCAACCTGCGGTGCTTTACAGTGCAAGGCATGTCTTTCGCAGCAGTTCTGTCGCCGCCCGTCCTCTGAGGCGGGTCGCCATCGACACCAGCGCGTAAGTAGGCCAACGGCCGCGACGCGCTGATTGGTTGTGCCCGCAGACGCGAGACCACGACCACCTGCTCCGTCTGGAGATTCCTTCGTGTCGAAAACTGCTGTTGCAATGATCCCTGCCTCTGTGGCGGCGCCCCGATCCGTGCGCCGGGGCCTTGCCTACCTGGCATTCGCCGGCATCACCTGGGGCACCACCGGGGCCGCCGTGGACATCATCTACCGGTCCAGCGACTTCGGGCCCATGGCCGTCTCGTTCTGGCGCTTCCTGGCCGGCGTGGCGCTGCTGCTGGCGGCCCGGGCGTTCCGTCCTGCCCGCAAGACGTCGCGGACGCCGCAGCCGCTGGGCCGCCGGGCCCTGCTGTTCGGGGGCACCGGCGTCGGCCTGGCGGTCTTCCAGACCGCCTACTTCGCCGCCGTGCAGGACACGGGTCTGGCGGTGGGCACCATCGTCACGCTGGGGGCCGCCCCGGTCTTCACCGCCGCCGGCGGGCGCCTGTTCCTGGGCGAGCGCATCGGACGCGCCGGGCTTCTCGCAGTCGCCGGCGCGCTGGCCGGCCTCGCGATCCTGGTCCTGGGCAACCAGGCGGGCGTCGTCCACCCTGTCGGCGTGGGGATGGCGCTGCTGTCCGCCGCCGGGTACGCCGTCTCCAACATCCTGGGCCGGTGGACCGGACGGCACGGCGCCGGCGAGGACCCCTACACCCTCACGGTGGGGTCGTTCGCCGTCGGCGCGGCCGTCATGCTGCCCTTCGCCTGGGGCGAGGGCGTCGTGCCGCACACCGCCCACCTGGGCCACGTCGTGCTGCTGATGCTCTACGTTGCCACCGTCACCACGGCACTCGCCTACCCGCTCTACTTCGCCGGAGCGGGCGCCGTTCGGGCGGCCACGGCATCGGTGGTGATGCTCATCGAACCGGTCAGCGCGGCGGCGCTCGCTGTGCTGTTCCTCGGCGAGCAGCTCACCGCCGCCACCGTCATCGGCACGGTGCTGATGCTCGGGGCCATCGCCGGCCTCGCGGTGGCCGAGTCACGACTGGCGTGACCGGCTGACTCAACGATGAGGCCGGTCAACCTTGACAGCCCGTCGGGTTGGCCGGCCTCATTCGGTCGGATGGCCAAAGGGTTCAGAGCAGCCGCCCTGTTTCAGATCGCCTAGTACTCCAGCAGGACTTCGACGTTTTGCCTGATCAGAGGGCTGCGCAGCGAGTGTAGTGGGCTGGTGCCCGTCAGGGGCGGTCTCCATGGG
>NZ_JBHVUV010000045.1:0-46240 GCF_042883905.1 Kitasatospora sp. NPDC058170
CGTTGGAGCGGATGATGCGGGACGCGAAGATCACGCAGATCTACGAGGGCACCAACCAGATCCAGCGGATCGTGATGGCCCGCAACCTGCCGTAGCCCGCTCGCGGTACACCGCAGCACCCGGCCCCCGGCCCCCGACCACCGCGCGTGGCCGGGGGCCGGTCGCGTGGTCAGGAGGCGAGTTCGCGGACGACGGCGGCGAAGCCGTGGGTCAGCGGGTTGGTGGTGCCCTCGGGCCAGGCGAGGGCGACCCGCAGCGGCTCGACGTCGGTGAGCGGCACCCAGACGAGGTCGGGGCGGGCGTAGTAGCGGGCCATGCTGGCGGGGGCGAAGCAGATCGCGGCGCCCTGGGCGACCTGTTCGAGCATCTCCTCGACGTTGTCGTTGGTCGGCCCCCAGCGCGGGGTGGAGCCGTCCGGGCGCGGGTTCACCGCCCACCAGTCGACCCAGGCGCGCGGTGCGCGCTCGGTCCACATCAGCGGCTCGTCGTTGACCTCCAGGACGGAGATGCCCTCCCGCCCGGCGAGCCGGTGGCCGATCGGGAGGCCGGTGATCCGGGGTTCGCTGTGGACGGTCTCGGCGTGCAGGCCGGTGAGGTCGGCCGGCAGCCAGACGAAGGCCACGTCCACCCGGCCGTCGCGCAGCGCGTCCGCCTCCTGCCCCCAGTCGAAGCGCTTGGGCTCGACCCGGACGCCGGGGCGGCGGCGGGCGAACTCGGCCCGCGCCCGGGTGGTCAACTCGCCCGCGCCGCTGGCCTCGAAGCCCACCCGCAGCACGCCGCTCTCACCGCGCCGGTGCCGGTCGGCGGCCGCCGTGATCCGTTCCGCCTGGATCACCGTGCGGCGGGCCTCGGCGACCACGTCGAGCCCCGCCGGGGTCGCGCTCACCCCGCCGGAGTGGCGGTCGAAGAGCCGCAGGCCGAGCTCGGCCTCCAGGTTCCGCAGGGCGTAGGAGAGGGAGGGCTGGCTCACGTACAGGCGGGCGGCGGCGCGGCCGAGATTGCCCTCGTCGGCGATGGCGATGAGGTAGTGCAGCTGACGCAGCTCCATCCGGTGATCATAAGTCGTCTCTATCGAGCGGCCGAAGCTTTGTCTTGGACGTCCCAGGGGCTGGACTGACATAAAAGTGATCGTCAACTTCGCACCACCACAGGCACTTGGCAGGAGAGCCCGATGACCACCCCCACGAAGAACCCCGCCGGCCGGGTCTGGCTGATCACCGGCGCCAACTCCGGTTTCGGCCAGGCGATCGCCCAGGCGGCGATCGCGGCCGGCGACACCGTGGTGGCGGCCGCCCGCCGCCCCGAGACGCTGGACGCGCTGGTCGCCGCCCACCCCGACCGGGTCGTCCCGGTGCGCCTGGACGTCACCGACCCGGCCCGGATCGCCGCCGTGGTGGCCGACACCCTGCTCTGGTACGGGCGGATCGACGTCCTGGTGAACAACGCCGGGCGCGGCCTGATCGGCGCCGTCGAGGAGTACACCGACCGCGAGCTGCGCGACCTGATGGAGCTGCACTTCTTCGGCCCGGCCGCGCTCACCCGCGCGGTGCTGCCGCACATGCGGGCCCAGGGCTCGGGTGCGGTCGTCCAGATGAGCAGCATGGGCGGCCGCTTCTCCTTCCCCGGGGTGGGCGCCTACTCGGCCACCAAGTTCGCGCTGGAGGGGCTGTCCGAGGCCCTCGCCCAGGAGGTCGCCGGGTTCGGCGTCAAGGTGCTGATCGTCGAGCCCGGCTCCTTCCGGACCGGGTTCGCCGGGGCCGACGCCCTCGCCCAGGCGACGGTGATCCCCGCGTACGAGCCGGTCGTCGGCCACGTCCGCAGCGGCTTGCCGGACAGTGACGGCAAGCAGGCCGGCGACCCGGTCAAGGCGGCCGCCGCGATCCTGGCCGCCCTGGACGCCGAGCACACCCCGCTGCGGCTGGCGCTCGGCAACGACGCCGTCGACGGGGTCTTCGGCACCCTGGACAACGCCCTCAAGGAGGCCCGGGAGTGGGAGTCGGTGAGCCGCGGCACCGACTTCGACGCCTAGCGGAACGGCCGAAGCGGCCGGCGAAGCGGCTATGGGAACCCTCCAAAACCGCGCCGGTCGAATCGGTTGGTCTGCGCACCTGATTGCCCATCACCCCCCTGGCAGAGTGGCAGCTAGGCCGATTGCTCCCCGTGTTCATCTGGGCGGGGGGTTGTATCTCCACGACAATCTGGGGGTTCCTCGATGAGTGATGACACCAACCGCGCAGTGGTCACCGGCCTCGGCGCGACCACACCGCTCGGCGGGGACGTCGCGTCGACCTGGGCCGGGATGCTGGCCGGGGAGTCGGGCATCCGCGCGATCGAGGAGGACTGGGCGGCCGGCCTGCCGGTGCGGATCGCCGGACGCCTGAAGGTCGAGCCGTCCGAGGTGCTGGACCGGGTGCAGGCCCGGCGGCTGGACCGCTGCGAGCAGGTGGCCCTGATCGCCGCCCGGCAGGCCTGGGCCGATGCGGGGGCACCCGAGGTCGACCCGGAACGGCTGGCCGTGGTGATCGGCACCGGCACCGGCGGTGCGCTCACCATGCTGGGGCAGGACGACGTGCTGGAGACGTCCGGGGTGCGCAAGGTGTCGCCGCACACCGTGCCGATGCTGATGGCGAACGGCCCGGCCGCCTGGGTCAGCATCGAGCTGGGCGCGCGGGCCGGTGCGCACACACCGGTGAGCGCCTGCGCGTCCGGAGCCGAGGCCATCGCCATGGGCCTGGACCTGATCCGCCTCGGCCGGGCCGACGTGGTGGTGGCGGGCGGCGCCGAGGCGTGTGTCCACCCGCTGCCGCTGGCCGGGTTCGCCCAGGCCAGGGCCCACTCCACGCGCAACGACGAGCCCGGGCGGGCGTCCCGTCCGTTCGACGTCGACCGGGACGGCTTCGTGATCGGCGAGGGCTCGGTGGTCGTCGTCCTGGAACGGGTGGGCTTCGCCGCGGCCCGGGCCGCCCGGGTGCACGCCACCCTCGCGGGCGCGGCGGTCACCTCGGACGCCCACCACATCACCGGGGCCTCGGCCGAGGGCCAGGTGCGGGCGATGCGGCGGGCGGTGGGCGAGGCCGGGCTGGCTCCGCGGGACATCGCGCACGTCCACGCGCACGCCACCTCGACCCAGCTGGGCGACCTGGTCGAGGCGGAGTCGGTCGCCGAGGCGATCGGCCTGCACCCGGCCGTCACCGCGACCAAGTCGATGACCGGCCACCTGTTCGGCGCGGCCGGTGCGATCGGCGCCCTCGCCGCGATCCTGGCGCTGCGCGACGGGGTCGTCCCGGCCACCCGGAACCTCGACACCCTCGACCCGGCCGTCCGCCTGGACGTGGTGACCGGTGCCCCGCGCCGGGGCGTCCTCACCGCCGCGCTCACCAACTCCTTCGGCTTCGGCGGCCACAACGCCTCGCTGGTCTTCACCCCGGCACCCTGAGCCGGCCGCCCTGTCGCCGGGCTGCCCTGCCGCCCTGTCGCCGGGCCGCCCGGCTGCCCTGCCGTCGGGCCGGCGCCGTACGGCCCCGGCGGCAGGGCGGCCCCGAAAACCGGGGGACGCCCCCGGCCGCCGTGGCTAGGGTGACCAGCATGTCTACGTCTCTGCGCCTGGAACCGATCACGCCCGCCAACGTCGACGCCGCGCTGGCGCTGAGGGTGCGTCCGGACCAGGAGGGCCTGGTGTCGCCGGTGGTGAAGTCGCTGGCCGAGGCCTACGCGTACGGCGACACCGCCTGGCCCCGGCTGCTGCTCGACGGGGAGGAGCCGGTCGGGTTCGTGATGGCGTTCTTCGACATCCGCTTCCACCCCGACCAGCCGGGCGACCGCCCACGCTCCGGCCTCTGGCGCCTCAACATCTCCGCCGACGCCCAGACCCGCGGCTACGGCCGGTTCGCGGTCGAGCAGGTCTGCGAGGAGGTCCGCCGGCGCGGCGGCACCCGGGTGACGGTCACCTTCGTCCCCGGCGACCACGGCCCCGCCGGGTTCTACGAGCGCCTGGGCTTCCGCCTCACCGGCGAGCTCAGCGGCGACCAGGTCGTGGCCGAGCGCGAGCTCGCGGCGGGCTGACCGCCCGGCCCCCGGTCAGATCAGGTGGTCGAACTCGCCGGCCTTCACACCCAGCAGGAAGGCGCGCAGCTTCGCCTTGCTGGTGGTGACGACGGTGTCCGGGGCGTCCGACTCGCGCAGGTGGACCAGCTCGCCGTCGGAGGTGATCTCCAGGGCGGGCGGCTCCTCGCCGGGGCCGCTGGAGCTCTTCGGCCATACGGGCTGCGGGCGTTCGTCACTCGGCATGGGGGCAGGCTACCCGCCCCCGGCCGGTCCGACGCGCGGTGCGGCCCACGGGCCCGCCGGCTCCCGGGCCCGCCCCGGGGCTCAGTCGAGCAGTGCGGCCGCCTCCTGGCGGGCCTGGCGCAGCCACTGCGCGCGGGTGGCGTCGGCCGAGTCCGTCACCGTGCGCAGGACGAGCCGGCGGATGTCGCTCACCCCCACGTACGGCAGGACGCAGGCCGCCCAGATGCGCTGCAGCGGATCGCCGAACTCCTCGCGCTCGCGTTCCTCCGGGGTGTCGGAGGTGTTCAGCACCAGCGCCCGGCCGGCCCGCAGCAGCCCGGCCGGTTCGCCGTCCGCCGTGCCCAGCTTGTAGGCCACGCCCGGGGCGAGCACCCGCTGCACCCAGCCGGTCAGCACGGCGGGCGGCATGCCCCACCAGTTCGGGTGGACGAACACCAGGGCGTCCAGCGTGGTCACCTCGGCCCGGTGCAGCGCCAGTTGGGGATCGTCGGCGTCGGCGGCGGCCACGACCGTCCCGGTCTCCCCGGCGGTCAGCACCGGCTGGAACCCCTCGGCGCACAGGTCGTGCGCCAGCACCTCGCAGTCGCGTCCGCGCAGCTCGTCCACCACGGCCTCGAACAGCGCGTGGTTGAAGCTGCCCGGCCCCGGGTGCGCCAGGTAGACCCCGACCCGCGCCACTGTCCCGCCCATGTCCCGTTCCCCCCTTGCGACTCGGTCCGAGGGCGATGCTAGGCCATGCCCGGGAGAGCCCGGGGCCCTACAGCGCCCGGTGCTCCTCGACGGGGGTCAGCCGGGCCCGGCCCGAGGCCGTCTCGATCACCTCGTCCAGGACGTCCCGTGACCGGATCAGGTCGGAGATCATCCGGTCGATCCGCTCGCGTTCGCCGGTGAGCTCGGAGACCAGTCGCGGGGTGGCGAGTTCGGAGGGTCCGCCGTCCGAGTCCCGCATGCAGGGCAGGATTTCGGCGATCTTCCTGCTGTGCAGCCCGGCGGCGAACAGCTCCTGGATGAGGACGACCCGGTCGACGGCGGCCTGGGGGTAGTCGCGGTGGCCGCCGAGGGTGCGATCGGCGGCCAGCAGCCCCTGCTTCTCGTAGTACCGCAGCGAGCGCTCGCTCACGCCGGTCTGCCGGGCCAGTTCACCGATCCGCATGTCCCCCACCTCGACGTTCCCGGAAAGCACTTGAACCTGACACCGATGTTAGCTTCTACGGTTCCGGCATGACGCAGACGACGAAGAAGACCCCGCAGAAGACCCAGCAGAAGACCCCGCAGCAGGCCCCGAAGAGCACGGCGGAGGGCTCGCCCCTGTTCCAGCCCGCCCGGCTCGGCGCCCTGGAGCTGCCCAACCGCCTGGTGATGGCCCCGATGACCCGCACCCGCGCGGCCGCGGACGGCGTGCCGCAGCCGATCATGGCCACCTACTACGCGCAGCGCGCCTCGGCCGGACTGATCATCGCCGAGGCGGCCACGCCGAACGCCGTCGGGCGGACCTACGTCAACATCCCCGGGATCCACACCGACCGGCACGTCGCCGGCTGGCGGACGGTGACCGGGGCCGTCCGCGAGGCCGGCGGGCGGATGTTCCTCCAGCTCCAGCACGGCGGCCGGATCGGCCACCCGGACAACAGCGGCGGACTGCACCCGGTCGCGCCCTCGCCGGTGCCGCTGCCGGACACCGTGCACACCGCGAGCGGGCACCAGGACGCGGTGGTGCCACGGGAGATGACGGTCGAGGAGATCCGGTCCACGGTGGCCGACTTCGCGGCCGCCGCCCGCAACGCGGTGGCCGCGGGCTTCGCCGGCGTGGAGGTGCACGCGGCCAACGGGTACCTGCTGCACCAGTTCATCGCCCGGGGGACGAACCTGCGCACCGACGGCTACGGCGGCTCGGTGGAGGGCCGCATCCGCTTCACGGTCGAGGTGGTCCGGGCGGTGGCGGCGGCGGTCGGCCCCGAGCGGGTGGGCGTGCGGATCTCGCCCGGGGTCACCGCCAACGGCATCGAGGAGGGCGACACCGAGGCCGTCTACCGCGCGCTGGTACCGGAGTTGGCGGGGGAGGGGCTCGCCTACCTGCACGTGGTCTTCGCCGATCCGGAGCAGCCGGTGTTCCGGCGGATCCGCCGGGACTGGCCGGGCACCCTGATCGCCAACCCGGTCCTCGGCTGGGGCGGGCCGCTCCCGGAGGACGGCGGCCGCTCCGCCGGCGAGCGCCTGCTCGCGGCGGGCGCGGACCTGATCTCCTTCGGCCGGGGCTTCCTGGCCAACCCCGACCTGGTCGAGCGGCTGCGCACCGGTGCGCCGCTCAACCCGGTGCGCGGCAACCTGATGTACGCGGGCGGTGCGGAGGGCTACACCGACTACCCGGCGCTGGCCGCCGGAGCCGCCGAGCCGGCCGAAGCCGGTGCGGCGGCGCCCGTCCCGGCATCCCGTGCCTGACGGTCCGCGGCTCCCCGACCCGGCCCCGCCGCCCGCTGCCCCGCCGCCCGCTGCCCCTCCGCCCGCTGTTCCTCCGCCCGCTGGCCCTCCGGCGCGTCCCGTGCGGCGCCCGCGCGCATCCCCACCCTGCGGGCCGGGATGCCGGCCCAGATCTCGCCGGGGCCGGTGGAGCGGGTGAGGACGGCGTTGGCTCCGACGATCGTCCCGGCGCCCACGGTCAGCACGCCCTCCTTGCAGACCACCTTGGCGCCCGCGCAGAGCACCGCGCCGTCCTCCACCACCACCCGCCGCATCGCGCTGCGCTCCTGCGGCACCCAGGGGTCGGCCCGGCCGATCGTCACGCCGTTGTAGAGCGTGACGTCTGCGCCGAGCGTGGTGTACGGGTGCAGGACCGTGCCGAAGCCCCGGTGGAACACCGTCAGCCCCGGCCCGATCTCGGCCGCCGCCGGGACCTCCATCCCGTAGAGCGCGAGCGCCTCCTGGACCAGGCGGCCCAGGAGGCGGTGGCGGCGGCGGTAGACGAGTGCGGTGACGAGAGACATCCACCCATTGTGTCGGCCGTGTCACGGCGCGTCACGCGACGCGAGGGCCGCCCGGCGTCCGGACTACTTGGTGTCGGGGACGGCCGTGTCGTTCTTGAAGGCCTCGAAGACCTGCTTGGCCTTGGCGGAGTCCCACTTCACCGCGGACTCGCCGGTGTTGGTCTTGAAGTCGGGGTTGGAGATCGGGACGGTGATGCTCCTGCCGCCGCCGCCGTTGACGTCCTTCATGGCGAGGAAGAGCGAGCCGAGGTCGGTCAGGCCGGCGTCGTCGTCGACGATCAGGGTGCCGAGCCCGGAGTCCACCAGCGGGTAGAAGGTGAACGGGTTGAGCACCGTGGCCGGCGAGGCGGCCTGCTTGGCCAGGGCGCCGAGGAACTTCTGCTGGTTGCGCATCCGGCCGAGGTCCTGGTCGGCCATCTGGTGGCGCTGGCGGACGAAGGCGAGGGCCTGGGTGCCGGAGAGGGTCTGGCAGCCGGCCTTGAGGTCCAGGCCGGAGTCCGGGTCCTTGACGGCCTGGTCGATGCACATGTCCACGCCGCCCACCGAGTCGACGATGCCGACGAACCCGGCGAAGCCGATCTCGGCGTAGTGGTCGATGCGCAGGCCGGTGTTCAGCTCGACGGTCTGGGTGAGCAGCTTGCCGCCGCCCGCCGCGAAGGCGGAGTTGATCTTCGAGGTGGTGGCCTTGACGGTCTTCCCGTTCTCGCCCGGGTGCTCGGGGATCGGCACCCAGGAGTCACGCGGGATGCTCATCAGGGTGTTCCCGTTGTCCCCGACGTGCAGGACCATCATCGAGTCGCTGCGCTTGCCGCCCGCGTGGCCGGTGTGCAGGTCCTCCTCCTGGCTGTCGGAGAGGCCGTTGCGGCTGTCGGAGCCGACGATCAGCCAGTTGGTGCCCTTCCCGGCGGCCGGGCGGCCGGGGTAGTCGACCAGCACGTTCTCGTGGTTGAGCTTGGAGTCGGCCCAGAACCAGGTGGAGACGCCGGTGACCATCATCGCGATCAGCAGGCCGAACACCGTCCACTTGACGATCCGGCGCCGCGGCCAGCGCGAGGGCCGGGCGGCCGAGGGCGGCTGGGTGCCACCCGGGGCTATCGGTCCGCCGGGCGTGCCGGGGCCGCCGGGTGCGCCCGGGCGCGCGCCGGGCGCACCGGGGCCCTGCGGAGGCACCGAGGGGCGGGCCGGCTGCCCGTACGCCGGGGGCTGCCCGTAGCCCGGGGCCGGCTGCTGCGCCGGCGGGCGCTGCTGCTGCGACGGCGGCTGGGGCTGGCGCGGCACCGGGGCCCCCGGTCCGCGCGGGCTCAGCGAGGCCGGCAGGGGCGGTTCGGCCGCCGTACCGCCCCCGCCGTGCCCGTACGCGCCGCCGCCACCGCCGTTGGCGCCGCTGCCGCCGTACGGGTTCCCGCCGCCGCCCGGGCGGCCCTCCTGCCACGTGTTCATGTGGGAGAGGATGCCCGACGCAGGGTGTGGTGACTCCCCCCGGGGCCCCTGCCAGGCTGCTTGTAGCAGTTTTGATGCACGTACCGGATCGTCCCGCCGCAAGTTCGCCGGACCGCGCACGCTCCGTCCCGGCGGCCGGTCCGGACGGCCCGCCCCCGGCCCGCCCCCGGCCTTCGCCGCAGCCCGTCCCGAGGCCTGTCCAGGCCTTTGTTCACCAGCCGGACCGAACCTTGACCGGCCTCAACGCTGCGTGTTTGCATGAACGCCATGGATCAGCGAAGGACTCTCACGCGTCGGCGGCACGTCGACCTCCAGCGTGTGTCCTGTTCGCTCTGTCGCGGCTGAAGCGCGCCCGGCGCACCCTCCTCCAGCTCCGCCCCTCCCGCCGCCTCCCGCGCGGCGTCCTCACGGTTCCCCCAGCGCCGTGCCCGCTCCCTGCCCGGAGCCGTTCCCGCTTCCAGCCCCAGAGGTGAACTCCATGGCCACCGTCCTGTCCGTTTCCGGCTCGCCGTCCGCTACCTCCCGCACCACCCGCCTGCTGCGCCACGTCGACGCCCAGCTCGAGGCGCTCGGCCACCACGTGGTCCCGTTCGAGGCGCGCAGCCTGCCCGCGCACGCGCTGCTCTCGGCGGACTTCGACCACCCCGAGATAGTCGCCGCCCTGGAGCTGTTCGCCCGGGCCGACGGCGTGGTGATCGGCACCCCGGTGTACAAGGCGGCCTACTCGGGCCTGCTGAAGACGCTCCTCGACGTGCTGCCGCAGTACGCCCTGACCGGCAAGGCCGTGCTGCCGCTGGCCACCGGCGGCTCCACCGCCCACGTCCTCGCGGTGGACTACGCGCTGCGCCCGGTGCTCAGCTCGATGGGGGCCGGGCACATCACCCAGGGCTGGTTCGTGCTCGACCGGCACATCACCGTCCGCGAGGACGGCACCACCGTGATCGAGCGCGAGACGGACGTGCTGCTCACCCCCGTCGTGGAGGCCTTCGCGACGGCCCTGGACCGGCTCGCCGCACCGGCCTTCGCGAGCTGACGGTCCGTCAGGACCCGTCCCGTACGGGCGGACCCTGAGGAGGGTGGCGGCTACCCCTAGGGGGAGGGGTGCCGCTCCCCGTACATCTCCGGTTGGGCGGCTTCATACCGGCGGATGACGAGTGATTCGCCCGCCGCTCCTAACGTGGTTCACATCCCCGCCCGTGCGGACCGGGCCCCTGCGAAGGGGAGGCCGGTACCCCTGGTGGGTGGGGCTGACACCCGGTCGGGAACTACCGCTTGCACCATGTCCACGGACGGGTGCGCTCGACCAGGCTGGGGTCAACGGGCGGGCCCACTTCTGAGGAGAATCCAGTGACGACGGCAGCAGCAGCCGTGTACGACCCCCAGCTTCCCGGCGGCATCGCCGCCGTCGCCGCCTCGGCCCGCCAGGTGACCAAGGCCTACGGCACCGGCGAGACCCGGGTCACCGCGCTGGACGCGGTGGACGTCGACATCCAGCGCGGCCGGTTCACCGCGATCATGGGCCCCTCGGGCTCCGGCAAGTCGACCCTGATGCACTGCCTGGCCGGCCTGGACACCGTCACCGAGGGGCGGATCTGGATCGGCGAGACCGAGATCACCGGGCTGAAGGACAAGCAGCTGACCAAGCTGCGCCGGGACAAGATCGGCTTCATCTTCCAGGCCTTCAACCTGCTCCCGACGCTGAACGCGCTGGAGAACATCACGCTTCCGATGGACATCGCCGGCCGCAAGCCGGACACCGCCTGGCTGGACCAGGTCGTGGAGACGGTCGGCCTCGCGGGCCGCCTCAAGCACCGCCCGACGCAGCTCTCCGGCGGTCAGCAGCAGCGTGTCGCGGTGGCCCGGGCGCTGGCCGCCCGCCCCGAGATCATCTTCGGCGACGAGCCCACCGGCAACCTCGACTCCCGGGCCGGCGCCGAGGTGCTGACCTTCCTGCGCCGCTCGGTGGACGAGCTCGGCCAGACCATCGTCATGGTCACCCACGACCCGGTCGCGGCCGGCTACGCGGACCGCGTGCTGTTCCTCGCCGACGGCGTGCTGGTCGACGAGATGCACGCCCCCACCGCCGACTCCGTCCTCGAACGCATGCGCCGTTTCGACGGCAAGCGCACCAGCTGAGCGGGGATTCGCAACCATGCTGCTCAAGACGTCACTGAGAAGCTTCTTCGCCCACAAGGGGCGGATGCTGCTCTCCCTGCTCGCGGTCGTCCTGTCGGTCGCGTTCGTGTCCGGCACCCTGGTGTTCTCCAACACCGCCACCAGCACCTTCGACCGGCTGTTCGCCTCGACCGCCTCCGACATCGCCGTCCAGCCCGCCAAGTCCGGCCTCGACGGCGAGGAGGACGCCCCCCGCGGCATCACCGCCACCGTGCCGGTCGACACCGTGCAGCGGATCTCCGCGACGCCGGGCGTGAAGACCGCCGTCGGCCAGGTGTCCACCCAGGACTCCACCCTGGTGAACCCCGCCACCAACAAGGCGATCGGCCCGACCAGCGGTGCCCCCACCGTGACCGGCAACTGGACGGAGACCCCGCGCAACCCGGTGGAGATCACCTCCGGGCACGTGCCGCAGGGCGCCGACCAGATCGTCCTCGACGCGGACACCGCCAAGAAGGCCGGCCTCGGCCTGGGCGCCAAGGTGCGGGTGATCGCCGGCAGCGCCAAGTACGACTTCACCATCGCCGGTATCGCCACCTTCAAGACCACCAACCCGGGCGCGGCGCTGGCCTTCCTGGACACGGCCACCGCCCAGCGGGTGCTGCTCGGCAAGGCCGCCTACACCTCGGTCGAGGTGTTCGGCGACGGCAGCCGCACCGACGACCAGCTGAAGGCCGACGCCCTCGGCTCGCTCGGCGCCGGCTACCAGGTGAAGACCGCGGCCGAGCAGAAGGAGGAGAACAACAAGGACGTCGGCTCCTTCCTCGGCTTCATGAAGAACGCGATGCTCGGCTTCGCGCTGATCTCCGCCCTGGTCGGCGGCTTCCTGATCATCAACACCTTCTCGATGCTGGTCGCCCAGCGCACCCGGGAGATCGGCCTGCTGCGCGCCATCGGCGGCAGTCGCAAGCAGGTGAACCGCTCGGTGCTGGTGGAGGCGCTGATCCTCGGCGTCCTCGGCTCGACCCTCGGCCTCGGCGCCGGTCTCGGCCTGGCCACCGGCCTGATCCAGCTGATGAAGGCCGTCGGCATGAACCTCAGCGCCGCCGACCTGCAGATCACCGCGGACGTGCCGATCGCCGGCTACGGCCTCGGCATAGCGGTCACCCTGCTGGCGGCCTGGTTCCCGGCCCGCCGGGCCAGCCGGATCGCCCCGATGGCGGCCCTGCGCGACCACGGCACCCCGGCCGACAGCCGCTCCAACGCCGTGCGGACCGTGATCGGCCTGGTGCTGACCGCGGGCGGCGGCGGCCTGCTGGTCCTGGCGGCCAAGGCCGACAAGGCCGCGACCGGCGGCCAGTACCTGGGCCTGGGCGTGCTGCTCACCCTGATCGGCTTCGTCGTCCTCGGCCCGCTGCTGGCCACCAGCGTGGTCCGGGTGCTCGGCGCGCTGCTGCCCGCCCTGTTCGGCCCGTCGGGCAAGCTCGCCCAGCGCAACGCGATGCGCAACCCGCGTCGTACGGGGGCCACCGCCGGTGCGCTGATGATCGGACTGGCCCTGGTGATCGGCGCCTCGGTCTTCACCTCGTCGGTGATCAAGTCCACCAATGCACAGATCGACAAGTCGGTCGGCGCGGACTACATCATCTCCGGCGGCCGTACCGGCCTCGCCCCGGAGATGGTCAAGGCCGCCGAGAACACGCCCGGCATCGACCACGTCACCGGCCAGAAGTACCTGCCGGCCGTCCTCACCACCCCGGACGGCAAGACCGCCAAGGAGGGCATCTCCGCGGTCTCGCCGACCTTCACGGCCGACTTCACGATGCCGGTCCAGTCCGGCAGCCCGGACTCGCTCAACCAGGGCGCGATCGTGGTCGGCCAGGACTTCGCCAGGGACCACGGCCTGCGGATCGGCGACCGGATCGGCGTCGACTACGGCAAGGGCCGCACCCAGTCCCTGCCGGTCGGGATGATCCTGACGAAGGGCAACTCGCTCTTCGACGGCAACTACTTCATCGGCGTGGACACCCTCGGCAAGGCCGTCCCGGTCGCCGACCAGGGGGCCGACGCGGTCGTCTTCGGCAAGGCCAGGGCCGGGGCGGACGTCGCGAAGACGCTCGCCGCGCTGGAGGAGTCCTTCAAGGAGTACCCGCAGGTCACCGTCCGGGACCAGGCCGGTTACAAGGACCTCGTCCAGGAGCAGGTCAACACCCTGCTCTACATCATCTACGGCATGCTCGGCCTGGCGATCGTGGTCGCGGTGCTCGGCGTCGTCAACACCCTGGCGCTGTCCGTGGTCGAGCGGACCCGCGAGATCGGGCTGCTCCGGGCGATCGGGCTGTCCCGCCGCCAGCTGCGCCGGATGATCCGGCTGGAGTCCGTGGTCATCGCCCTGTTCGGCGCCATCCTCGGCACCGGGCTCGGCCTCGCCTGGGGCATCACCGGGCAGCAGGTACTCAAGGACCAGGGGCTGGAGACGCTGGCCGTCCCGACCGGCACGATCGTCGCCACGCTGATCGCCTCGGTGGTCATCGGGCTGCTCGCGGCCCTCGTCCCGGCCTTCCGGGCGGGCCGGATGAACGTCCTCGCCGCGATCGCGACGGACTGACCCACAAGCCGGGGGGGCTCACCGGGGGGACGGGGGCCGCAGGGGCCGGGCGCGCATCAGCGTCCGGCCCCCGCGGTGTCCCCGGGCTCCGGCCGCCGGGGCGGACCAGGGGCGGACCGGGGCGGACCCGGGGGCGGACTCAGGGGCAGATGATGGCGGAGGCCTTCTCCGCCGCCGGGCCGGCGCTCGCCGCGGCGGCCGGGGTGCCCGCGGCGGCACCCGGCCCGGGCGGCGGCGGGGCCGGGGTCGGGACCAGGACGGGAGACGGAACGGGGGAGGGGCCGGGGGAGGCCCGGTAGTCCCCGCCCGCGTACACCTGGAGGGTGGGCCCGAGGCCCGGGACGGCCGTCAGCTCGGCGCCCGGCAGGGCGGCCGCCAGCGTCCGGGCCGACTCGTCCCAGCGCGGGTCGTACCGGACGGTGGTCCGCGCCCCCGCCGTCCCGGCCGGGGCGTTGGAGGGCGCGCCGGTGGTGGCGAAGCCGGCCCGCCGCAGGTCGCCGTCGACCCGGGCGCCGAGCCCGGGCACCCCGGCCGCGTTGAACACCTGGACGTGCACCTGCTCCGGCCCGACCCCGGGCGCGGTACCCGCCACCGCCGCCGAAGGCGGGGCGACCGGGGCCGTCGCGGTGTCCCCCAGCGGGCGCCCGGACCGGACCGCCTCGAACAGGGCCTTCGCCCCGGCCTGGTCCCAGAGCACCGTCGACCCCCACCCGCTGACCGGGTGGTCGAGCTCGGCGAGCGGCACGGTCGCGAAGTCCGCCCGGCCCGCCGAGAGGTCCTTCATCCGGCTCGCCAGGGTGATCAGGTCGTCCGCCGTGAGGCCCTTGTCGGCCTTGACCGAGCCGAGCACGCTGTCGGTGACCCGGGCCAGCCGGACCGGGTTGAGCAGGGTGCCGCCGCTCGTCACCTGGTGCAGCAGCTGGGCGACGAACTTCTGCTGCCGGTGCATCCGCCCGAGGTCGGAGCTGGCGTCCACGTGCCGGGCGCGGACGTACTTGAGCGCCCCGGCCCCGTCCAGGGTGCTGGTGCCGGCCGGCAGGTCGAGGCCGGAGTACTCGTCCCTCAGCGGCCTGGTGGTGCACACCCGCACCCCGCCGACGGCGTCCACGGCGGAGACGAACCCGGCGAAGTTCACCTGGAGGTAGTGGTCGATCCGCAGTCCGGTGTTCTGCTCCACGGTGGCGACGGCGAGCTGCGGGCCGCCCATCCCGTACGCGGCGTTGATCTTGCCCTTGGCCGCCGGCACCTCCTTGCGGGTGACCGGGTCGCGGTGGGCCGGGATGTCCACATAGGAGTCGCGCGGAATGCTGATCACACTGGCCCGGGCGCCGTCCCCGGCGAGCTGGACGATCATCATGGTGTCGGTGCAGTGGCAGGACTCGCCCCCGGCGTGCAGCACGTCCTTGAGGGTCTTCTCCGGGATCCCGTCGCGCTCGTCGGTGCCGACCACCAGAAAGGTGGTGGAGCCGTCGTCGGCCGGCCGGGCCCCGTCACCGCTGAAGGCATCGACCCGGTCGATCGAGCCGAGGCCGTGGAACACCGCCCAGCCGCCGCAGGAGGTGGCGAGGACGGCGAAGGCGATGCCGGAGGCCAGCCTGCGGGGCCAGACACGGCGGCGCCCGGGAAGGCCGGGGAGGGGGGAGACGGGCATCTCTCGGATGGTAGGGGCGCCTCGCGCCGGGCCGAGTGAGGGCGCGCCGGGCCCGGGGGGTACGGTGGCCGTGATCGATGAAACGTTCCTCCGGTGAAGGGTGTGCGGAGGTACCCGAACCGGGACAAGACGGCGACCCGCTCACACCGGTACGGTTGGCCCCGATGAACACCAAGGCTGCTGAGGAGCTGCCGGCGGTCTCCGTGATCATGCCGGTGCTCAACGAGGAACGACACCTGCGCACGGCAGTCCGGCACATCCTGGAACAGGACTACGCCGGGCCGATGGAGGTGGTGATCGCCCTCGGTCCGTCCACCGACCGCACCGCGCAGATCGCCGCCGAGCTGGCCGCCGAGGACCCGCGGGTGCGGACCGTGGAGAACCCCACCGGTCGCACCCCGGCCGGGCTGAACGCCGCGATCCGGGGCTCCAGTCACCCGATAGTGGTGCGCGTCGACGGCCACGGCCTGTTGACCCCGGGGTACATCACCACCGCGGTCCGGCTGCTCGGTCAGATGGACGCCGCCAACGTCGGCGGCATCATGCACGCCGAGGGCGAGAACGACTGGGAGAACGCGGTCGCCGCCGCGATGACCTCCAAGATCGGTGTCGGCAACGCGGCCTTCCACACCGGCGGCCTGGCCGGCCCGGCGGACACCGTCTACCTCGGGGTGTTCCGGCGGGAGGTGCTGGAGAAGCTCGGCGGCTACAACGAGGAGTTCGTCCGCGCCCAGGACTGGGAGCTCAACTACCGCATCCGGCAGGACGGCGGCCTGGTCTGGTTCACCCCGCAGCTGCGCGTCACCTACCGGCCCCGGCCGAACGTGCGCGCGCTGGCGAAGCAGTACAAGGACTACGGCCGCTGGCGCCGGGTGGTCACCCGCTACCACCGCGGCTCGGTCAACCTCCGCTACCTCGCCCCGCCGGCCGCCTTCCTGGGCGTGCTGCTCGGCCTGGTGCTGGGCGCCGCCGTCCACCCGGCCTTCCTCGCCCTGCCGGCCGCCTACCTGCTCGGCATCGCCGGCGGTGCGCTGGTCGAGGGCCGGGGCCTGCCGCTCAGGGCGAAGGCCCTGCTGCCGGTGGCCTTCGCGACCATGCACCTCAGCTGGGGCTTCGGCTTCCTCACCTCGCCGCGCTCGCTGGCCCGCAAGGTGATCGGCAGCCGCGCGTCGTCCGCCACCAACGTGGTCGCCGCCGAGACGACCTGATCCGGCCGGCTCCCCCGACCCGCCCCCCGGCCCCACCGCCCGCCGCTATCGTCGGTCGCCATGGGGACGGTTGAGGGCGGGTCGGGCCCGGGCGCCCGGATCGAGCCGACGGCGGACGTGGACCCGCGGGCGGTGCTCGGCGCCGGGACGACGGTCTGGCACCTGGCCCAGGTGCGCGAGGACGCGGTGGTCGGCACCGACTGCATCATCGGGCGCGGCGCCTACGTCGGCCCCGGCGTGCGGATCGGCGACCGGGTCAAGCTGCAGAACCACGCGCTGGTGTACGAGCCCGCGGTGGTCGAGGACGGCGTCTTCGTCGGTCCGGCGGCGGTGCTGACCAACGACCTCTACCCGCGCGCGGTGGACGTCGACGGCCGGCTGAAGCGCGGCGAGGACTGGCACGCCCGCGGGGTGACGCTCCGCCACGGCTGCTCGGTCGGCGCCCGCGCCGTCCTGGTCGCCGGGGTCACGGTCGGCCGCTGGGCCCTGGTCGCCGCCGGGGCCGTGGTCCACCGCGACGTCCCGGACTTCGCCCTGGTGGCCGGCGTCCCGGCCCGCCGGATCAAGTGGGTCGGCCGGGCCGGCGAGCCGCTGGAGCCCGCCGGCCCGGCCCGCTGGCGCTGCCCCCGCACCGGTGAGGAGTACCTGGAGACGGACGGCATGCTGGCCCCCGCCACCCGGTGAACGCGCTCCCCGGCCCGGCCGGCGACCAGGGCAGCCGGCACCGGCCCCGGCGGGCCTACTTGGCGCAGATGTCGGTGTCGTCCGCCTGGACCCGCTGGAGGTCCTTGGGGGCCTCGGTCGGGGCGGCGGAGGGGGTGGCCAGGACGTCCTTGCCGAGGACCAGGACCAGGGCGTCCCTGGCGCCGGCCTTCGGGTCCTCCCTGACCGCCTCGGCCGGCAGGCCGAGGGCGGTGGCCAGGGCGGACGCCTGCTCGGCGTGCCCGGCGGGGTAGGAGACCGAGGTGGTCGCCGTGGCGGCCGCGTTGGCGGCGGTGGCGGCCCTGCCGAAGCCCTTCGCCTGGAGCCGGTCGACGGCCTGCTGCGCCTGCCCGGGCGTCCCGCTGCCGTTGCGGACCGTCACCCGGACGTCCTTGGCGTCCACGGTGGGCGCGGCGGCGGTCGGGGAGGGCGCGGGCGCCGGAGCGGCGGCGCCGTCCGGCGCGGCGGGAGCGGGGGTGGCCGGTGCGGCCGGTGCGGCGGTCTCGGTGAGCGAGCGGTCGGTGGCGACCATCGAGAACAGCTGGCCGGCGTCCGGCTGCTTGAGCACCAGCCGGTTCTCGTCCTTGGGGTCGTCCAGCACCGGCACGGTGGCGAAGGTGATGTTCCTGGTGTCGACCCCGCTGACGTCCAGCGCCAGGTCCTTCAGCCTGTCGACGCTGCCGATCCCGGAGTCCACGGTGAGCGCCTTGGTGGCGGCGTCCGCGAGCTTCCACAGCTTGGTCGGGCTGGTCAGGGTGTCACCGCTCTTGACCGTGCGGATCATCGAGCTGATGAACTGCTGCTGGAGCGGGATGCGGGTGAGGTCGCCGCCCAGGCCGACGGCGTGCCGGGTGCGGACGAAGGCCAGCGCCTCGTCGCCCTGCACCACGTGCCGGCCCCGGCTCATCTTCAGGTGCGAGTCCGGGTCGTTGATGTCCTTGGCCGCGCACACCTCGACCCCGCCGACGGCGGTGGAGAGCGTCTTCACGGCATCGAAGTTGACCATCACGAAGTGGTCGACCCGAATGCCCGTCATCTTCTCGACGGTCTTCCAGCTGCAGCCGGGATCGCGGCCGTCCTGGCCGAGACTGGTGTTGAACATCGCGCGCGCCGAACCGGGGATCTTCTTGCCGGCGGTCTCGCATTCGGGAATCGGGACCATCAGGTCGCGCGGAATGCTCATCACCGTCGCGTTGCTGCGGTCCTTGGCGATGTGGAACAGCAGGGTGGTGTCGGCGTGCCCGGTGCTGCCCTCGTCGCCGTACTCGCGGCCCAGGCCCTCGCGGCTGTCGGTGCCGAGCACCAGGATGTTCAGCGCGTCGCCGGCCGCCTTGGGCCGCTCCTCCTCGCTGCCCAGCTGCACCTTGACGGCGGTGATGTTGTTGTTGAAGTGCTGGTACACGTAGTACGCGCCGCCGCAGCCGGCCACCAGCACCATCGCGCCGACGCCCGCCGTCCACTTCAGCACCCGCCGGCGGCGGCCGCGTCTGGCGGCGCCCGCCCTGCGCTGGGCGGCCCGGCCGCCCGGGGCGCGCTCCGCGGCGGGGGCCGGGTCGGGCGCGGCGCGGCGCTGCACCGGGATCCCCGGCGCGGGGTCGAGCCGGTACTGCCCGGTGTCCGGGTCCAGCACCCACTGGTCGGCGGGGTCGACCTCCTGCCTGTCCTGCTGCACGGGTGTTCCCTCCCTCCGACCGGTCCACGGTTCGGTGCGCGCGTTCCGCGCACCGACCCGGACACACTAGACGAGCCGGATGAGGGAATTGTTCCGGATGTGATCTCCGCCATGTTCCGGGAGGGCGAATTCGGCAGGTAAAGCGCTCCCTGGGAATTTCCCCGGAAAGCCCAGGAAGATCGTGGTCTTACACAAAAGAGTGACGCCGGACGGCGTCAATGCGCGGCGCAGCTGTCCACGTCGGCGGTGCGGCCCTCGAAGCCGGTCGGCGAGGCGTCGGCGGTCGGCGACGCGCCGCCGGCCCGGTCCGAACCGGCGGTGGGGGCCGCGGAGCCCGGGCCCGCGGAGGGGCTCGGAGCGGAGCCCGGGGAGGATCCCGGCGGGCGGACGGTGATCGGCCGGTCGTCGCGCAGTGCGGTGAACAGCTGCGTGGTCTGCGGCTGCACGAACTCGTCCCGGTCCGAGTCGAAGCGGTACGGCCGCCGGGGCGCGGTGAGGAAGACCACATCGGTGGAGGGGATGCCGCGCAGGTCCTGGGTGAGGTCGTAGAGCGCGCCCAGCGAGGAGAGTCCGCCGTCCGCCTGGATCGAGGAGGTCGCCGCGTCCAGGACCGGCCAGAGCCGGGCGGGGTTCAGCAGCACGCCCTGCGACTGCACCTTGCGGATCAGTGCGGCCAGGAACTGCTGCTGACGGCCCATCCGCTGGGTGTCGCTGCCGTCGCCCAGGCTCTCCCGGGCCCGGACGTAGCCGAGCGCCTGCTCGCCGTGCAGGGTCTGCCGCCCGGCCGGCAGGTCCAGCTTGGCGTCCTTGTCGTGGATCGCCTGCGGCACGCACACCTCGACCCCGCCGACGGCGTCCACCATGGACTTGAAGCCGGTGAAGTCGACGATCACGTAGTGGTCGATCCGGATCCCGCTGAGCTGTTCGACGGCGCGGATCGAGCAGGCCGCCCCGCCGGTCTCGAAGGCCCAGTTGAACTGCATCAGCCCGGGTCTGGTCCGGGTGCCGTCGGGCTTCTCGCAGGCGGGGACGGTGACCATCACGTCGCGCGGGATGGAGACCGCCGTCGCGTGCCTGCGATCGGCCGCCAGGTGCAGCAGGATCGTGGTGTCCGAGCGCTGGCCGCCGGCCTCCCCGTACGAGGCGTTGGCGCCGGTCCGGTCGTCGCTGCCGATCAGCAGGATGTTCTCGGCGCCCTTGGCCCCGGCGGTCCGGCTGGGCCGTTCGGCCTCCAGCTGGGCCAGCATCCGGTCGGTGGCCGAGTCGGTCCGGATGTTGCCGTCCAGCTTGCGGTAGGCGATCCAGAGCAGCGCGCCGCAGGCGACCAGCAGAAAGGCGAGGGCGCCGGCGGTGATCATCAGCCACCGCCGGCGCCTGCGCCTGCGTCCGGGTGCGGTCGAGGGGGTCCCGGTGGGGGAGTCCTCACCGGGAGGGGGGTCGTCGGTCGGGGGGTGCTCGATGTCGTCCTCGGCCATGGCAGGCATCCCTACCCGCCGGGCCGTGCGCGGCGGTTACCCGAGGCGCAGTGTCACCCGTTCGGATTCGGTCCGCTTCTCCCACTGCTCGTCGCTCAGGCCCTGGGAGTTGCGGCAGAGCACCACCGAGGCGCCGGCCGCCAGCGGTGCCAGCAGCCCGGCCTCCAGGCCCGCCCAGTCGTCGAACGAGAGGGTGGAGAGCACGCGGTCGCCGGGCCCCAGGCCGAGCCGGACGGAGCCCTCCCGGGCCAGCGCGACGGTCTGTTCGCCGGTCAGCTTCAGCGGGAGCCCGTCCACGACGGTCTCCAGCGCGGGCGCGTCCGGGGTGACGGGGGAGTACGGCGCGAAGCGGTCGCCCTGGCCGGGCACCTCGGCGGCGTAGTCGAGGAAGCCGTCCGGGCGCTGCGGGAAGCGGCCGCCGAGCGGGCGCAGGGCGAGGGCCACCCGCTCGCCCTCGCAGGCCTGGGCGGCCGCCAGGCCGTCCGGGCCGCTGACCACCAGGTCGGCGGTGGCGGGCTCGCCCGCGGGCACCGCCGCGACCCCGACCGACCAGCAGGCCAGCAGCCAGACGGCGCTCTGCCAGTGGGCGGGAAGCAGCAGGGCGGCCCGGTCGCCGGGGCCGGCGTTCAGCTCGTCCTGGAGCAGGTTGGCGGTCTTGGCCACCCAGTTGTCGAAGGTCCTGGCGGAGAGCTCGACCCGTTCGCCGGTCGCGTCGTCGTAGAAGGTGACCAGTGGGGCCGCAGGGTCGACTGAGGGAGTGCCACCTCGCAGGAATGCGTGCAGCAGCTCGACGGGGGTCCGGGCATCGGCAGCGAAAGGCGCAGTCATGGTGCGCCCCAGCCTACGGCCTACCGGGTGGCGATCGGGAGGGGTGTCGGCCGGGTGCGGGCGGCGTGGCGGTGGTGTCCTTTTGCGGTGAACATCCCTTGTATGCGTATCTCTTTCCCGGCCGTCCTCGTCGCCGGCTGTACCGCCGCCCTGCTCCTCCAGCCCGCCGCCACCGGTGTCGCGGCCGAACCCGGGCCGCAGCGGCGCGTCTCGGCCGGCGGCGGCTCGGTGACGTCCCTTCCGCTGACCGACGGACGCGGCCTCGCGCCGCGCAGCACCCGGCCGTTCGAGCTGCTCGGGGCCGTCTGGGACGATCCGGAGCGCACGCTCGCGGGCGGCTCGGTACGGGTGCGCACCCGCAGCGCCGTCACCGGGGCGTGGAGCGGCTGGCACGAGCTGGAGGCGGACGGCAAGGACGGCCCGGACGCCCGCGACGGCCGGGACGGCCCGGCCGGGGGCACGGCGCACGGGGCGACGGCCCCGCTGTGGACCGGGCCGAGCGACGGGGTGGCGGTCGAGGTCGTGGCGGGCCCCGGCGGCCTGCCCGAGGGGCTGCGGGTCGAACTCGTCGACCCGGGCCAGGGCGCCGCCGCGCCGTCCGCCACCAGGGTGCTGCCGGCCGAGCCGCCGCAGGGGCACCCGGCCCCGCGCCCCGGCATCGTCACCCGGGCCGGCTGGGGCGCCGACGAGAGCCTGCGCGACCAGGACTTCGTCTACACCGGACCGGTCCGCGAGGTCTTCGTCCACCACACCGCGACCGCCACCGCGTACACCTGCGCCGACGCGCCCCGGGTGATCAGGGCGATCTACCAGTACCACGTTCAGAGCAGCGGCTGGCGGGACATCGGCTACAACTTCCTGGTCGACCCCTGCGGCACGGTCTACGAGGGCCGGGCCGGCGGGGTCGACCAGCCGGTGTTCGGGGCGCACACCCTCGGCTTCAACACCGACTCGTCCGGCGTCGCGGCGATCGGCACCTTCGTCACCGAGCCCCCGCCGCAGGAGCTGGTGGACGGGATCGCCCGGATCGCCGCGTGGAAGCTCGGGCTCACCGACCAGGACGCGGCCGGCCACACCCGGCTGGTCTCCTCCTCCGACGCCAGCCGGTACCCGAAGGGCACCGAGGTCTCCTTCGACACCGTCTCCGGGCACCGGGACGCCTTCAACACCGAGTGCCCCGGCACGGCGCTCTACGGCCGGCTCGGCGACATCCGCGCGGCGGCGGCGCTCCTCCAGGGGCGCTGACCCCGTACCGCGCGGCCGTACGGGCCCGGGCGTACCGCGCGGCTACCCGGGCCCCGGCCCGCGGCCGATCAGGGCGCGCAGTTCGGCCGTGAGCGCCCGGGCGAGGTCCGGGCGCAGGTCGTAGCGGGCCGGGGTGTTCTGCAGCAGCGCGATCCGCCAGCCCGCCCCGGCGTTGACGGCGATCACGGTGTGCAGGGCGTTGAGCGCCGGGTCGAGGTCCTCGCGGTCGTCCGGCACCAGGCCGGCGACGGCGTCCAGCTGCGCCACCCCCGGCCCGAGCCGCCGCACCCGGCGGACCCTGGCCACGTACTCGGGGGTGACGTGGTCGGCGAAGACCCGGCCCAGCTCGGCGGCGATCACCGACCGGCCGCTGTGCCGCGTCCCGTCGAACCCGATCACCTCCCCTTCCTCGGCGAACGGCCCGGCGAAGCCCGAGCCGTCCCGCAGGTTCCAGCCGTCCAGCGCCCGGTGGTAGAGCGCGCGGACGGCGCTCTCGTCCCCGGAGGACAGCTCCGGCAGCCGCGTATCGTTCATATCCCCATGGTCGGTGAAGGCGGTGGCGGCGGCAGGCGGAGGAGGTGCGGGGCGGTGACGGGCGAGGCGGTTCGGCGCTGGCGGCCGGGGTTCGCGCTGGACGCGGCCCGCACCCTGCTGCCGCTGCGGCGGGGCCCCGCCGACCCGGCGTACCGGACCACCGGCGACGGCGCGGTGTGGCGCGCCTCCCGCACTCCGGCCGGGATCGGCACGCTGCGGGTCCTGGCCCGCCCGGCCGAGGGCGAGCTGGAGGCGCGGGCCTGGGGCCCGGGCGCCGACTGGCTGCTGGAACGGCTGCCGGCGCTGCTCGGCGCGCAGGACGACCCGGCGGGCCTGGTCCTGCCGCCCGGTCCGCTGCGGGACGCCCAGCGGCGGACGGCCGGGGTCCGGCTGGGCCGCACCGGGCTGGTGCTGGAGTCCCTGGTGCCCGCGATCCTGGAGCAGAAGGTCACCACCGCCGAGGCCTACCGCGCCTGGCGCACCCTGCTGCGCGACTTCGGCACCCCGGCCCCCGGCCCCGCCGAGGGCATGCGGGTGGCGCCCTCGGCCCGGGAGTGGGCGCTCGTCCCCAGCTGGGAGTGGCACCGCGCCGGGGTGGACCCGAAGCGCTCGGCCACCGTGCAGCGCGCCGTACGGCTGGCACCCCGGCTGGAGGAGGCCTCCGGGCTGGGGCACACCGAGGCCTTCGCCCGGCTCACCGCGGTGCCCGGCATCGGCGTCTGGACGGCGGCCGAGACCCTGCAGCGCAGCAACGGCGACCCGGACGCCGTCTCGGTCGGCGACTACCACCTGCCGAACCTCGTCGGCTGGGCGCTGGCGGGCCGCCCGCGCAGCGACGACGCCCAGATGCTCGCCCTGCTGGAGCCCTACCGCCCGCACCGCCACCGGCTCTGCCGCCTCCTGGCGGCGACCGGCGCCCACGCCCCGCGCTACGGCCCCCGCCTGTCCCCCGCGGACCACCGGGGCCGGTGAGGGAAGGGGTATCGGCGGTGTACACATTCAGGTGTACGCTCGGTGTATGGCTGATTCGCTGAGCATCCGTGAAGCCCGAGCCCACCTCGCCGACGTCGTCACCAAGGCCGAGGCAGGAGAGATCACCGTCATCACCCGCAAGGGGGAGCGAGTGGGTGCGGTGGTCCCGATCGAGATCCTTGACGCGATAGAGGAAGCCGCAGACGAGCTGGCTGCCAGAGAAGCCGAGCAGCACCGTGGCGATCCGACCGTCAGCATGGCCGAGCTGTTGGCCGACCTGTTCGACTCGCCGCCAGGGTCGGCCGGGAGCGCCGCGTGAAGTACGCCTTCCGCTTCACCACCCACGCCCAGCGCCAGTTGCGGGGGGTCGGCCCGGTCGAGGCGCTGAGAATCCTCACTGCGCTCACCGAGCTTGGTCATGACCCGTTCGCCGACGGCCCGAACGTGAAGAAGTTGGCCGGGCGCGACGGCCTCTACCGGCTGCGAGTCGGCGACTATCGCGTGGTCTACGAGGTGCGGGGCGACGTGATGGTCATCCTGGTGGTCAACGTCGGCAACCGTCGTGACGTGTACCGCCGGTACTGACGGCTACCGCACCTCGATGAAGGCGTCCGCGGAGCGCTCGGGGCGCTCGCGGGGCGGTTCGGCGGGGCGGCCGACGGCGACGGCGCCCATCGGGTCCCAGCCCGCGGGGAGGTCGAGGGCGTCGCGGACGGTGTCGCGGCAGAACATGGTGGAGGAGACCCAGGCGGAGCCGTAGCCCTCGCCGGTGAGGGCGACCAGCAGGTTCTGCACGGCGGCGCCGAGGGCGACGGTGAACATCTCCCGCTCGGCGACGGTGCGTCGCTCGTCGGGGTAGCTGTGGGAGCCGTCCATCACCAGGCAGGGCACCACCAGCGCGGGGGCGTCGCGCAGGACCTGGCCGCGGGCGGTGCGGCGGGCGATCCGCTGCTCGTCCCAGCCGTCGAGCTCGCGCAGGTCGTGCTGCCAGGCGGCGAGCATCGCGTCCAGCAGCCGGGTGCGCGCCCCGGGGCTCTCCAGCAGGACGAAGCGCCAGGGCGTGGTGTGGTGCGGGGCGGGCGCGGTGACGGCGGCGGCGACCGCCCGGCGGACGGCGCCCGGGTCCACCGGCTCGGCGGTGAAGGCGCGGACGGTGCGCCGCAGGGTGACGGCGCGGCGCAGTGCCTCGGAGGCGCCGAGGCGGAACATGTCGTCGGCGGCCGGGCGGATCAGCGGCCGGGTGCCGTCGCCGTCCTCGGTGGTGACCAGGTGGGCCAGGCCCCGGACGACGGCGACCGGCGTGCCGGTGGCCTTGCCCTTCACCAGGTCGGCGGCGGCGGCGAGTTCGTCGGCGGTGGCGGTGACGGTCATCGCCAGCTCGTTGCCGTGGCTGTCGGTGCGGCCCCGGTGGTCGTCCAGGACGGGCAGACCGGCGGCGCCGATCGCGACGTCGGTGAGGCCGTTGCGCCAGGGCCGGCCGAAGGTGTCGGTGATGACGACGGCGAGCCGGCGCCCGGTGAGCCGCTGGAGGCGGGCGCGCAGCGCGCGGGCGGAGGCGTCCGGGTCCTCGGGCAGCAGCAGGACGGTGCCGGGGGCGGTGTTGGAGGCGTCCACCCCGGCAGCGGCCATCACCAGCCCGTTGCGGTTCTCGACGATCCGGATCGGGCCGCGCCGGGCGACCACCCGGACGGTCTCGGCGTCGATCGCGGCCTCGCGGTCGGCGGCGTGCAGCAGCCGGCCCTCGGCCTTGCTGACGATCTTCGAGGTGACCAGCAGGATGTCGCCGTCCTCGTACGCGCCGGCCTTGGCGATCAGCTCGCCGAGGTCGGCGCCGGCCTCGATCTCCGGCAGGCCCTCGACGGCCAGGACGTGCAGCGCGGGCTTCACGCCCGTACCTGCTCGGCGAGCGCCAGCGCGGCCCGGGCCATCTCGGCGGTGGCCGCGACGTCCGTCATCAGCAGCGGGACGGCCCGGCAGGCGATCCCGCCGGCCTCGACGGCGGCCACCGAGGCCTCGTCGGCGGTGTCCACCAGCCAGCCGTCCAGGAGTTCGGAGCCGTAGTCCAGTGCGACCGCGTCCGCGGTGGCCTCGACGCCGACGGCGGCCAGCACCTTGTCGGCCATGCCCCGGACCGGCGCCCCGCCGATGATCGGGGAGAGCCCGACCACGGGTGCGGGGGCGGCGGCCACGGCGGCCCGCAGGCCCGGGACGGCGAGGATGGTGCCGATCGAGACCACCGGGTTCGACGGTGGGAAGAGGATCACGTCGGCGGCGGCGATCGCCTCCAGGACGCCGGGCGCGGGCTTGGCGGTGTCCGCGCCGACCGGGATGATCGCCTCGGCGTCGACGGCGGCGTGCAGCCTGACCCAGTACTCCTGGAAGTGGACCGCGCGGGTGCCGTCCCCGTCGGTGATCCGGACGTGGGTCTCGATCCGGTCGTCGCTCATCGGCAGCAGCCGCACGCCCGGCTGCCACCGCACGCAGAGCGCCTCGGTGACCTGGCTGAGGGAGTACCCGGCGGCGAGCATCTGGCTGCGGACGAGGTGGGTGGCGAAGTCGCGGTCGCCGAGCCCGAACCACTCGGGCCCGACGCCGTACTCCTTCATCTCGGCCTTGATCGACCAGGTCTCGTCGGTCCGGCCCCAGCCCTGTTCCTCGTTGATGCCGCCGCCGAGGGTGTACATCACGGTGTCGAGGTCGGGGCAGACCTTCAGCCCGTAGAGGTGGATGTCGTCGCCGGTGTTGCCGATGACGGTGATCTCGTCCTGCGGGCCGACGGCCTCCTTCAGTCCGCGCAGGAAGCGCGCTCCGCCGATTCCGCCTGCCAGTGCCACGATGCGCATGCGCTCATCCTGCCACGGCCGGGGCTCCGGCCGGACGGGTCGTCAGTGCGTCTCGGCACCCGTCCGGGAGTCCGAGTCGACCTGCTGCTCGGGCACGCTGTCGGCGCCGTACTGGTTCATCTCGGTGAGGCCGGGGGTGTAGAGGTGGATGGAGACCGCGGGCTCCAGCGAGCCGTTGACCACCTCGTGCAGGTAGCCGGAGGAGAACACCCGCTGTCCGCCGGGGCGCAGCGCGCGGGCGCCCTCGCCGGCGTGCGTGAGGGAGCGCTCGACCAGCTCGCCCCGGACGACGGTCATCACGCCGGAGGACTCGCCGTGGTCGTGGAAGCCGCTGCTCTGGCCGGGCAGCCAGCTGAGCAGCCAGACCTCGTAGCCGGGGCCGGTCTCCAGCCGGGCGTACCAGCGGGTGAGCGCGTCGTAGCGGACCAGCGGCTCCCAGCGGCTCCGGTCGGCGGCGATCTCGCGGACCAGCCGGGCGTAGCCGGCGACGGTGGTGGGGTGCTGGGGCAGGTCGGTGCGGGCCAGGTGCGGGAAGGCGAGCGGGTCGCCGGCGATGGAGACGTCGCTCAGTCCGTCGCCCCACGGGTGGGCGGGGCGGACGGCGGTCGGGGAGGGGGCGGTGGGCGCGAGGCCGCGGTGGGCGGGCTTGTTGCGGTCGCGGTTCCGCTTGCGGAGGCGGGGCATTCGCACGGGAGTCGTCCTCGGAGTACGGCTGGTTCGTCAGGGGATCAGCCGGATCCGGGATGTCCTGGGGCGGGATGTCGCGGGCGGCCTCTGTGCTTCCTGGGCGGCGCGCGGTGGGACGGCGGGCGCCTAGATACAGCAGGAACAGAGGCGACAACAGGAGTTCACGGCACGGCGGAGCGCGGAACCGCTCCGGGGGCTGGCGAACTCTGACATAGAGGAAAGGAGACCGCATGGGGAGGGGCAGTGTCAACTCCAGAGCCCGGACATTCAGGTGGGATGGGTCATGAACTACCGGATGGGGTGATAAATCACCCTCTATGTTTCGATGGGAAGATCGCCGGGAAGGCAGCCCGATGACCGACCTGTCACGGTGACTGCACGTCATCCGGCGGGTTGTTGCGGATGGTTGCAGGTGCTTGCGGATGGTTCCACGGGATCCGGGCGGTTAGTCCGATGTGTCCGTATATGTACACTATTCGTAACGGCTTGGTGCCGAGGAGTGAATCCTGGCCCCAATACCAGAGCTCGGCTTGACTGAGCCAGAGTGACGCAACTGTAATTTCACTCGTGTCGTCAGCCGCACCAGGCAACGGCAACCACGGGGACGCCAAGTAGGGGCAGAGGAGGCGCGCCACATGAGCGAGCTCTTTGAGCTGTTGATCGGTGACGGCATCGAGGAGGAAGAAGAGGAACTCGGCTGGCAGGAGCGCGCGCTGTGCGCCCAGACCGACCCCGAGTCCTTCTTCCCCGAGAAGGGCGGCTCCACCCGCGAGGCCAAGAAGGTCTGCCTCGCCTGCGAGGTCCGCTCCGAGTGCCTGGAGTACGCCCTCGCCAACGACGAGCGGTTCGGCATCTGGGGCGGCCTCTCCGAGCGGGAGCGGCGGCGGCTCAAGAAGAGCGCGGTCTGACCGCGGTCGGCCCGACCCCGCCGACCCTTCGACAACCACACAGCTGTACGGGCGCCTCACCGCGGTGGTGGGGCGCTTTCGCGTCCTCGTGCACAGCCTCTCCACGGACACCGCGGACAAAGGCGCCATCCGGAGCCGTTAGTGTGGTGCGCCATCCGGTTGCCGTTCACCGGCTGTGTCCACCGAGAACTGGGGCCCGCGCACTCGATGACCGTCTACAGCCACCAGAGCGGCTTCACCGCTGCCAGGCCGCCCGCCTATCCGCGCCACCTGGTCACCGCCGTGATCGTCTCGCACGACGGCGCCCGCTGGCTGCCGCAGGCCCTCGCCGGCCTGCTCGGCCAGGACCGCCAGGTCCAGCGGGTGCTCGCCGTCGACACCGGATCCACCGACAACTCCCCGCAGCTGCTCGCCGACACCCTCGGCGACTGGCTCCCCGAGAGCGGCCCGGTCATCCTCGGCCGCCGGGCAGGCTTCGGCACCGCCGTCGCCGAGGCCGTCTTCAACAGCCCGCCGCTGCGCCCCGAGGACCTCCCCTACCGGCTCGACCCCTCCGGCTACGACCCGGTCACCGGCGGCTGGGACGACTTCGGCGACCCGCTCGGCCACGAGGACGACCTCGGCCGCGGCGGCCCCCGCGAGACCCAGCCGGTCGAGTGGCTCTGGCTGCTGCACGACGACTGCGAACCGCAGACCGACGCGCTGCGCCGCCTCCTCCAGGTCGCCGACTCCACCCCCAGCGCCGCCGTCGTCGGCCCCAAGCTGCGCAGTTGGTACGACCGACGCCAGCTGCTGGAGGTCGGCGTCACCATCGCCCGCTCCGGCCGCCGCTGGACCGGGCTCGACCGCCGCGAGCAGGACCAGGGTCAGCACGACCAGGTCCGCCCGGTGCTCGCCGTGTCCACCGCCGGCATGCTGGTGCGCCGCGACGTCTTCGAGGAGCTCGGCGGCTTCGACAAGGCGCTGCCGCTGATGCGCGACGACACGGACTTCTGCTGGCGGGTCAACGCCGCCGGGCACCGCGTGGTCGTCGCCCCGGACGCCGTGCTGCGCCACGCCGAGGCCGCCAGCCGCGAGCGGCGCGCCATCGACTGCGGCCCCTCGCACCCGCACCGGCTCGACAAGGCCGGCGCCGTCTTCACCCTGCTCGCCAACTCCAAGGGCGCGCTGTTCCCCTACGTCCTGCTGCGGCTGGTGCTCGGCACCCTGCTGCGGGTCGTCGCCAACCTGCTCGGCAAGGACCCGAAGCAGGCCTTCGACGAGCTCGCCGGCCTCGGCCACGAACTGATCCGGCTGCCCCGGCTGCTGCTCGCCCGCAAACGCCGGGCCCGCACCCGGGCCGCCGACGCGCTGGACGACCGCACGCTCTTCCCGGCGCCCGGCGCCACCGCGCGGCTCGCCGTCGAGGGCGTGATCGGCTCGCTCGGCATAGGGGGCGCCGACGACTCCGGGGCCGGCCGGCACGGCTCGGTCGAGGCCGGCCCGGGCGACGAGGACTCCGAGGACCTGGTCGTCGAGCAGTTCACCCTGATCAAGAAGCTGGCCCGGCGCCCCGCGCCGGTGCTGTTCGCCGCCCTGCTGGTGTTCGCCCTGGTCGCCTGCCGCGACCTGTTCGGCGGCGGGCACCTGTTCGGCGGCGCGCTGCTGCCCGCCACCGACGGCGCCGGCGGCCTGTGGGCGATGTACGCCGACGCCTGGCACCCCGTCGGCACCGGCTCCACCGCCGCCGCCCCGCCGTACCTCGCGGTGCTGTCGGTGTTCTCCTGGATGCTGTTCGACCACGCCGACCTCGCCGTCACCCTGCTGGTCTTCCTCTCGGTGCCGCTCGCCGCGGTCAGCGCCTACCTGGTCTCCCGGCCGCTGCTCGACTCCAAGCTGGTCCGCGCCTGGGCCAGCGCCACCTACGCGCTGCTGCCCGCCGCCACCGGCGCGCTCGCCCAGGGCCGGATCGGCACCGCCGTGCTGGCCGTCCTGCTGCCGCCGCTGGCCCGGGCCGCCGCCATCTCCGCCGGCCTCGGCATCCGCGCCGAGAGCGCCGCCAAGGGCGCCCGGCCCGGCTGGCGCCCGGTCTGGATGACCGTCCTGCTGCTCACCCTGGCCACCGCCTTCGTCCCGCTCGCCTGGGCGCTGGCCGTGCCGCTCTGCCTGGCCATGCTGGCCGCCGCCGTCGTCCGCGGCGGGGCCTTCGGCTCCGGCCTGGACGCGCTGCGCCTGCTCGGGCTGCGCATCCTGGTGATCCTCGCGGTCCCCGTGCTGGTGCTCGCGCCCTGGTCGCTGCAGGTGCTCTCGGACCCGCAGCGGCTGCTGCTGGAGGCCGGCCTGCCCGGTCTGCACGGCGGCGGCGCGAGCGCGCTCGGCCTGGTCCTGGTCAACCCCGGCGGCGCCGGAGTGCCGCCGGTCTGGCTGTCGGCGGGCGTGGTGCTCGCCGCGCTGGCCGCCCTGCTGCGCGCCGACCGCCGCCGCGCGGTGCTCGCCGCCTGGGGCGCGGCCGGCGCCGGCATGGTCTTCGCGGTCGCGGTGGCCGGTACCTCCGTCACCCCCGCCTCCGGCGGCCCGGCCGTGCCCGCCTGGGCCGGCCCGGCCAGCCTGCTCGCCGGCATCGCCCTGCTGGCCGCCGCCGCGATCGGCGCCGACGGCGCCAACTCCCGCGTGGCCGGCATCGCCTTCGGCTGGCGCCAGCCGGTCGCCGCCCTGGTGGTGGCGGCCGCGGTGCTCGCCCCGCTGGGCACCGGCATCTGGTGGGCCGTCACCGGCGCCGACGGTCCGCTGCGGCGGACCGAGGCCAGCCAGGTCCCCGCCTTCATCGCGGAGGAGGCCGGCACCAGCGACCGCTCCCGCACCCTCGTCCTCACCGGCGACCAGGGCGGCGGCGCGGTCCGCTACGTCGTGGTGCGCGGCGCCGGGCTGACCCTCGGCCAGGCCGAGTCCACCGTCGACCCCGCCACCGGCACCGAGGACGGCCTGAACCGGATGGTCGGCAGCCTGCTGGCCGGCTCCGGCGCGGACCAGGCCGGCGCCCTGGCCGCCTACGGCATCGGCTACGTGCTGGTCGACCAGCCGCTGATCGGGACCTTCAAGGAGGTCCTGGACACCACCCCCGGCCTGGTCAAGGCCAACCAGGACGGCAACGCCGCGCTCTGGCAGGTCAACGGCGCCCCGGCGACCCGCGCCGTGATCACCGCCCCGGGCGCCCGCCCGGTCGTGGTGCCCTCCGGCCGGCGCGACCTGGACGCCGCCGTCCCGGCCGGCCCCGAAGGCCGGGTGCTGCGGCTCGCCGAGACCGCCGCCCCCGAGTGGAAGGCCACCCTGGGCGGCACCGAGCTGGAGTCCGTCACCGTCGACGGCTGGGCCCAGGGCTTCAAGCTCCCGGCGGGCGGCGGCAAGCTCGTCGTCACCCGCGAGGGCAGCCTGCTGCACTCCGGCTGGATCTGGGCCCAGCTGCTGCTCGGCCTGACGATCCTGGTGCTCGCCCTGCCGGGCCGCCGCAACCACAACGACGACGACCTGCCCGAGGAGGTGGTCGCCGCCGCCGCGCTGGCCGCCGCCGCCCAGGCGCAGGCCCCCGCACCCGGCAGCCGCCGGGCCCGCCGGATGGCCGAGCGCGGCGAGGGCGGGGAGCCCGGCGGCGAGGACGGCGGGGTCTACGAGGGACGGCCCGGTGCCATCCCGCAGCAGCCCGCGGGCGAGCCCCCGGTCGCGGCCGTCGCGGCGGCCGCCGCCGTCCAGGACGCCGAGCCCTACGCCGACCCGTACCAGACGTACCAGCAGGCCGACCCGTACAGCTACGACCCGTACACCGCCCAGCAGCCGGTGGCCGCCCCCTACGGCGGCCAGGGATACGGCCAGGACGGCTACCAGCAGCAGACCGCCGACGGCGGCTACCAGCAGGGGGCCCAGCAGGGCGGCTACGAGCAGTACCAGCAGGACCAGCAGTACGGCTACGACCCCTACCAGCAGGACGGGCAACAGCCGTGGGTGCCGGGGCAGCCGCAGGCCGAGCCCTACTACGACCCGAACGACCCCGATCCCAACGGGCCGGGCCGGTACCCGCACCACCACGGATCGGGGAGCTGACCCGCGATGAAGAAGCCCGCCTTCACCAAGAAGTCCAAGCCCGCCGCCGAGGCGCCCGGCCCCGCCGCGGGTGCCTTCGGGGACACCTCCGGGACCACCTCCAAGGGCGCCTCCTCCGGGGGGACGCGGACCACGCAGTCCTTCCTGGCCGCGGCCGCCGTCCTCGCGGTGGTGTTCGGCATCGCCGAGCTGCGCCCGCCGGCGGCCCCGGCCAAGGCGGACCGGGGCACCGCGACCTCGGCGCAGGTCGAGCGGACGGCCGCGGTCTGCCCGCAGCCGATCCAGGGCCTGACCGGCTCGACCACCCTCACCGCGTACACCCCGCCGGGCACCGGCACCGGCACGGGCACCGCCGGGGCCGGCTGGATCGCCGACGCCGCGGCGCCGGCCACCCCGCCGACCGCGGCCCCCGCCGCTCCGGGCACACCGGCGGCGCCCGCCGCCCCGGCCGGCGCCGACAAGGCCGGCGCGGACAAGGGCGGCGCGCCCGCCGACGCCCGGCTGACCCTGGCCAAGCCCGGCACCCCCGCGGTCGCCCCCGCAGGCAACGGCGACACCGCCCCCGGCGCCGGGGCCGTCGCCACCGGCACGCTCGCGCCCGGCTTCACCGTCACCCAGACCACCACCGTCACCGAGCAGCGCGGGCTCGGCCTGTCCGGCCTCACCTGCACCCCGGCCGGCACCAGCTTCTGGTTCGCGGGCGCCAGCACCGCCGGCGACCGCACCGACTACGTCAGCCTGGTCAACACCGAGGCCACCGCCGCCGTGGTCGACCTCAAGCTGTACGGCGACAAGGGCCTGATCGAGAACGACGCCGCCAACGGCATCACCGTCGCCCCCGGCAGCTCGCAGTCCGTCCTGCTCCCGACCATCAGCAAGGGCCAGGTCGCCGACCTCGCCGTGCACGTGGTCGTGCGCAGCGGCCGGGTCGGCGCCGCCCTGCACGCCGCCGACGGCGCCAAGGGCGCCGACTGGGTGCCCGCCTCGGCGGACCCGGCGCCCACCCAGGTGCTCCCGGGCCTGCCCGCCGACACCGCGGCCGCCCACCTGGTGGTCTGGGCACCGCCGGAGGACGACGCCGACCTGAAGATCCAGCTGTCCGGCAAGAACGGCTGGTTCACCCCGGCCGGCAACGAGTCGATCCACGTCAAGGCCGGCATGGTGGCCAGCGTCGACCTCGGCAAGGTCACCCGCGACGAGGTGGCCGGCCTGCGGCTGTCGCCCAGCGACGACAAGCACCCCACCCCGGTGGTGGTCGGCCTGCGGATCGACCGCACCGGCCAGAACGGCAAGTCCGACGCCGCCTGGCTGAGCGGGACCGTGCCGGTCGGCGCCCGCGCCACCGTGGCCGACAACCGCGGCGGCGGCGCCTCCACGCTGTTCCTCACCTCTACCGGCGAGGCCGCGACCGTCCGGGTCACCGCCTCGGCGGGCACCGGCGGCGGCACCCCGGCCACCACGGAGGTCCAGTTGCCGGCCGGCGGCACGGTCGCCCTGCCCGCGCCCGAGCCGGGCGGACTGAACGGTGCCTACGCGCTCACCGTGGAGACCGTCTCCGGCGGCCCGGTCGCGGCCGCCCGGATGCTCGCGATCCCCGCCAAGGACGTGCCGATGTTCACCATCCAGGCGCTGCGCGACGACCGCAGCAGCGTCAAGGTCCCGCAGGCCGCCCAGGACCCGGGCGTCGTCCAGCGCTGAGACACCGTCGAGGGGGCGGTACCCGACCCGGGTACCGCCCCCTCGACGCAGGCCGTCCCGGCCCGTCAGTCCTCGTCGTACCGGGGGTCGATGGCATCCGGCGACAGCCCCAGCAGCTCCGCCACCTGCTCGATCAGGATCTCGTGCACCAGCGCCGCACGGTCCTCCCGGGTCTTCGCCCGGATCTCCACCGGCCGCCGGTACACCACGATCTGGCTCTTGCGCCCCTGCCGCCCCGCGGACACCTGGCCCAGCGGCACCCCGCCGTCCGCCTCCGCGCCCTCCGGCTCGTGCAGCGGCACCTCCTGGACGGCGAACTCCACTTCGATCAACTGCGGCCAACGCCGTTCAAGACGCTCCACCGACTCGCGCACGTAGTCGTCGAACAACTCGGAGCGGGTGAGCGAGATCGGCACCTGCGGTGGCGCCAGCGGGCCGCGCAGGCCCCTGCCGTGCCGGTCGCGGTGCCGGGGGCGGCGCGATGGTCCCGTCGATGACTGCGGTGCAGAGCTGTCCATATCACTGCCGAGGGTAGTCCTTGGACGGTCGGAAGTGGACCACCCCGACACCGAATCGCCAGGGGTGGCGGGCGCACGGACGGGCGCACGGACCGCGACACGGCACACCCGCCGGGCAGGCGGTCTTCGCTCCCCGGCGAGGAGTGCGGTACCGTCCACCCTCGTGAGCTCTGTACGTCGTTGTTCGCGGACCGCGTGCGGCCGGCCGGCCGTCGCAACGCTGACGTACGTCTACGCGGACTCCACGGCCGTCCTCGGTCCGCTCGCCACCTACGCCGAGCCGCACTGCTACGACCTGTGCGCCGAGCACGCCGAGCGGCTCACCGCCCCGCGCGGCTGGGAGGTCGTCCGGCTCGCCGCCGAGGCCGGCCCGCTGCGCCGCAGCAGCGACGACCTCGAAGCGCTCGCCAACGCCGTCCGCGAGGCCGCCCGCCCGCAGACCCCCCGTCAGGGCCGGGGCTTCGAGGGCGAGTCCACCGAGGCCGGCCGCCGCGGCCACCTGCGCGTGCTGCGCTCGCCGGACAACTGACCCGGCCCCACCCTCCGTCCGGCAGGGCCCAGGCCCTGGTCAGGGCCCCTCCCGGCACCGGCCGTTCGCCGGGTCCCGGTACGCTGCCCCCCTACCGGGTACCGAACGGCATGGCACCCGGACGTATCGTGACCATGGGCGATCAGCCCGCCGATCAGACAGACACCAGGGTGGAGCCGCAGTGCGCGACCTCAAGCAGCTCGTGAAGGCGTACGACGTTCGAGGCGTTGTGCCGGACCAGTGGGACGAGAGCCTGGCGCGTGCCTTCGGCGCCGCGTTCGTGAAGGTCACCGAGGCCTCCGCGGTCGTCATCGGCCACGACATGCGACCGTCCTCGCCCTCGCTCAGCCGGGCCTTCGCCGAGGGCGCGGCCGCCTACGGCGCCGACGTCGTCGAGATCGGGCTCTGCTCGACCGACCAGCTGTACTACGCCAGCGGCAAGCTGGACCTGCCCGGCGCGATGTTCACCGCGAGCCACAACCCGGCCGAGTACAACGGCATCAAGCTGTGCCGCGCCGGCGCCTCCCCGGTCGGCCAGGACACCGGCCTGTCCGACATCCGCGAGCTGGTCGAGTCCTGGACCGCCGAGGACGACACCGTCACCGTCCCCGCCGTCGACGTGAAGCCGGGCGCCCTGTCCGCCCAGGACACCCTGCGCGGCTACGCCGACCACCTGCTCGGCCTGGTCGACCTCACGGCGATCCGCCCGCTGAAGGTCGCCGTCGACGCGGGCAACGGCATGGGCGGCCACACCGTGCCGACCGTCTTCGACGGACTGCCGCTCGAGCTCGTCCCGATGTACTTCGAGCTGGACGGCACCTTCCCCAACCACGAGGCCAACCCGCTCGACCCGAAGAACATCGTCGACCTGCAGGCCAAGGTCCGCGAGGTCGGCGCCGACATCGGCCTCGCCTTCGACGGCGACGCCGACCGCTGCTTCGTCGTCGACGAGCGCGGCGAGCCGGTCTCCCCGTCCGCGATCACCGCCCTGGTCGCCGCCCGCGAGATCGCCCGGGCCCAGGCCGCCGGCGAGGCCGAGCCGACCGTCATCCACAACCTGATCACCTCCTGGACCGTCCCCGAGGTGGTCCGGGAGCTCGGCGGCAAGCCGGCCCGCACCCGGGTCGGCCACTCCTTCATCAAGCAGGAGATGGCCGTCACCGACGCCGTCTTCGGCGGTGAGCACTCCGCGCACTACTACTTCCGCGACTTCTGGCGCGCCGACACCGGCATGCTCGCCGCGCTGCACGTGCTCGCCGCCCTGGGCGGCCAGGAGGGCACCCTCTCCGCGCTGACCGCCGAGTACGACCGGTACGCGGCCTCCGGCGAGATCAACAGCACCGTCGACGACCAGGCCGACCGCTCCGCCGCCGTCAAGGCCGCCTACGCGGGCCTGGAGGGCACCACCACCGACGAGCTGGACGGCCTCACCGTCGCCGGCGACGACTGGTGGTTCAACCTGCGCGCCTCCAACACCGAGCCGCTGCTGCGCCTCAACGTCGAGGCCAAGGACCCGGCGAGGATGGCCGAGCTGCGCGACGGCGTGCTCGCCATCGTCCGCGCCTGACGCAGGCCCGCGATGCCCCGGCCGGTAGGGTTTCCTCTCGGCCGGGGCACTGCTGTGCCACCCCTCTGAACTGGAGCCCGAACCCCATGAAGCTGGAATCCTTCCTGCTGGAGATCCTGGTCTGCCCGCAGTGCCGGGCCGCGCTCACCGAGGGCGGCACCGAGGAGCAGCCCGAGCTGCTCTGCACCGGCGAGAGCTGCGGCCTGGCCTACCCGGTCCGCGACGGCATTCCGGTGCTGCTGGTGGACGAGGCCCGCCGCCCGGCCTGATCCTTGGGGCGGACGCCCGCACCCGTCGGTCGCCCGCACACCCGGGCCGCCCGCCCGGGCCGCCCACCGCTCAGCCCGCAGCGCCCAGCCAGCAGCCGGAGGCCCGCCGCATGCTCGACGACACCCTGCTCGACGACCCGGCCGCCCTCCAGCGCGCCGACCACGACCGCGCCCTGCTCGCCCTGGCCGGTTCCGGCGCCCGGGTCCGCACCGCGCTGCGGCTCGCCGACGCGGCCGGCGTCGACCGGCTGCGCCCCGACGGCCGGCCGCGTTCGGTGCTGGTCGCCGGGCACGGCAGCGCCCTGACGGCGGGTGGGATCCTCGCCGCGCTGGCCGGTACCGCCAGCCTGGTCACCCCGCTGCCGCCCACCGACGCGGCGTTCGTCCCGCGCACCGACCGCTCGGTCGCGCCGCCCGCGTTCACCGCCGGGTTCGCCTGGCAGCTCCCCGGCTGGGCCGGGCCGCTCGACCTGCTGGTGATCAGCTCCGCGGAGGGCGGCGAGCGCGGCCTGATCGCCCTCGCCGAGCAGGCCTACGCGCGCGGGTGCGCGATCGTCGTCACCGCCCCCGCGGGCAGCCCGCTCGCCGAGGCCGCCCTCCAGGTCCGGGCACTGCCGCTGCCGTACGTGCCGTCGGCCCTGCCCGAGGACGGGACGCCGCAGGCCGGCCGGGCGGCCGAGCCCGACCTGCCCGCCGAGGACCCGGCCGCGCTCTGGGCCCACCTCGCCCCGCTGCTCGCGCTCACCCAGAAACTCGGCGTCACGCAGCTGGCGTACGACTCGCTGCCCGCCACCGCCGACCTGCTCGACGCCGCCGCCGTCCGCTGCCGCCCCGACGCGGCCGCGTACCGCAACCCCGCCAAGAGCCTGGCCGCCCGGCTGGCCGGCACCGTCCCGCTGCTCTGGGCCGAGGGGCTGGTGGCCGGCGCCGCCGCCGCGCGCTTCGCCGCCCAGCTCGCCGACCGGGCCGGGCGCCCCGCCCTCGCCGGGCTGCTGCCCCAGGCGCTCACCGAGCACCGCGGGATGTTCACCGGCCAGCTCGGCGCGGGCGCGGACCCCGACGACTTCTTCCGCGACCGGGTCGACGAGCCGGACCCGCTGCACCTCCAGGTCCTGCTGCTGCGCCACATCCCGGGCGAGGTGCCCGGGGAGGAGGAGGACGAGGGGCCGGCCGAGGTGCCGGCCGACGACGAGGGCCCGCGCAGCTTCGGCGCCACCCGGGCGCACCGGCTGGCCGCCGCCCACGAGGTCCGGCTGACCGAGTACGCGAGCGCCCGCCCCGACCCGCTGCACGCGCTGGCCGAGCTGGTCGCGCTCACCGACTTCGCCGCCGTCTATCTGGGGCTCGCGGCGGCGCGGTCGTAGGACGGCGGCGGCGGGCCGGTACCGTATGCGCTCGACGGAACTCGACAGAGCAGAGCGCGGGCTGCGTGAACGGCCCCCGGCGGAGGGACCATTCCGAGCATGAGCACCGAAGGCGGCACCAAGGCACTGGTCGCGGCGTTGTCCGCGAACCTGGGGATCGCGGTCAGCAAGTTCGTGGCCTTCGCGTTCTCCGGCTCGTCGTCGATGCTCGCGGAGGGCGTGCACTCGCTGGCGGACTCGGGCAACCAGGTCCTGCTGCTGGTCGGCGGCAAGCGCTCGCAGCGGCTGGCCACCCCCGAACACCCCTTCGGGTACGGGCGCGAGCGCTACATCTACGCCTTCCTGGTCTCGATCGTGCTGTTCAGCGTCGGCGGCATGTTCGCCGTCTACGAGGGCTACGAGAAGATCGCCCACCCGCACGAGCTGGAGAACTGGTACTGGCCGATCGGCGTGCTGGTGCTCGCGATCCTGCTGGAGGCCTGGTCCTTCCTCACGGCGTACCGCGAGGCGGTCAAGGACAAGGGCGGGCACGGCTGGCCGGCCTACATCCGCCGGGCCAAGGCCCCGGAGCTGCCGGTCGTCCTGCTGGAGGACACCGGTGCGCTGATCGGCCTGGTGCTGGCGCTGTTCGGCGTCGGCCTGACCGTGATCACGGGGGACGGCGTCTGGGACGGCATCGGCACCGTGTCGATCGGCGTGCTGCTGATCGTCATCGCGCTGGTGCTGGCGCTGGAGACCAGGTCGCTGCTGATCGGCGAGTCCGCCCACCCGGAGGTGGTGTCCCAGATCCGGGACGCCCTCGTCGACCACGACTCCGTCACCGGTGTCATCCACATGCGGACCCTGCACCTCGGCCCGGAGGAGCTGCTGGTCGCCGCCAAGATCGGCGTCAACGCGGAGGACACCGCCGCCCAGGTCGCCGAGGCCATCGACGCGGCCGAGGCCCGGGTCCGCCGGGCCGTCCCGATCGCGCGGGCCATCTACCTGGAGCCGGACGTCTACAGCGCGGAGAAGGCGGCCCAGGGCGACGACCCGGCCGCCACCCCGGGCGGGCCGGTACCGGGCGCGCACTGACCGCGCGGGCCCCGGACCGCTCCGGCGCGGCCCGGTCCAGGCCCGGTCCAGGGCCCGTCCAGGCCCAGGCCGAAAAACGGTCATACCGAGTCGGCATCCGGGGCCGCCGGTGTAGATTCGTCCCAGAGCCAGAACGTCGCTGCTGATGGCGGTCGATCGGCGGCCCGTACCCGCGAGGGTGCGCGCCGGTCGAGGGAGAGAGGTCCTCCGACGGTTTGTGCTGTGCAGCAGGGAAGCCTGCCCCCGCTCGGGGCCGGGCCGCCCCGGCGTTGCCGCGCACCCGTGCAGCCCCGCCGAGCTGCGACGCACACCCAGGACCTTGGCCATGCCCCACCCCCCATCAGCGAGGAGCAGACGCATGTCGACCGACATCACCGGTGACTTCAAGGTCGCCGACCTTTCCCTGGCGCCGTTCGGGCGCAAGGAGATCCAGCTGGCCGAGCACGAGATGCCCGGCCTGATGTCCATCCGCGCGGAGTACGCCGCTTCGCAGCCGCTGGCCGGCGCCCGGATCACCGGCTCGCTGCACATGACCGTGCAGACCGCCGTGCTGATCGAGACCCTCACCGCCCTCGGTGCCGAGGTCCGCTGGTGCTCCTGCAACATCTTCTCCACCCAGGACCACGCCGCCGCCGCCATCGCGGTCGGCCCGGAGGGCACCCCGGAGAACCCGCAGGGCGTGCCGGTCTTCGCCTGGAAGGGCGAGACGCTGGAGGAGTACTGGTGGGCCACCGAGCAGGCGCTCACCTGGCCGAACGGCCAGACCCCGAACATGATCCTGGACGACGGCGGTGACGCCACCCTGCTGATCCACAAGGGCGTCGAGTTCGAGAAGGCCGGTGCCGCTCCGGACCCGTCCACCGCGGACAACGACGAGTACCGCCTCATCCTGGAGGTGCTCAACCGCACCCTGGTCGAGACCCCGAACAAGTGGACCGAGATCGCCGCCACCATCAAGGGCGTGACCGAGGAGACCACCACCGGTGTCCACCGCCTGTACGAGATGCACCGCGACGGCAAGCTGCTGTTCCCGGCGATCAACGTCAACGACTCGGTCACCAAGTCGAAGTTCGACAACAAGTACGGCTGCCGCCACTCGCTGATCGACGGCATCAACCGCGCCACCGACGTCCTGATCGGCGGCAAGGTCGCCGTCGTCGCCGGCTACGGCGACGTGGGCAAGGGCTCCGCCGAGTCGCTGCGCGGCCAGGGCGCCCGCGTCATCGTCACCGAGATCGACCCGATCTGCGCCCTGCAGGCGGCGATGGACGGCTACCAGGTCGCGACCCTGGACGACGTCGTGGAGACGGCCGACATCTTCATCACGACGACCGGCAACAAGGACATCATCATGGCCTCGCACATGGCCCGGATGAAGCACCAGGCCATCGTCGGCAACATCGGCCACTTCGACAACGAGATCGACATCGCCGGCCTCGCCGCGCTGCCGGGCATCGTCAAGACCGAGGTCAAGCCGCAGGTCCACGAGTGGCGCAAGGCCGATGGCAAGACCATCATCGTCCTCTCCGAGGGCCGCCTGCTGAACCTGGGCAACGCGACCGGCCACCCGTCGTTCGTGATGTCCAACTCCTTCGCCAACCAGACGATCGCGCAGATCGAGCTGTTCACGAAGACCGAGCAGTACCCGGTCGGCGTCTACGTGCTGCCGAAGCACCTGGACGAGAAGGTCGCCCGTCTGCACCTCGACGCGCTGGGCGTGAAGCTGACCACGCTGAGCCAGGAGCAGGCCGACTACATCGGCGTCCCGGTCGAGGGCCCGTACAAGGCGGACCACTACCGCTACTGATCCGGCCGGCCCGCCGATCGGACGATCGGCGGGCCCACCGATCGGCTCCCGAACGCAACGGCGGCCGGCACCTCCCCTGGGGGTGCCGGCCGCCGTGCGTTTCCCGGGAGCGTCAGTACCGCAGGACGTCGGTGGTCCAGGTGCTCTCGTCCGCCCCCAGCGCAGTCGTCCGGGCGAGCAGGCCCTCGAGGCCGCCGATCTGCTCCAGCGAGGGCGCGATGCCGGCGCCCACGCCCACACAGGCCTTCACCCCGTTCTCGACCCGGCAGACGGGCGGGTTGGGATCGGTGTAGGGCGAGCCGTCCGTCCCGGTGGGGGACGCGACGGGAGTGGTGTCGGCCGGCTCCAGGTTGACCGAGACGTTCTTGCCCTCGAACTGGAACATCAGCCAGAAGTACCAGGGCGCGTTCTTGAGGGGGCTCGGCCGGGTCAGCGACACGTCGGTGGCCTTGAACACCTCGGGCAGCTGGGCGAACCGCACCGGCAGCGGGACGTCCCACTTGCCGTACCTGGCGTCGGCCGCGACCCGCAGCAGGACCTCGTCCGTCAGGTCCGCGCGCTCGCCGCCGTAGGCGCGGATCTGCGCCCACCGGCCCGAGGGCGCCTGCCAGCGCAGCAGGCGGTCCGGCCTCGCCTCCGCGTGCGCGTCCGGGTCGACCAGCCAGAAGGCCGGCCGTCCGTCGACGGGCGGCGCCTCGACCTTCTGCCGGTTCTCGCCCGGGCCCTGCTCGATCGCCGGCTCGGGACCGGCCGGGTACAGGGTGAGGATGATCCGGGGAGCGTACTCGCCCTTGCCGATGGCCTGGGTGAAGATCCCGTGGTAGCCGGTCTCGTAGCCGATGCCGGATCGGCCGCCCGCCCAGTCGGGCAGCCAGCCGAACATGACGTCGGTGGTCAGCGGGTCGATCGCGGGGGGCGCCGCGGGTGCGGTCGGGGACGGCGACGGTGTCGGCGACCCGGTCGCAGTGACCGAGGGAGCGGCGGGCAGGGGAGGCGTCGCGGTGCCCCCGGCCGGCTGGAGCAGCAGGGTGCCGGCCAGGACCGCCGCGGTCACCACCGCCACCGCGCCGATCGCGGCGCTGCGCCGCCGGCGCAGCCGGGCCCGCCCCCTGCGGAGCGCCTCCGCGGGGTCCAGGGCGGCCGGGGGCGCGGGGGCGTCCGCCAGGGCGATCAGCTGCTCGGCCAGCTCGCGGGACTCGTTGGTGGTCATGACGTCCTCTCTGCGGCTGCGGGGCGAACGAGGAGGGTGGTGCGGAGCGTCTCCAGACCGCGCGAGGTCTGGCTCTTGACGTTCCCCGACGAGCAGCCGAGCGCGTCGGCCGCCTGGTCGACCGTCAGATCGCAGTAGTAGCGGAGCACCACGGTGGCCCGCTGGCGGGGCGGCAGGGCGGCGAGGGCCTGCCGCAGGTCGAGGGAGGCGTCGAGGTCGACGCTCACGCCCTCCGTGTCGGGCTCGATCCCGGTGCGGGTCGTCCGCCGCCACCAGGGCGAGCGCTGCTCCGCCAGGAACGTGTTGACCAGCACCTTGCGGGCGTAGCCGTCGACGTTCTCGACCCGCCCGGCCCTGGGCCAGTTCACATAGAGCTTGGTGACGCTCTCCTGGACCAGGTCGTCCGCACGGTGCCAGTCCCCGCACAGCAAATAGGCGACCTTGCGCAGCCAGCCGCTCCTGGAGGCCACGTACTCGGTGAACTCCTCGTCGCGTGCCTGCTTCGCCATCTCCGCCCCCCTCCTTCTCGGCGACGGCGCCGGTGCGCGCCGTCCACCTCCCTAATGCGGCACCCGCACCGAACGTTGCATGCCGGTCGCCGTTGATCGCGGACGTAGGCTTCGCTCCATGCCCAACGGCCGGTACTCGCACCACGACACCCACGACCACGTCCTGCTCGGCGAGGAACGCTTCAGCTGCGCGCCCGGGCCGGCCGGCTGGCGGTACGTCTCCAAGACGTACGGGCCGGACGGCCGGGTCCTCGGCACCGTCGACCTGACGCTGGACTCGCGGGCGCGGCCGCTGCGGATGGAGCTGCGGGCGGGCGGCTGGCAGGTGAGGGGCGGCGCCGTCGACGGGGTCGCCTGGGTGCGGACCGACCCGGCCGACCCGGCGGGGGAGCTCGCGGCGGAGGGCCACGACCGGGCCCACGGCTTCACCGGGCGCTCGCCGGGCTTCCTGGTCGCCACCGCCCGGATGCTGCGGCTGCGGGAGGGGGCGAGCGCGCGGGTGCGGCTGGTCGCCTTCACCGAGCCGGTCCTGGCGCCGCGCACCTTCGACCAGGGCTGGCTGCTGGAGGGCGTGGACACGCACGAGACGGATTCCGGTCCGCTGCTGGTCGAGCGGTACCAGGTCGCGGACCTGGAGACGGGCGAGCAGCAGGTGGTGCACCTGGCGGGGGACGTCGTGCTGGCGGCCGCCGGGGTCGAGCTGGAGGAGCTGGAGTCGCCGCCGAACGCCTGGCCGGCCGAGTTCGGGGGCTGAAGCCGGGGCTGGGGCTGGGGCTGAGGCTAGGGGCCTATGCGGGTGGGGCGAAGCCGGTGCCGGGTGCCTGCGGGGGAGCGGGTGCGGTGGCGGTCGCCGGGGCGGCCGGTGTTGCCGGTCCGCTCTGCTGGGCCGGTGCCGGTGCCGGGTGCTGCTGGGCCGGGTACCCGTGCGGCTGCGGTGCCTGGTAGGTCTGCTGCGCCAGCTGTGCCTGCTGTACCTGGTGCGCCTGCTGTGCCGCGTAGCCCTGTGCCCTGGTCCACTCGCGCCGCTGGCGCTCCGCGAGCACCGCGCCGAGGTACGCCGCCGGGTGCAGGCCGTACGGGATCGGGTGGCCCGTGCGGGCGGCGAGGTCCTCGGCGAGCCGGGCGGACAGCTGGTGCGCCACCGCCTGGTCCAACTGTCCGACCCGGCCGAGCAGCTGGCGGATCGCCAGCCAGAGCGGCTCCGGCACCGCCGACAGGTCCAGCGCGACGAGCTCGCCGCCCAGCGCCTGCAGCAGCTGGGGAGGCACCGGCGGCAGCGCCGTCGCGGCCCCGCTCCCCCCGGGCACCCGCTCGCGGACGACCAGGGTCCCCGCGAAGACGTCGCCCAGCCGCCGGCCCTCGGAGGACACCGCGGAACAGATCGCGGCCGGCACCCCGCTCATCACGATGATCTCGAAGAAGCCCACCAGCCCGCGGACCAGCGAGTGCCGGAACCGGACCGGCCCGCCGTCGCTGCGCACCACCCGCAGACCCAGGGCCGCCTTGCCGAGCGAGCGTCCGTGCGTGAAGGTCTCGATCATCACGGGGACCGCGACCATGAAGAACACCGTGAGCCCGAGCGTGAGGGCGGTGAAGGCCGCGCCGTCGAGGCCGGTCAGCGCGATGCTCAGGACCAGCGAGGTCACCACCAGCGCCGCGGACTGCACGAGCAGGTCCAGCGCGACCGCCAGCGCCCGGCTGGGAAGCTTCGCCGCGCGCAGGCCGAGAACGACCGCCTCGCCCGTCACCAGGTCGCTCAAGACACCCGTCCGTTCCCGTTCATGGCCCGCAGGGGGAGTGGGGACGTCCGCCGGATCGGCCCCCACGATCCCGTGAATTGCAGTCGCCAACATACGGGGCCGCGCACCCGGGCGGGAAGGCAGGTCCGGGCAGCCGGCCCGGCCGGGCGCCGGGCGGACGGACGCGGCGGCGGGTCCGGTACGGGGTCCGGCACCGCCCGTGAACGCCCGTGCGCCCTCTGGCATGCTGGGCCGCACCTGTCCGCACGCGCCTGCCCGCGCGCCCGCGTGCCCCGCGCCGACCATGGAGCTGCCGCATGGACCTGGACGTCTTCGTCGCCACCCACCAGGGGGAGTGGGCACGGCTGGACGCCCTCGCCAGGACCAGGCGGCTCAGCGGCGAGGAGGCCGACGAACTCGTCACCCTCTACCAGCGGGCCACCGGCCACCTGGCCAAGGTCCAGGCCGCCGCCCCCGACCCCACCCTCGAAGGCCGGCTGACCAGTCTGGTCTCCCGGGCCCGCGACGCGGTGGCGGGCAGCCGCAGCAGCGGCTGGCGCGACGTCGGCCGGTACTTCACGGTCAGCTTTCCCGCCGCGCTGTACCGCGCACGGCGCTGGTGGCTGCCGGTCGCGATCCTCTCGCTGCTCGCCACGGCCCTGGTCGCCTGGTGGGTGGCCAGCCACCCCGAGGTCCGCAACAGCCTCGCCACGCCCGCCGCGCTGCGCGAGATGACCAGGCCGGGCGGTGAGTACGAGGCGTACTACTCGGACCGCCCCGCCAGCTCCTTCGCCGCCCAGGTCTGGACGAACAACGCCTGGATCGCCGCGACCTGCCTGGTCTTCGGCGTCGCGCTGGGCCTGCCCGTCCTCTACATGCTGTGGACCAACATCCTGAACCTCGGTCTCGGTGTCGGCCTGATGGCCTCGGCCGGCCGCCTCGACACCTTCCTGGGCCTGCTGATCCCGCACGGCCTGCTGGAACTGACCGCGGTCTTCGTCGCGGGGGGCCTGGGCCTGCGCCTCGGCTGGACGGTCATCGACCCGGGCCCACGCACCCGCGCCACGGCGCTGGCGGAGGAGGGCCGCTCCGTCATCGGCATGGCGGTCGGACTGGCCGTGGTGCTGGGCATCTCCGGAGTCCTCGAAGCCTTTGTGACCCCGTCCGGCCTGCCCACCTGGGCCCGTATCTCGATCGGCGTCCTGGCCGAGGTCTGCTTCCTTCTGTACGCCCTGGTTCTGGGACGGAAGGCCGCCGCGACCGGCGAGACCGGCGATGTGGACGTGGCCGACCGGGCCGACCTGCAGCCTGTCGCGGCCTGAGTCGATGTGATCTGCAGGCCTCTGACCTGCTACTCTTCTCGCATCTCAGCCAAACCATTGACGTGGTCGGGGTGGGCTAGTAGGTTGGAACGGTTGGGACGGACTGGACAACGGTCGTCCCGGGCGTTAGTGTCTACGACACCGCCAAATCGACGCGAGCTCGGTTCACGAATAAGCGTCCGACGAGGTAAATCCTGGAACTGAGCACACTGAATCCTTTGATAGGATTCGGAGCGAAGTCGAAGGAAATCCCCTCCAGCGGGAATTCAGAGAAACAAGCGCCGGGTAAAACCGGCCGAGCGGATCTGCTAAGCTGGAAACACGAAAGAACGAAGCGCCCGGAGGGCCTGCTGGAAGGCAGACCGAAGGAAGTGTCCGTTCCTTGAGAACTCAACAGCGTGCCA
>NZ_JBHVUV010000046.1:0-43517 GCF_042883905.1 Kitasatospora sp. NPDC058170
ACCCACGGCCTCCCCGCCACCTCCATCGCCTACGGCCTCTGGCACGACACCAGCACCCTCACCACCAACCTCCACACCACCGACCACACCCGGATCACCCGCTCCGGGAGCCGGCCGCTGAGCACGGCCGAAGGCCTGGCCCTGCTGGACGCGGCACTGGCCGGTGCGCAGCCCGTGGTCACCGCCCTCCACCTGGACCAGGGCGCACTGCGCGGCGACGGCGCCCAGGTGCCCGCCCTGCTGCGGAGCGTGCTGCGCCCGCCGCTCCGCCGGGCGGCCGCCGCGGCGGCGGCCCCGAGCGGTCCGTCGCTGACCGAGCGGCTCGCGCCACTGAACGCGGCGGCGCGGCGGAACCTGCTGCTGGACCTGGTGCGCGGGGAGGCGGCGACCGTCCTCGCCCACCCCGACCCGAGCCGGCTCGCCCCGGACCAGCCGTTCAAGGACCTCGGCTTCGACTCCCTCACCGCCGTCGAACTCCGCAACCGCCTGCGCACCACCACCGGACTCCACCTCCCCACCACGCTGGTCTTCGACCACCCCACGCCGGACTCGCTGGCCGCCCGCCTGCTGGAGGACCTGGCCGTCCCCAAGCCGGCGGACGGCGCGGACGGCCCGGACGGCGCGGCCCCGGCGGGGCTGGACGCCCTGGAGGCGGCCATCGCCGAGGCGCTGGCGGGCGAGGCCGCCGTGCCCGGCCCGGTCCTGACCCGGCTGCGCGGCCTGCTCTCCCGGCTGGAGGCGAAGGCCGGAGGCCCGGAGGCGCCGGCGGTCGACCTGGAGAACGTCACCGAGGACGAGCTCTTCGCCCTCATCGACGGCGGATCGAGCTGACCTCACGTCAGCTCGCTGGACCAGTAAGAGAATCCGAGGAAGGCAGAGGCGACATGGCAGACGAACAGAAGCTCTTCGAGTACCTCAAGCGGGCGACCGCCGACCTCCAGGACACCCGCCGGCGCCTCCAGGAGGCGCAGGAGCGGGACCGGGAGCCGATCGCCGTGGTCGGCATGGCGTGCCGCTACCCGGGCGGGGTGGAGTCGCCGGAGCAGCTGTGGCGTCTGGTCGCCGACGGCGCGGACGCGATCGGCCCGTTCCCGGACGACCGGGGCTGGGACACCGACGCGCTCTACCACCCGGACCCGGAGCACTCGGGCACCTCGTACGTCCGCGAGGGCGGATTCCTGCGCGGGGCGGCCGACTTCGACGCGGAGCTGTTCGGGATCAGTCCGCGCGAGGCGCTGGCCATGGACCCGCAGCAGCGGCTGTTCCTGGAGACGGCGTGGGAGTCGCTGGAGCGGGCCGGCCTGGACCCGACCGCGCTGCGCGGCTCCCGCACCGGGGTGTTCGTCGGCGCCTCCTCGCACGACTACGCGACCCGCACGCCGCAGGTGCCGGCGGCCGTGGAGGGTTACGTGATCACGGGCGCGGCGGCGAGCGTGCTGTCCGGGCGGGTCTCGTACGTGCTCGGGCTGGAGGGCCCGGCGCTGACGGTGGACACGGCCTGCTCCTCCTCGCTGGTGACGATCCACCTCGCCGCCCAGTCGCTGCGCCGCGGGGAGTCCGAACTCGCCCTGGCCGGCGGGGTGGTGGTGATGTCGACGCCGAACATCTTCGTGGAGTTCAGCCGGCAGCGCGGGTTGGCGCCGGACGGCCGGTGCAAGCCGTTCGCCGCCGGATCGGACGGCACGGGCTTCGCCGAAGGCGTCGGCGTCGTCGTCCTGGAGAAGCTCTCGGACGCGCGGCGCAACGGGCACCGGGTGCTGGCGGTGCTGCGCGGTTCGGCGGTCAACCAGGACGGCGCCAGCAACGGGCTCACCGCGCCGAACGGCCCCTCCCAGCGACGGGTCATCCAGGAGGCGCTGGCCGGCGCGGGGTTGGCGGCGCACGAGATCGACGTGGTCGAGGCGCACGGCACCGGGACGGTGCTCGGCGACCCGATCGAGGCGCAGGCCCTGCTGGCCACCTACGGCCGGGAGCGCGAGCACCCGCTCTACCTGGGGTCGATCAAGTCCAACATCGGGCACAGCCAGGCCGCGGCCGGCGTCGCGGGCGTGATCAAGATGGTCGAGGCCTTCCGGCACGGCGAGCTCCCCCGCACCCTGCACCTGGACGCGCCCTCCCCGCACGTCGACTGGGCGGCGGGGAGCATCGAACTGCTCGCCGAGCACACGCCCTGGCCGCAGACCGGGCGCCCGCGCCGGGCCGCCGTCTCCTCCTTCGGCATCAGCGGCACCAACGCCCACCTCATCCTCGAAGCGGCCCCGGCGGCCGACGCGGCGGAACCCCTGGAGGCCACGGAGCCCGCGGCGCCGGCGTCAGCGGAGGCGGAGCAGGACGCGGCCCCGCTGATCTGGCCGCTCTCCGGCCACACCGGCCCGGCGCTGCGCGAGCAGGCGCGGCGGCTGCGCGCACACCTGGACACCACCACCGCCACCCCCGCCGACACCGCCCACGCCCTCGCCACCACCCGCACCGCCCACCCCCACCGCGCCACCATCACCACCACCGACCCCACCGAACTACGCACCGCCCTCGACGCCCTCGCCGAAGGACACCCCCACCCCGCCCTGCACACCGCCCTCGCCCGGACCGACACCCGCACCGTCTTCGTGTTCCCCGGCCAGGGCTCCCAGTGGATCGGCATGGGCCGCCACCTCCTCACCCACTCCCCCGCCTTCCGCGACCACATCCACGCCTGCGCCCAAGCCCTCACCCCCCACACCGACTGGAACCTCCTCGACGTCCTCCACCAAACCCCCCACGCCCCCACCCTCGACCGCGTCGACGTCGTCCAACCCGTCCTCTTCGCCATCATGACCAGCCTCGCCCACACCTGGCAGACCCACGGCATCCACCCCGACGCCGTCCTCGGCCACTCCCAAGGCGAAATAGCCGCCGCCTACACCGCCGGCGCCCTCACCCTCACCGACGCCGCCAAAATCATCGCCCTCCGCTCCAAAGCCATCACCACCATCACCGGCCACGGCGGCATGCTCTCCATCCCCCTCCCACCCGACCGCATCACCCTCACCCCCGGCCTCTCCATCGCCGCCACCAACGGACCCGCCACCACCGTCATCAGCGGCAACGCCACCGAACTCGACACCCTCCAACACCACTACGACACCACCGACATCCGCGCCCGCCGCATCCCCGTCGACTACGCCTCCCACAGCCACCACGTCGAACCACTGGAGCGGGAGCTCCGCGAGCTGTTCGCGGACATCACCCCCCGGCCCGCGACCGTGCCGTTCTACTCGACCGTCACCACCGAGCGGATCGACACCACCGAGCTGACCGCCGACTACTGGTACCGCAACCTGCGCCAGACCGTCCGGCTGCACGAGACCGTGGCCAACCTGCACCGCGACCACCACACCCACTACATCGAGGCCAGCCCGCACCCCGTCCTCACCTACGCGCTCCAGCAGACCCTGGACGGGCTCGACGCCGACGCGAGCACCACGGTGCTCGGCACGCTGCGCCGCGACCACGACGACCGGCAGCAGTTCCTCACCGCCCTCGGCCGGGCCTGGACGGTCGGCGCGCCCGTCGCACGGTGGGCCACCGAGGACCGGCCCGCCGCCGTCCACACCGAGCTGCCGACGTACCCGTTCCAGCGCACCCGGCACTGGCTGCAGGTGCCGGCCGGCGGCGGGGCGGTCGGGCCGGGTCTGGAGGCCGGCGGGCATCCGCTGTTCACCGGGGCACTGCCCGTCGCGGAGGACGGCACGCTGGTGCTCACCGGACGGCTGTCGCTCGCCGAGCAGCCCTGGCTGGCCGACCACGCGGTGCTGGACGCCGTGCTGCTGCCCGGTGCCGCGCTGGTCGAGGCGGCGCTGCACGCGGGTGCGGCGGCCGGGGTGCCCGAGCTGGTGGAGCTCACCCTGGAGGCGCCGGTGGCGATCGGCCCGCAGGAGGTCCGGCAGCTCCAGCTGCGCGTGGGTGTGCAGGACGCGGCGGGGCTGCGGCCGCTCGGCGTGCACTCCCGGCCGGTGCAGTCGGCCGGGTCCGAGCCCGCCGAGTGGACCAGGCACGCCTCGGGCCTGCTGGGCACCGAGCGGGCGGCCCGCACCGCGCCGCCCGGCGGCGCCGGGGCCTGGCCGCCGCCGGGTGCCACCGCCTTCGACCTGGCGGGCCACTACGAGCTGCTGGCCGCGCAGGGCTACGTCTACGGGCCCGCGTTCCAGGGGCTCACGGCGGCCTGGCGGCACGGTGACGACCTCTACGCGGAGGTCCGACTGGACGGGGAGGCCGAGGACGGGTTCGCCGTGCACCCGGCGCTGCTGGACGCCGCGCTGCACGTGCTGGTGCTGGCGGCCGCGCAGGACACCGCCTCGGACGCGGCCTCGAACGCGGCCTCGAACGGGCGGCAGGACGGCGTGCGGCTGCCGTTCGCCTGGCACGGGGTCTCGCTGGACCGGGCTGCCGCGACGCCGCGGGCGCTGCGGGTGCGGGTCGCGCGACTGGAGGGGGAGGCGGCCGCGCTGACGCTCCAGGACGCCTCGGGCGCCGAGCTGGGCTCGGTGGCCCGGCTGGAGTTCCGGCAGATCTCGCACCAGCAGCTGGCCCACGCCGTGGGCCGCGCCGGCGACTCGCTGTTCCGCCTCGGCTGGAGCCCGCTGCCCCAGGCGCAGCCGACACAGGCACCGCAGTCCCAGGCACCGCAGTCCCAGGCACCGCTGTCCCAGGCGCCGGGCCTGCGCGACGACGCCCGGCCGTGGGCGCTGATCGGCGAGGACGCGCTCGACCTCGCCGCCGCGCTGGCGGCGGCCGGGGTGCGGACGGTCCGCCACCCCGACCTGGCCGCCGCGGCGGCGGCGGCCACCGCCGACGGCGCGCCGCTGCCCGCCGTGTTCCTGGCGGCCCCCGGCGCGACCGCCACCGGACCCGCCACCGGACCCGCCGCTGAGGCCGACGGCGACCACGGCCTGCTCACGGCCGCGCACGCCGCCGCCGGAGAGGCCCTCGCCCTGGCCGCCGAGTGGGCCGGCCAGGACTGGACCGGCGACGCCGTCCTGGTCGCCGTCACCCGCGGCGCGGTCGCCACCGGACCGCAGGAGGAACTGCCCGGTCTGGCCGGCTCCCCGGTCTGGGGCCTGCTGCGCAGCGCCGTCAACGAGCAGCCCGGCCGCTTCGCGGTGGCCGACCTCGACGCCCTGCCGTCCTCGCTGCTCGCCCTCCCCGCGGCGCTGGCCGCCGCACTGGCCGCCGACGAGCCGCAGCTCGCCCTGCGCGACGGGGCCGCGCTCGTCCCGCGCCTCTCCCGCACGGCCGGGGCGCGGCCCGAACGCTCCGTCGCCCTGGATCCGGAGGGCACCGTCCTGATCACCGGCGGCACCGGCCTACTGGGCGGCCTGGTTGCCCGGCACCTGGTGACCCGGTACGGCGCGCGGCACCTGCTGCTGACCGGGCGCAGCGGTCCGCAGGCGCCCGGCGCGGCCGCCCTGGCCGAGGAGCTGACGGCGCTCGGCGCGCAGGTGCGGATCGCGGCGTGCGACGTCGCGGACCGGGCGGCGCTGGCCGCGCTGCTCGCCTCGGTGCCGGCCGGGCATCCGCTGACCGCGGTGGTGCACTCGGCGGGCGCGCTGGACGACGGGACGCTGGAGGCGCTGACCGCCGAGCGGCTGGCGGCGGTCCTGCGGCCGAAGGCGGACGCGGCCTGGCACCTGCACGAGCTGACCGCCGGGCTGGACCTGTCCGCGTTCGTGCTGTTCTCCTCGGCGGCCGGGATCGCGGGCGCGCCGGGCCAGGCGAACTACGCGGCGGGGAACACCTTCCTGGACGCGCTGGCGCAGCATCGGCACGCCCTCGGGCTGCCGGCGGTGTCGGTGGCGTGGGGGCGGTGGGCGGACGGCGGCGGTCTGACCGGGCACCTGACGGCGGCCGACCACGCGCGGATCGCCCGCAGCGGGTTCGCCGCGATCCCGTCCGCGCTGGGCCTGGAGCTGCTGGACCTGGCCCTGGCCTCGCCGGAGCCGCTGCTGCTGGCGGCGACGCTGCACTCGGCGGCGCTGCGGTCGGCGGGTTCGGTGCCGCCGGTGTTCCGGGAGCTGGTGCGGGCGGCGAGCGGCCGGGCCGGCGCCGCCTCGGCCGGTGGCCCCTCGCTGGCCGATCGGCTGGCCGGGGTCCCGGTGCAGGAGCGGGACGCGGTGGTGCTGCGGCTGGTCCGCGGGGAGATCGCGGTGGTGCTGGGGCACGCCGATCCGGCGGCGGTGCCGGTCGAGCGCTCGTTCAAGGAGCTGGGCTTCGACTCGCTGACGGCGGTGGAGCTGCGCAACCGGCTGAGCGCGGCGACCGGGCTGCGGCTCCCGGTGACGCTGGTCTTCGACCACCCGACGGCCGCGTCGCTGGCGGGGTACCTGCGCGGCGCGGCGGAGCCCCGCCCGGGCGCGGAGGCGGACCGGCTGCTGGCCGAACTCGACCGGCTGGAGGCCGCCTTGGCCGCCGCGGAGCTGGACGGGGCGGGCCACGGCCGGGTGGCCGTCCGGCTGGAGGCGCTGCGCGGCCGCTGGGGCGCCGCCCGGCCGGAGCCGGCCGCGGCCGGGGCCGCCCAGGAGGCCGCCCAGCAGGAGGCGGCCGAGCAGGAGGCGGTCAGCGAGTCCATCCGGGAGGCGGACATCGGCGAGCTGATGGCGTTCATCGACACCACGCTCGGCCGCGCCGGCGCGGCGGGGCACTGACCAGTGGCGAACAGGGAAGAGGCAGGGACCAATGACTGAGCAGCAGAAGCTCGTCGAGTATCTGAAGTGGGTCACCGAGGACCTGCACCGCGCCCGCCGCCGGGTCGCGGCCCTGGAGGCGGAGCGCAGCGAGCCGATCGCCGTGGTCGGGGCGGCCTGCCGCTTCCCGGGCGGGGTCGCGTCGCCGGAGGACCTGTGGCGGCTGGTGGCCGACGGGGTGGACGCGGTGGGCCCGTTCCCTGGCGGCCGCGGCTGGGACGTGGAGAACCTGTACCACCCGGACCCGGACCACCCCGGGACGGCGTACACCCGCGAGGGCGGGTTCCTCTACGACGCGGGGGACTTCGACGCCGCGTTCTTCGGGATCAGCCCGCGCGAGGCGCTCGCCACCGACCCGCAGCAGCGGCTGCTGCTGGAGCTCGCCTGGGAGGCGCTGGAGCGGACCGGCATCGACCCGGCCTCGTTGCGCGGCTCGCGGACGGGCGTGTTCGCGGGGGTGATGTACGACGACTACGGCGCGCGGCTCTACCCGGCGGTGCCGGAGGGCTTCGAGGGGTGGATCGGCAACGGCAGCGCGAGCAGTGTGGCGACCGGCCGGATCGCCTACACGCTGGGCCTGGAGGGTCCGGCGGTGACGGTGGACACGGCCTGCTCCTCCTCGCTGGTGGCCGTGCACCTGGCCGCGCAGTCGCTGCGCTCGGGCGAGTCGGCGCTGGCGCTGGCGGGCGGGGCGACGGTGATGGCGACGCCGGGGGTGTTCACCGAGTTCAGCCATCAGCGCGGGCTGGCGCCGGACGGGCGGTGCAAGCCGTTCGCGGCGGCGGCGGACGGCACCGGCTGGGGCGAGGGGGCGGGTCTGCTGGTCCTGGAGCGGCTGTCCGACGCCCGGCGCAACGGGCACCCGGTGCTGGCGGTGCTGCGCGGTTCGGCGGTCAACCAGGACGGCGCCAGCAACGGTCTGACCGCGCCGAACGGGCCGGCCCAGCAGCGGGTGATCCGCGCGGCGCTGGCCAACGCCGGGCTGACCCCCGACCAGGTCGACGTGGTGGAGGCGCACGGCACGGGGACGACCCTCGGCGACCCGATCGAGGCCCAGGCCATTCTGGCCACGTACGGGCAGGACCGGAGCGCTCCGGTGTACCTGGGGTCGGTGAAGTCGAACATCGGGCACACCCAGGCGGCGGCCGGGGTGGCCGGCGTGATCAAGATGATCGAGGCCTTCCGGCACGGCGAGATCCCGCGTTCGCTGCACCTGGACGCGCCCTCCCCGCACGTGGACTGGGAGGCGGGGCGGGTCGAACTGCTCACCGGGCACCGGGAGTGGCCGCAGACCGGGCGGCCGCGCCGGGCCGCCGTCTCCTCCTTCGGCATCAGTGGCACCAACGCCCACCTCATCCTCGAAGCCCCGGAAGCCCCGGAATCCCTGGAGGCGGACGGAGAGGCCGAAGCCGAGGTCGAAGCCCAGCAGGCCCCACCGGCCCCGCCACAGGGCGGCCGCCGTCCGCAGGTCTGGCTGCTCTCCGCCCATTCCGAGCCGGCCCTGCGCGCCCAGGCAGGGCGGCTGCACGCCCACCTCACCGCCACCCCGCAGGATCCGGCCGCCGTCGCCCGGACGCTGGCCACCGCCCGGGCCCCGCTGGCCCACCGGGCGGCGGTGGTCGCGGCCGACCCGGTGGCACGCCTGGACGCGCTCGCGGCGCTGGCGAAGGGCGCCGAGGCCCCCGCGCTGCTGCGCTCCGCCGCAGCGGGCACCGGCCGCACGGCCTTCCTGTTCTCCGGACAGGGCAGCCAACGCCCGGGCATGGGAAGCGAGTTGTACGAGTCGTTCGCCGCCTACGCGGAGGCCTTCGACGAGGTCGAGGCGGCCTTCGCCCCGCATCTGGAGCGGCCGCTGCGCGAGGTGGTGTTCGCCGAACCGGGCAGCGCCGACGCCGAGTCGGTGCACCGCACCGCCTGGACGCAGCCGGCCCTGTTCGCGGTCGGGACGGCCCTGTACCGGCTGCTGCTCTCCTGGGGCGTGCAGCCCGAACTGGTGGGCGGGCACTCGGTGGGCGAGCTGGCGGCGGCGCACGCGGCGGGCGTACTGACGCTCGCCGACGCGGCCGCGCTGGTCGCCGCCCGGGCCCGACTGATGGACGCGCTGCCGGCGGGCGGTGCGATGGTCTCCGTCCGCGCGCCCGAACGGCAGGTGCTCGCCTCGCTCGCCGGGTACGAGGGCCGGGTGTCGGTCGCGGCGGTCAACGGGCCCGCGTCCACGGTCATCTCGGGCGAGGAGGAGGCGGTGGAGGAGGTCGCCGGGCGCTGGCGGCTGCTGGGCCGCAAGACCCGGCGGCTGCAGGTCAGCCACGCGTTCCACTCCCCGCTGATGGAGCCGATGCTGGCCGAGTTCGAGCAGGTCGCCAAGGGTCTGGCGGTCGCGCCGCCGCGGATCCCGCTCGTCTCCAACCTGACCGGGGCGCTCGCCACCGCCGACCAACTCGCCGCCCCGGACTACTGGGTGCGGCACGTCCGGGAGGCGGTGCGGTTCCACGACGGGCTGCGCACCCTCGCGGCGGAGGGCGTGGGCCGGTTCGTCGAGGTCGGGCCGGACGCGGTGCTCGCGCCGCTGGTCCAGGAGGCGGTGGCCGTCGATCCGCGGGCCGTCGAGGTCGTGCCGCTGCTGCGCCGGGACCGGCCGGAGGCGGGCGCGCTGCTGGGCGCGCTGGCCCGACTGCACGTCGGCGGCGCGGCGGTGGACTGGGCCGCCGTCCACGGGCCCGGCCCGGCGCCGCTCGCCGACCTGCCGACCTACGCCTTCCAGCACCGGACGTTCTGGCTGGAGGCCACCCCCACGGCGGTAGCCGAGCCCGGCCAGGAGGCGTTCTGGGCGGCCGTCGAGGCGGGTGCGCCCGCCCTGGCCGAACTGCTCGGCCCCGTCGGCGGGGATCCGGAACTGGTCGACCGACTGGCCGCCGTACTGCCCGAGTTGACCGCCTGGCGGCGCAGCGGCCGGGCCCCCGCCGCGGACCAGGGCGCCGGACCGGCCACCGGCCACGCCGACGGGTCCGGCTCCGCTCCGGCGGGCCCGTCGGCGGACGCGGCGACGGCGGACACCGCGGCGGCGGACGCGCTGAGAGCCGAGCTGGCCGCGCTGGCCCCGGCGGAGCGCGCCGCGGCCCTGCTGGCGCTGGTCCGGCTGCACGCGGCGGCGGTGCTGGGGCACGAGTCGCCGGAGGAACTCGGCACCGGGGAGAACTTCCTGGACGCGGGCTTCACCTCGTTCACCGCGCTGGAGCTGCGCAACCGGCTGGCGGACGCCCTCGGCGTGGAGCTGCCGGCGGCCGTCGCCTACGACCACCCGGACGCCGAGGCGCTGGCCCGGGAGCTCGTGCGGCAGCTGCCCGCAGCAGTGGGGGCTTCGCTTTAGCAGCCGCAAAGGCCGTGCTTAGCCGGTGAGTTCAGGGTCGAGGGGAGGTGCCGCGTGACTGGCACCTCCCCTCCTCCAGGTCGCGCGCGAGCCATCCGACGCGCGGGCCGCGCACAACTCACCGAAGGAGCACCGCCCGTGAGCCAGACAAGCCAGAGCAGCGAGTCGAGCCCGTCGAGCCCGGCGAACCAGCGGGTCGTCATCGCCGGTGCCGGACCGACCGGCCTGCTGCTCGCCGCCGAACTGCGGCTGGCCGGCGTCGAGACCGTCGTCCTGGAGCGGCTGCCGGAGGCGAGCGGCGAGTCCCGGGGCCTGGGCCTGCACGTGCGCAGCCTTGAGATCCTGCACCAGCGCGGCCTGGTCGACCGGTTCCGCACGCCCGAGACCGAGGCCTGGCCGGCCATGCACTTCGGCCTGTTCTGGCTGCAGCGCCCGGAGGGCCCCAAGGCGGACTACACGCTGGCCGTGCCGCAGTGGAAGACCGAGCACGCCCTGGAGGCCCGGGCCCGCGAGCTGGGCACCGAGATCCGGCGCGGCCACGAGGTGACCGGGCTCAGCCAGGACGACGAGCGCGTGGTCGTGGAGGTCGAGGGCCCGGACGGCCCGTACCGCTTGGAGGCCGCCTACCTGGTCGGCGCGGACGGCGGCCACAGCCGGGTGCGCAAGCTGGCGGGGATCGGCTTCCCGGGGACGGGCTCGACCTTCTATGGGGTGCTCGGCGACGTCGTCGTCAAGGAGGGCGACACCGTCGCCTACTCGGCCGAGCTGTACCCGGGCGGCTGGCTGGCCAACGTCCCGATCGAGGGCGGGCGCAAGCTGCGGCTGATGACCACCGAGTTCGACCAGGAGCGCCCCGGGGACGACGTCCCGGTGACCAACGACGAGCTGCGCGAGGCGATCAAGCGGGTCACGGGCTCGGCGCCGGACTTCGAGGAGACCACCTGGCTGTCCCGGTTCGGCAACTCGACCCGGCTGGCGGACGAGTACCGCTCGGGCCGGGTGCTGCTGGCCGGCGACGCCGCCCACGTGCACTACCCGATCGGCGGGCAGGGCCTCAACACCGGTCTGCAGGACGCCTTCAACCTGGGCTGGAAGCTCGCGGCGACCGTCCAGGGCCGGGCCCCGGAGGGGCTGCTGGACACCTACCACGCGGAGCGCCGGCCGGTCGGCCAGCGGGTCTGCGTCAACACCCAGGCGCAGGTCTCGCTGCTCTATCCGCTGGACAAGATCACGCCGCTGCGGGAGATCTTCGCCGAACTGGTGAAGTTCAAGGAGGTCAACGACTACCTGCTGCACCTGGTGACCGGTGTCGGTACCCGGTACGAGGTGCCGCTGCCGGAGGGCGCGGGCGAGCCGCACCCGCTGCTCGGCCGGCTCGTCCCGGACGCCGAGCTGGTGGCCGCCGACGGGCCCACCTCGCTCGCCTCCCACCTGCACGACGGGCGCGGGCTGCTGATCCGCTTCGCCGAGGGCCTCGACGCCGAGGGCTGGACGGACCGGGTGGACGTGCTCACCGCCGAACCCCACCCCGACCTCGACGCGGCCGCCCTGCTGATCCGCCCGGACGGCCACATCGCCGCCGCCACGGACGACCCCGCGGTCCTGCGCCACGCCCTCGCCACCTGGTTCGGCGCCCCCGCCGACACCGCTGGCACCGACACCGACGACACCGACGCCACCGACGCCACCGCGGGCGGTGCCGCGTGAGCGCGCCGCGGCCGGTGGTGATCGCCGGAGCCGGGATCACCGGGCTGTTCACCGCCGCGGAGCTGGTCCGGGCCGGCGTCCCGGTGGTGGTGCTGGAGCGCTCGGCGCCCGGGGAGCGGACGGCGGCCGGGGTCGCACTGAACACGGCGGCCGTCGCCGTGCTGGAGCGGCGCGGCCTCTTCGCCGAACTGCGGGAGGGCGCCCTGGCCCTGCCGCAGGTGCACTTCTCGCTGCTCTGGCTGGACCCGGACCGGGCCGGCGGGCCCTCCCGTTACCCGTACCTGCTGGCGCAGTCCCGGGTCGAGGAGCGGATCGAGGCCGAGCTGGCCGCGGCGGACGGGGTGGAGGTCCGGCGCGGCCACCAGGTCACCGGGCTCACCCAGGACGACGAGCGCGTGGTCGTGGAGGTCGAGGGCCCGGACGGGCCGTACCGGCTGGAGGCCTCCTACCTGGTCGGCGCGGACGGCCCGCACAGCACCGTCCGGCAGCTGGCCGGGATCGCCTTCGAGGGTGCGGCCGCCGAGTCCTCGGGGCTGGTCGCCGACATCCGGGTGGACTTCGCCGACGTGCCGCCGGAGGTGTTCGGCGCGCGCTGGTTCGAGCGCGGGCTGTTCATGGGCGCCCCGGTCGGACCGGACCGGCTGCGGCTGATCACCACCGAGTTCGGCACCCCGCCCGCGGCCCCGGCCGGGCCGGTCACGGGCGAGGAGCTCGCCAAGGCCGCCGTCCGGATCGCCGATCTGGACCTCGGGGCGCTGGAGCCGCTCTGGTCGGCCCGGTTCGACGACGCGGCGCGGCAGGCCGACCGGTACCGCGCGGGCCGGGTGCTGCTGGCCGGCGACGCCGCCCACGTCCACTACCCGCTGGGCGGCCTGGCGCTGAGCACCGCGCTGGAGGACGCGCTCAACCTGGGCTGGAAGCTGGCGGCGACCGTCCGGGGCCGGGCCCCGGAGGGGCTGCTGGACAGCTACGAGGCGGAGCGCCGGCCGGCCGGCCGGGCCGCGCTGCGGGCGACCCGGGCTCAGACCGCGTTGCTGCACCCGGCGGAGAAGGTCGGACCGCTGCGGGAGATCCTGCGCGAGCTGGTCGCCTTCGACGGCCCGAACCAGTTCCTGGTGGACCTGGCGGGCGGGGTCGGCCTGCGCTACGAGCTGCCGCTGCCGGAGGGCGCGGGCGAGCCGCACCCGCTGCTCGGCCGGCTCGTGCCGGACGTCGAGCTGGTGACGCCCGAGGGGCCCGTCTCCCCGGCGGGCCGGCTGCGGGGCGGCCGCGGGCTGCTGGTCCGGTTCGCCCAGGGCCCCGAGGTGGGGGGCTGGACGGACCGGGTGGACGTGCTCACCGCCGAACCCCACCCGGAGCTGGACGCCGCCGCCCTGCTGATCCGCCCGGACGGTCACATCGCCGCCGTCACGGACGACCCGGGCACCCTGCGCCACGCCCTCACCACCTGGTTCGGCGAGGCGGTCTGACCTCGGCACGGCGGTCCGACCCCGGCGAGACGGTCCGACCTCGCGGCACACCCCGAAGGGGGCCGTGGTACCCACCGGTACCACGGCCCCCTTCGGCCTGGGCCGTGCCCGACGGTTCGCGTCGCACGCGGCGCGGCTCACCGGACCGGCCCCGGACGCGGAAGCGGGCCGCGGCCACCCGCACGGTGGTCGCGGCCCGCGGCCCGTCGGCCGTCGGCTCAGTGCACGGCCGTGAGCACCGCCGACGGGTCGTCCGGAACCTCCCGGGAGCGGGCGACCAGCCCCGCGACCACGCTGACCAGCGCCAGGCCGGCGCCGACCCAGAAGGCCGCCGCGCTGCCGACGGAGAGCAGGTGGGACGGGAAGTCGGCGGGCGCGAGGTCCGTCGGCGGGTGCGCGGTCTCGTCCTTGACGGTGCTGCTGAAGACCGTCACCAGGATGGCCAGACCGAGCGCGCTGCCGACCTGGGTGACGACGTTGAGCAGGCTGGAGGCCGCGCCCGCGTCCTCCTGGGCCACCCCGGCGACCGCGATGATGTTGAGCGGGACAATGAAGAAGCCCGCGCCGACGCCGATCAGGACCATCGGCCCGAACAGCCCGGTCAGGTAGCCGCTGCCGGCGTCGAGCTGGGCCAGCCAGACCATGCCGGCGGTGACCAGGACGGCACCGGCCAGCATGAACGGCTTGGCGCCGACCTTGGGCAGCGTCTTCATCACCACGCCGGCCGCCGCGATCAGCGCGAAGGCGACCGGGACGAAGCCGAACCCGGCCTTGATCGCGCTGAACTTCATGACCTCCTGCACGAACTGGGTGAGGAAGAAGAACATGCCGGCCAGGTTGCCGGAGAGGAACAGCATCCCGCCGAGCAGGATCGTCCGGTCGCGGTCGCGGAACAGGCGCAGCGGCAGGATCGGCTGGGCCGCGCGGGTCTCGACCACCAGGAAGGCGCCGAGCAGGATCACCGCGGCGATGAAGCAGACGACGGTGGTGCCGTCGCCCCAGCTCTTGGACCCGGCGTTGATGAAGCCGTAGACCAGCAGCGCCATGCCGGCGGTGGAGGTGAGGGCGCCGAGCAGGTCGAAGCGGCCGGGGTGGCGCTCGGACTCGCGGACGAACCGCGGGGTGAGCACGGCGATGAGGATGCCGAAGGGGATGTTGACGAAGAAGACCCAGCGCCAGGAGGCGACGTCGGTGAGCACGCCGCCGAGGATCAGGCCGAGCGCGGCGCCGGAGCCGGTGACGCCGCCGTAGACGCCCATCGCCTTGGTACGGGCCTTGCCCTCGGGGAAGTTGGTGGCGATCAGGGCGAGGGTGCCGGGTGCGGCGAGCGCCGCGCCGACGCCCTGGAGGGCCCGGGCGAGCAGCAGCAGACCGCCGTTGGGGGTGATGCCGCCGAGCAGCGAGGCCCCGGTGAAGAGCAGGACACCGGCGATGAAGACCCGGCGGCGCCCGAGGATGTCGCCGAAGCGGCCACCGAGCAGCAGCAGGCCGCCGAAGGTCAGCGCGTAGGCGTTGAGCACCCAGGACAGGTCGGATCCGGTGAAGTCGAGGTCCTTCTGGATGTCCGGAAGGGCGACGTTCACGATGGTCGCGTCAAGAATGATCATCAACTGGCAGACCGCGATGATCGCCAGTGTGATGCCGGGCCGGGACGGGCCGGACTGCGCCGACGCCGGCGGATCCGCCTCGTCCTTCAGAGTCGCGGACGGGGTGGACGAGGTCGTCACGATAGCCTCCACAGGGCCGTGAGCACGCGGGTGTGTGGGATCCGGCGAACCTCCGGCGAGGGGGTGCGCGGCAGCCCGGTCAGGGAGGCGGGCTGTGGATCCGGGTGATGGGGTCGGTCGCGCGAGGGGACCGGAAAACATCGGAAGAGCATCGGCATGCGGGCGCCCGATAGAACAGGAGGGCCCCTCCGAATACAATACGGAGGAGCCCTCCACTTTGCAAGCAGCGACCAGCCCGACCGACCCGCCCGGAGAGAACATGACGCCCCCTCAATCCGCCCGCCCCGCCCGGCCCGCCGACGCTCCGCAGCCCGGCGGTGCCGCACAGCCCGCCGCCGACCCCGCCCCGCCCGCGGACGCCACGCAGCCGCCGGCCAGGGCGCGCGCCGGGGCCCGCCCGATGCGCGCCGACGCCCGCCGCAACTACGAGCGGCTGCTGGCCGCCGCCGCGACGGTCCTGGAGGAACAGGGCACCGAGGCGTCACTGGAGGAGGTCGCGCGGCGGGCCGGCGTCGGCATCGGCACCCTCTACCGGCACTTCCCCACCCGGGCGGCCCTGCTGGAGGCGGTGCTCCAGGAGAGCATGACCACCCTGGAGACCCGGGCCCGCGAACTCGCCGCCGCACCCGACGCCGCGGCCGGCGTGCTGCTCTGGCTGCGCGACCTCGCCGCGTACGCCTCCCGCTACCGGGGGCTGGCCTCCGCCGTGATGGTCAACCTGGTCGACGAGCACACCGAGTTCGAGTCCTGCGCGGGCATGCTGCACGCGGCCGACGCCCTGCTCCGGCGGGCCCAGCTGGCCGGCGCCGTCCGGGCGGACATCTCGATGCCCGACGCGGTGACGCTGGTCAACGCGCTGGTCTGGTCGCTGGAGCAGGGCACCGGCGACCAGGCCCAGTTCGAGCGGCTGTTCGCCGTGGTGGCGGACGGCCTGCGGCCCCCGGCCGGGGCGTGAACCGGTCCCGGCCCGGCCCCGCAGGTGGGGCCGGGCCGGGACCGGGACCGCCGGACGCCCGGGGAGGGACCGGCGGGGGTCGTTGACGGCCCGCAAGCGGGCCGCCCCAGGGTCCGCCTGGAGGAGGCGGGCCCGGCGAGGGGCCGATGGCGGACCGTCAGCCGCGCTGCACGCCCGCGAGCGGGCCCGAGCCGAGCGCGGCCACCTCCTCGGCGAGGATCCGGTAGGACGCCACCCGGCTTTCGAGGTCCGGGGTCACCGTCATCGCCATGAACTCGTCGGCGCCGGCCGAGACCAGCTCGGCGACCCGGCGGCGGACCAGCGCCCGGTCCCCGATCACCTGCTGCCCGAGGAAGCCCTCCACGATCTGCCGGTCCTGCTCGGTGTAGTGGAACGCGGCCGCCTCCTCCAGCGTCGGATAGGCGTTCTGCCGCCCTCCGGAGCGGACGGTGCGCACCGCGGCCACCCGTATCGGCCCGGCCAGCCGCTCGGCGTCCTCCGCGGTCTCCGCCGCCAGGACGAAGGCCGCCACCAGCGCGTGCGGGCGCTCCAGTACCGCGGAGGGCCGGAAGGACTCGCGGTAGGCCCGCAGGGCCGGCACGGTGAGCTGGGCGTTGAACTGGTGCGCGTACGCGAACGGCAGGCCCAGCGAACCGGCCAGCTCGGCGCTGCCCAGGCCCGAGCCCAGCACCCACACCTCGGGGCGGTTGCCCTCGGCCGGGACCGCGCGCAGGGCCGCCTCCGCCTCGTCCTGCGGGCCGTCGAAGTAGCCGAGCAGTTCGACGGCCTGCCGGGGGAAGTCCCCGCCGGCCAGCGGTCCGGCGGCGCGGCGCAGCGCCTGGGCGGTCACCGGGTCGGTGCCCGGAGCGCGGCCGAGGCCGAGGTCGATCCGCCCCGGGTGGAAGGCCGCCAGGGTGCCGAACTGCTCGGCGACCACCAGCGGGGCGTGGTTGGGGAGCATGACCCCGCCGGAGCCGACCCGCAGCCGGCTGGTGGCGGCGGCGATCTGGCCGATCAGGACGGCCGGCGCGGAGCTGGCGGCCCCCGGGGCGTTGTGGTGCTCGGCCACCCAGTAGCGGTGGTAGCCGAGCTCCTCGGCGGCCCGGGCGAGGGCCACGCTGTCGTGCAGCGCCTCGGCGGTGGTCTGGCCGACCAGGACCGGGGCGAGGTCGAGGACGGAGAGCGGCACGGAGCCGGGCTGGGACATGCGGGTCCTCCGGGGTGGGCGCGGCCCCGACGGGCGGGGCGGGGAAGGGGTGGGTGGCCGGGTCCGCCGTGCCGGGCCGGGCGGCACCGGCGCGTCGCGTGGACGGCCGGCGTCGTCGCGTGGGCGGCGGCACCGGCCGACGGGGGACGGCCGGGCCCGCCGCCCTGCCGCCGCACACCCGGTGGACGCGGCGCCACGGGTGGCACCGCGCGCACGGGCGTGGGCGGTCGGCGGACGAAGCGCCGCCGGGTCGGCCGCGGCGCACGGCGCGTGCTGCGTCGCGCGGGCGGGTCGGACGGCTCGCGGCCGGATCCGGATACGGGTCGCCCGGCTGCGGCACCCACAATACGGAGGGGCCCTCCGAATAGCAAGGACCCTTGCGCGCAGGGCACTTCACCACCCGGTGACCGGGCCCGGCCGACCCGGACCCACCCGGCCGGGCCCGCGCCGGTCCGGTCCGACCAGGTCCGCGCCAGGCCGGTCCGGTCCCGCGCTATCCGGCCAGGCCGCCGACCCGCCCCGACTCGACCACCATCCGCGCCAGCGCCGCCCGCGAGCTGATGTTGAGCTTGCGGTAGATCCGGGTCAGGTGGACGTCGACCGTGCGCGGGCTGAGCCTCAGCTCGGCGGCGATCTGACGGGTCCGCCGCCCGGTGCTGGCCAGGTCGGCCACCTCCCGCTCGCGCTCGGTCAGCGCCGCGAACAGCTCCACCGACGCACCCCCGACCGCACTCCCGGCCCGGGCGGCACCGATGGCCGACGACCCGGTCGGCAGCGGCACGCCGCAGCTCAGCAGCACCTCCGGGGCGGGCCGCACGCCACCCTCCTCGACGCTGCGCGCGAACGCGCTCAGCTCCACCGCCTCCTGCGTCTGCCCGCGCACCGCCAGCAGCCGCAGCGTCTGGGGCAGCAGCACGGCCGCCGCCCGGGTGTCGCCGGAGCGCAGCGCTTCCCGGGTGGCCGCGGCCAGCACCAGGTGGTCCCGCTCCCCGTCGCCGGGGCCGGACCGCTGGACGTGCTCGGCCAGTTCGGCGTCCGGCACACCGCGCGCGGCGAGGAAATCCAGTGCCTTGCGGTGCGCCTCGATCCGCCAGCAGGCGTCCGCCGCCGCGTACACCGAGCGGCGCACCAGCGGGTGCCGGTAGGCGAGTTGGTCGGTCCCGCCGACCGTGCGGACCAGGTCGCGGCGGACCAGCCCGTCCAGCAGCCCGCAGGTCGCCTCCCGGCGGAACCCGATCAGCGCGGCCACCCCGGCCGCGTCGAAGCGCTCGCCCAGAACGGCGCCGGCCGCCGCGGCCTGCTGCAGGTCCTCGTCCAGCGCCGCGTACTCGGCCGAGATCCGCGCGCTGAACCGCACCGGCAGGGTCGGCTCGACCGGCTCCTCGGCCGACTCCTCGGCCGGCTCGGACTCCGCCGGCTCGCCCGCCCGGAAGGACGGGGCCGACGCGCTCTGGCCCACCAGCGTCAGCAGGTACAGCGGGTTGCCCCCGGCCTCCCGGTGCAGTCGGCGCAACGCGGGCGAGTCCACCGGCATCCCGGCGAGCGCGGCGCTGCGGCGCGGGTCGAGCGGGCCCAGTTCGACCCGCTCGGCGGTGCCGAGCTCGATGCCCTGGGCGAAGGCGCCCGCCAGCTGCGCGGGCGCCTGGCGCGGCCGGTAGGAGGCGACCACCGCGACGGGGGCGCCGACCGGCCGCTGGATCAGGTAGTCCAGCAGCTCCAGGGTGCCCTCGTCGAGCCAGTGCGCGTCGTCGAAGAGGAGCACCAGGCCGCCGGCCGCGCAGTGGCGCAGCCGGCGTACGAAGGCGGCGTAGAAGATGCAGTGCCAGCGGGACTGCGGGACGTCGTCCGGGCAGGTCTGCGGGCCCGGACCGTAGGAGAGTTGGTGGGTGAGCGCGGCGAGCGAGTCGAGCTGCCCGTCGTCCAGTCCGGCGCCGCCCCAGCGGCCCAGCATGTCGAGCAGCACGTGGCCGCGCAGCCCCGCACTCGCCTCGGTGGCGCGGCCGCGCAGCACCACGGCGCCGCGGCGCTCGGCCTGCTCGGCCAGGCCGGCGAGCAGCCTGGTCTTGCCCGCGCCGGGCTCGCCGATGAGTTCGGCCATGCGGCCGCGCCCGTCCGTCAGGGCGTCCAGAACGGTGTGGAGCGCCTCCGCCTCCGCCTCGCGGACCTCCGGAGCCGGTCCGTTGAGAGGTCGATTCCCCGTGGGCACCATCGTTGCGTGTCCCCCTTCCGGCCGAGGCGCCGCTGAATCCTGCCGCTACCGGCTGCGCCGCAGCTCATCGATCAGGCGTGCGATGACGCAACGGTAGCCAAGCCCACCCGTCATCACCCCACCCGCAATGCAATGTTCACACGGCGAAACCTTCGGGCCATACCAAGTGACGCCTGTTAAAAAGAATATGAGTCCTTGTCAGATCGCGGTCAGGATTAGCCCCGACCGGGCGCCCCGCCTTCGCGTCACCTACCCACCCTCGCCTGGCCACAGCCTCGCATCGCCGCCCACCGCGGGCCGCCGCTCACCGTCGACCGCCGCTCACGGGAGTGCGCGGTCGAACTGCTGCCAGAGCGCCCGCTCCACCGCGGTCGGCGGGATGTGCCCGGCGGGCCGCTCGGGGTGGTCCACCGGCGGTCCGGCCAGGCCCCGAGCCGCTCTGGGGCCCCGGGAACGGCGCTCCACGGCGGGCGGCTCCGGGCCCTCGGGCACCGGCAGGCAGGGCCCCATGCCCCAGACGCAGGCCAGCGCGCTCAGCCCCGGGCCCACCCGGTCCAACCAGCCCGCCCAGTACCGCCTCATCCTTCACGCATCCCCGGTCGCACTCCCCACCTCGCAGCCCTGGCCGGCGGTCCTACCCGGCGGGCCGAGTGTCCGCGCAGCGGCTCAAGCTCCGCTAAAGCGCTGCTGAAGGGCACTGCCCGACCGGGCACTCGTACGCAGCCGGACGGACGGTACGTAATTTCGCAGATGTGCCGGCCCGGCAGACCAGGCAGATTGGATGGCGAATCCCGATATCCGACCTGAGGGGCAGTCATGCGGTACGAAATCCTGGGAAGCCTGCGGATCCAGCCGGAGCAGCGCGATCAGCGTGCCGCCACGATCAACGCCCGGAACATGCAGGTCGTCCTCGCCACACTCCTGATCAGAGCCGACGAGGTGGTGTCGGTCCAACAGTTGAGTTACGAGATATGGGGTGAACGCCCGCCCAAGCGCTATCTGGCGGCAATCCACGTCTACATCTCGCAGTTGCGCAAGCTGCTCGCCCGGGACGGCGCGACCGACACCCCGATCGTCACCCGCTCGCCCGGCTACCTGCTCCACCTCGACCGCGACCGGCTGGACGCCAAGGAGTTCCAGCGGCTCACCGACGAGGGCCGCCAGGCCTTCCGGCTCGGCCGGCCCGAGCAGGCGGCGGCCGCCTTCGAGGCGGCGCTCGGCCTCTGGCGCGGCCCCGCGCTGGGCGACCTGCGGGCCGGCCCGATCCTGGACGGCTTCATCGCCTGGGTCGAACAGGCCCGGCTCGGCTGCGTCGGCATGCACGTCGAGGCCGGCCTGACCCTGGGCCGGCACCAGGAACTCGTCGGCCGGCTCTACTCGCTGACCTCCGAGCACCCGCTGCACGAGGGGTTCCGCCGGCAGCTGATGATCGCCCTGTACCGCTCCGAGCGGCAGGCCGACGCCCTCGGCGTCTACGGCTCGACCCGCCGGACGCTCAACCACGAGCTGGGCATCGAACCCGGCCGGGCCCTGCAGGACGTGCACCGGGCGATCCTCCTCTCCGACCGCAGCCTCGACCTCGACCTGTCCACGGCGGCCTGAGCACCGCGCCCCCGCCCCCGGCCTTCGGCGGGCACCGCCGCACCCTCCCCGCCACCTTCCCCGCCACCTTCCCCGCCATCGGACGCAGCAACAGCAGCAACACGAAGGGAGCCCGACCATGAGTCCCACCGCATCTCCCGGCACCGCAGGACGCGCCGGCGCCTCCGCCGACACCGACCGCTGGATCCGCAGATTCCGCCCCCGCCCCGAGGCCGCCGTCCGCCTGGTCTGCTTCCCGCACGCGGGCGGGTCCGCCGGCACCTACCGGCCGTGGGCCGAGGCGGTCGACCCGTCCGTCGAGATCCTCGCCGTCCAGTACCCCGGCCGCCAGGACCGCTACCGCGAGCCCGGCGTGGAGAACATCGGCGAACTGGCCGACCTGGTCATGCCCGCACTGCGCTCCGCCGTCGCCGGCGGCCGCTTCGCCCTGTTCGGACACAGCCTCGGCGCGGCCCTGGCCTTCGAGGTGGCGCGGCGGCTGACCGGCGGCGAGTCCCCCGACCTGCTCGTGGTCTCCGGACGCCGGGCACCCTCGCTGATCCGCCAGGAGGCCTACCACCGGCTGGACGACGCGGGCCTCGCCGAACACCTGGAACACCTCAGCGGCACCGACCGGCGGCTGCTCGCCGACCCGGAGGCGCTGGAGATGATCCTGCCGGCCATCCGCAGCGACCTGCGCGCCATCGAGACCTACCGCAGCGCACCCGGCGCCGCGGTGGACGTCCCCGTCCTCGCCCTGACCGGCGACCACGACCCGTGGACCACCCTGCTGGAGGCGGCCGGCTGGTCCGCCCACACCACCCGCGGCTTCGACCTGCGGGTCTTCCACGGCGAGCACTTCTACCTGGCGGAGCACCAGGCCGAGGTGCTGCAGCTGCTCGCCCGGCGGCTCAGCCCCGTCTCCGAACTGCGCTAGGCCCGGTCCGGCCGATCCTGCCGGGCGCGGCATCCCGCGCCGCCGGCACCGCGGCCTCAGCGCCGCTTTAGCGCCCCCGCGAAGACTGCCGACACGGCCACGCGCACGCGCCGAATCCGTGCCCGTGGCAGTACCCGTGCCCGTACCTGTGCCCGTGCACGCTCCGCACTCGTACCCACACCCGCATTCGTATCCGCACCCGCACCCGTGCCCCCGCGGGGACGCCCCCCACCCGACCCGACCTCTCCGAGGGGTTGACCACATGGGAACCACCACCGACGGCCTGCGGGCCCTGCACCGCGCCGGGCGCCTCGCCGCCGAGTACCCCGCCGTCCAGCGGCTGCTGGCCGAGGCCGATGACGCCGAACTCGCCCTGGCCGGAAACCTGCTGGCCCGACTCGACCCCGACGAGGTGCTGCGGCTGCACCCCGGCACCACCGCGCTGACCGTGGCCGTCACCGGCCACGGCACGCTCGCCGCGCTGCGCCCCGCGCTCACCGCCGAACTCGCCCGCCACGGGCTGCTGCTGCGCCCGTACCTCACCGACTTCGACAGCTACGTCTTCGAACTCTCCGACCCCGCCTCGGCCCTGTACGCGGCCCGGCCCGCGCTGGTGCTCTGCGTGCTCGACCCGGCCGTCGTCTTCGACGAACTGCCCGTCCCCTGGGGCCCGGAGGACGTCGAGCGGGTGCTGGCCGCCAAGACCGACCTGCTCACCCGGCTCGCCGCCCGGTTCGGCGCGACCGCCGCCGGCGCCACCCTCGTCCTCAACACCCTTCCGCTGCTGCACCGGTACACCGCCCAGCTGGTGGACCTGCGGGCCCGCGCCCGGCTCGGCGCCCTCTGGCGGGAGGCCAACGCCCGGCTGCTGCGGATCGGCGAGGAGCACCCGGCCACCCTCGTGCTGGACCTCGAACCGCTCGCCAACGAGGGCGTGCAGGTCCAGGATCCGCGCCTGGACGCGTACGCCAAGGCGCACCTCTCGCCCGCCCTGCTGGCCGGCTACGCCCGGCAGGCCGGCCACCTGGCCCGGGCGCTGACCGGGCGCACCCGCAAGGTACTGGCCGTGGACCTGGACAACACCCTGTGGGGCGGCGTGCTCGGCGACGACGGGCCCGAGGGCATCGAACTCGGCGGCGGCTACCGGGGGGAGGCGTTCCGCACCTTCCAGCAGGCCGTCCGGCAGATCGCCTCCCAGGGGGTCCTGCTGGCCGCCGTCAGCAAGAACGACCCGGAGCCGGTCGCCCAGGTCCTCGCCGAGCACCCGGACACCGTGCTCCGCGAGCCGGACTTCGTCCGGGTGATCGCCAACTGGCGCCCCAAGGACGAGAACCTCTCCGCCCTCGCCGACTCGCTCAACCTCGGGGTGGACAGCCTGGTCTTCGCCGACGACAGCCCCTTCGAACGCGGCTCGGTCCGCGCCGGCCTCCCGGCGGTGGCCGTCGTGGACCTGGACGGGGAACCGGCCCTGCACCTGCCGCGCCTGCTGCGCGACGGCTGGTTCGACGTCCGCGAGGCCACCGCCGAGGACCGCGCCCGCCCCGCCCGCTACCGCGAGGAGCTGGCCCGCGGCGACTTCCTCCAGCAGTTCTCCTCGCTCGACGACTACCTCGCCGAGCTGGACGTCCGGGTCCGGCTCACCCGGGCCCGCCCGCAGGACGTCCCGAGGATCTCCCAACTCACCTTGCGGACCAACCAGTTCAACCTCACCACCGAGCGGCTGCAGCCCGCCGAGGTGACCGCCCGCACCGAGCACCCGGACCACCTGGTGCTGGCCCTGCACTCCGCCGACCGGTTCGGTGAGAACGGCCTGGTCGGCGCGGTGCTGCTGCGCAGCGAGGACGGCGGGGCCCGGCTGTCGATCGACAACTTCCTGCTCAGCTGCCGGGTCTTCTCCCGCGGCATCGAGCACGCGGCCCTCGCCGAGATCCTCCGCCACGCGGCCGCCACCGGCGCCCGGGAGGTCCGGGGCGGCTACCGGCCCACCGCGCGCAACGCCACCGTGCGCGACCTGCTGCCCCGCTACGGCTTCACGGCGGAGCAGCCGGCAGCCGGGGAGGACGGCGCCTCCTTCTACCGCCACGACCTCACGACACCGCTCGAACCGCCCGCCTGGGTCACCCTCGACTCCGAACTCTCCTCCCCCGAAAGGACCTCGGCATGAACAGCGTCGACGATCTGATCACCCTGCTCCAGGACGAACTGGGCCTGCCGCTCACCGCGGCGGACGCGGACGCGGCCTTCGACGACGTGCCCGGCTGGGACTCCGTCCACCTGCTCTGGCTGCTCACCGCCCTGGAGCGGGAGACCGGCCGCAGCCTCCCGCTCGCCGCGATCCTGGAGGCGCCGTCACTGCGCGCCGTGTTCGACCTGACCGCCGCCCCGGCGTCCTGAGACGCCCGGGTCCACGCTGAACAACGCGCCGGAGAGCGGGTGTTCGGCCGACCGGGCGGTGGTGATGTAGAGCGTGCGCAGATCCGGTCCGCCGAAGGCGCAGCTGGTGGCACGCGGGACGGGGACCTCCACGGTGGCCAGCGGCCGGCCCTCGGGTGAGAGGCAGTGCACGGCCCCGCCGTCCCAGAACGCCACCCAGAGGTTGCCGTCCGCGTCCAGGGTCATGCCGTCCGGCGAGCCGGGCAGGTGGGAGACGTCCAGCGAGCGGATCCGGCGGCCGAGCGGTCCGTGCTCCGGGTACTCGTAGAGGTCGATCCGGCGGGTCGGGGTGTCGATGTGCCAGAGCCGGTCGGGCTCCGGCCAGTCGAGGCCGTTGGGGATCGCCAGCCCGTCGAGGATCGGCCGCACGGCGCCGTCGTCCTCCAGGCGGTACAGCGGGCCGGGCTGTCGGGGCTCGGCCCGCTGCATGGTGCCCGCGACCGGGCGGCCGAACGGGTCGCACTTCCCGTCGTTCATCCGGCGGTCCGGCCGGTCGGCCTCGACCGGGGCCAGCAGGCTCGTCCGGCCGGTCGCGGCGTCGATCAGTTCGAAGCCGCGCTCGCTCGCCAGCACCAGCCGGCCGTCCGGACAGGGGATCAACGCGCCCGGCACCACGTCGAGTTCGACCGAGTCGATCCGGTCGGCCGGCTGGTCGAGGGTGAACAGGCGGGGTTCCTTGATGTCGATCCAGCGCAGGCGCCGGGCGGACGCGTCCCAGACCGGTCCCTCACCGAGGGCGAGGCGGGTGGCGTCGGCCACGGGTTCGGCGTGCATGGGTCTCTCCTCGGGGAAGGGCCGGAACGGGCGGGTCAGCGCAGCAGGGCTTCGGGGAGCATGGCGGTCATCCCGCCGTCGACGGCGAGGCAGGTGCCGTTGACGAAGGAGGCGTCCTCCCCGGCCAGGAAGCCTACGGCGCGGGCGACCTCCGCGGCACTGCCGAAGCGGCCCAGGGGGGACGCCCGCAGCATCGCCGCGCTCAGCTCCGGGTCGGTCCACACATGGCGGTTGCGCTCGACCGGGACGAAGCCGGGCGCGACGGCGTTGCACCGCACCCCGCGCGGCCCCCACTCCACGGCGGCGGCCCGGGTCAGCGCCAGCAGCGCGGCCTTGGCGGCGGCGTACGCGGCGAAGCCCGGCACCGCCCCGAAGGCGTGCGGGGAGGCGAGGTGCACGATCGCGCCGGGGCGGCCGTCCAGCGCCCGGACGAAGGCCGTGTCGAAGCGGCGGGCGGCGGAGAGCACCACCTGGAGCACGCGCTCCCAGTCCTCGTCCTGCTGCCCGTCCAGCGGCGCGGGCGCCCCCGCGTAGGCGGCCTGGACCAGCACGGACGGCGGGTCGCCGCCGCCGAGCGCCCCGGCCGCGGCGAACGCGGCCGCGACGGTGGCGGGGTCGGTGACGTCGCCGCGGACGACCGCCACCCGCTCCGGCCCGCCGAGCGCCCCGGCTTCGGCCGCGAGGTCCACGGCCACCACCCGCGCTCCGCGGGCCAGCAGCTCCCCGGTCACGGCCGCTCCGATGCCCTGCGCCGCGCCGGTGACGATCGCGGTCCGGCCGGCCAGGTCCTGCGGACGGCTCATCGGAGCACTCCGGCACGCTCGGGGCCGACGGCCTGGTCAAAGCCGGCGGTCCGGTCGGGGCCGAGGTCCTGATCGGGGCCGGGGGCCCGTCCGGGGCGGACCGGTGTGGCCGTCCAACGGGCCGGGTCCAGCTCCAGGCCGAGGCCCGGGCCGTCCGGCGGAAGCAGCCAGGGCCCGTCGGGGGCCTCCGGGGGCCGGACGGCGGAGGCCCGCCAGGGCGCCTCGCCGAAGGCGAACTCCGTCTCCACCCCCGGCCCGAGGGCCGCCGCGAGGTGGAGCCCGGCGGCGGTGGCCACCGGACCGGCCGGGTTGTGCAGCGAGACGCCGACGCCCGCCGCGAGCGCCGCCTCGGCCAGCCGGCGGGCGGGGCCGAACCCGCCGGCGTGCTTCACGTCCGGGAGCAGCCAGGCCAGGCGGGCCAGCGCCGGGGCGACCTCCCCCGGCCGGGTGGCGAACTCCCCGCCCGCCAGTGGCGCGATCCCGGCTCCGTGGACGGCGGCCAGCGCCTCCGGGTCGTCCAGCGGCACGGCGTCCTCCAGCCAGCGCAGGTCCAGCGCGCGCAGCTCGGGCGCCGCGCCCTCCACCTGGCAGGGGGTCAACAGGTGGTGGACGTCGACCATCAGCTCCGCCGAGGGCACCGCCCGGCGAACCGCGACGGCCCGGGCGAGGCCGGCGCGCAACCGCTCCTGGACCGGGATCCCGTCGAACGGCGCGCACTTGACCGCCCGGTACCCGGCGGCCACCGCGGCCCGGGCGACCTCGGCGAACTCCTCCGGGGTCCGCCGCCGCAGCGCCCGGTTGATGTTGGCGTAGCGCGCGACCGGTCGGGGCCCGTCGCCGCCCAGCCACCGCCAGAGCGGCTGTCCGGCCCGCCGGGCGGCGAGGTCGGCGGCGGCGAGGTCCAGCGCGCCGCGGACGGTGGCCTCGGCGAGGCGGGCGGCCGGGTCGCCGGTGCCCCGGTGGCCGTCCGGCCGGGCCGTCAGCTCCGCGACGGGCACGCCGTCCGCGAGTCGCGCGGCTACGGACGGCCACAGCGCGTCCCCGGCCGGACCGGCGTCGGAGTACTCCCCCAGTCCGGTCGCGCCGTCGCTCCCGTGCAGCCGGACCACCCGCCAGGTGGTCCGGGCCGACACCCGGGTGTGAAGAAGTTCCAGCCTCGGCACAGGACACGCCCTCGATCCGCGGCCCGCCCGGGGCCGCGCGTTCCCCAGCGGGGACCGCTCCGGAGTTTCTTTCGCTCCGAGAGTTAATAACCCGCGCGGGCCCGTCACAAGGTCGAATACCGTCGCGAAGCGCTCCCGCCATCCGGTGGCCACCCCCCGCAACAGGGCGACACACGGCAGCAACACCCGTGCCCAACAGGCAAAACAGCGATTGACAGCGGGCCTCGGCCTTCAGCACGATGAGCGCCGAGCCCACTCGCAGCAAGCCGGAAGGAGGGCCGATGACCGCCGTTCGCCGTGTCCAGAGCCCTGCCTGTCCCCGCCCCTGCTGCGCCCTGCGCCGTTGTTGTCGCCGCGGAGCGCTCACCCGCTGATCCAGCGCTCGGATCGGTGTCCCGCACGGCTCGGCCGTGCCCGCACGCCCGGTGCCACCCGTTCTCCCCGCATGCCCTGCGCCGCGCCGCCGCCATGCCGCACACCCGCATGCCCGGCGCCCGCCTCCCCCCTTCCCTCCGTTCCACGTGAAAGCCGAGGAACCGCCATGACCGCTGCCCTCACCGAACTGCGTCTCACCCCGGCCGCCGGCCGGATCGGCGCGATCGTCCACGACGTCCGCCTCGGCGGCGACCTGTCCGCCGAGACCGTCGCCGCCGTCGAGGCCGCGCTGTACGAGCACAAGGTGCTGTTCTTCCGCGGCCAGGACCACCTGGACGACGCCGAGCACGAGGCCTTCGCCCGCCTGCTGGGCCAGCCGGTCGGCCACCCGACCGTCCCCAGCGCCGACGGCCGGTACATCTTCGAGCTGGACGCCACCAAGGGTGTGCGCGCCAACAACTGGCACACCGACGTCACCTTCGTCCCGTCCTACCCGAAGGCGTCCATCCTCCGGTCGCTGGAGCTCCCGCCGGCCGGCGGCAGCACCGTGTGGGCCAACACCGTCGCCGCCTACCAGGACCTGCCGCAGCCGCTGAAGGTGCTGGCCGAGAGCCTGCGGGCGGTGCACACCAACGACTACGACTACGCGGCGAGCCTGGCGCTGCGCCCCGAGCTGGCGGACAACGCCGAGATCGCCAAGCTGTTCCGCCAGGTGTTCGTCTCGACCGCGTTCAAGACCGAGCACCCGGTGGTCCGCGTGCACCCGGTGACCGGGGAGAGGACGCTGCTGCTCGGCGCCTTCGCGCAGCGCATCCAGGGCGTCTCGGGTGCGGACAGCCGCGCGCTGCTGGATCTGTTCCAGCGCTACGTGGAGCGGCTGGAGAACACCGTGCGCTGGGAGTGGCAGGTCGGCGACGTGGCGATCTGGGACAACCGGGCGACCCAGCACTACGCGGTCAACGACTACGGCGACGAGCCGCGCCTGGTCCGCCGGATCACCCTGGACGGGGACCTGCCGGTGGGCGTCGACGGCACCCCGAGCCGTCTGCTGGAGCCGACCGAGCCGCCGAAGGTGGCCGGCCTGGTCCCCGCCGAGGAGCTGGAGGTCACTCTCCAGGCCTAGCCCCCCGCCCAGGCCCCCGCCTCCCTCACCCCCGTCCGTCCTCGCGAAAGGTCCCCGATGTCCGACACGCTCCCGCGCCCCGCCGTGCGCATCGGGGACGACCGGCGGGACGTCAACGCCGCCGCCGTGCTGCGGACCGTTTTGGACCACGGGCCGATCGCCCGCAGCCGGGTCGCCGCGCTCACCGGGCTCAGCGCCTCCGCGGTGTCCCGGCAGGTGGTGGACCTCTCGCAGCTCGGACTGCTCCACGAGCGGCCGGAGTTGACCGGCGGCGGGGCCGGAACGGTCGGCCGGCCCCAGCTGCCGGTCGACATCGACACCGGTCGGCTGGCCGTGGCCGGGCTGCACATCGGGGTGCCGTTCACCACCTTCTCGCTGCTGGACGTGCGCGGGAACGTGCTGTACCGGCAGGAGTTGAGCAACCGGGGGCGCACGGGGTACGCGGTGCTCAAGCCGCTGCTGGAGCGGCTGCCCCGGCTGCTCGCCACCGTGCCCGGCGGCCGGACCGTGGTCGCCCTCGGCGCGGTCACCGGTGGCACGGTGGATCCGGAGCGCGGCGTGACGGTCCGTCACGATCCGCTGCGGTGGCGGGACATGCCGCTCGGCGAGCTGCTCACCCGGGCCACCGGACTGCCCGTCCAGGTGGACAACCACGCGCGGGCGCTCACCCAGGCGGAGATCCTGTTCGGCCACCCGGCGGCGCGGCGCAGCATGGTCCAGCTCTTCGTCGGCCATGTGGTCGACGCGGCCCTGGCGGTCGCCGGCGTGGTGCACCTCGGGCCCGCCTCGGCCACCGGGGACGTCGCACACCTGCCCGTCCCCGACAGCGACGCGCTCTGTCACTGCGGCCGGCTGGGCTGTCTGGCCGCCGCCGCCTCGGACACCACGCTGTTCGAGGCGGCGGCCGCCGCCGGGATCACCGAGCGGCCCGACCGGGCCGAGCTGGTGGCGGCGGTCCGGGCCGGCGATCCGCGCGCCGACCGGCTGGTCCGCGACCGGTCCGAGGTGATCGGCCGCGCGCTGGCCCTGCTGGCGGACGTGGTCAACCCGGACCTGCTGGTGCTGACCGAGACCTTCGCCATGCTCGACCCGACCTATCTGGACGTGGTGCGTGCCGAGTTCGCCCGCCGTTCGCGCCTGCGGCAGGACGCGGACCTGCTGATCGCCCAGCGGCGCGGTGCGGACGCCCTGGCCGTGGCGGCCGGGGCCGCGGTGCTGGGTGTGCTCTACGCCCGGCCGCTGCAGGCGACGGCCGCGCCCGACCGGACGCCGCCCACCGGGCGGGGTCCGCTGCCGTGACCGCCCGACCCTCCCCTCTTCTTCCACCGCTCCTCCCGCCGTTCACCCGATCGCCCCTTGTGAAGGACCCGCCATGACCGCGTTCACCTCCTCCTCCGTATCCGGCCTCTCCCGGCGCGCCCTGCTGCGCGGGGGTGTCGCCGGAGCCGGCCTGCTGGCGCTGGCGGCCTGCCGCTCGGCCGCGGACACCGCCTCCTCCCCCGCGGGCGGCTCGGCGAGCCCGCGCCGGGGCGGCGTCCTCACGGTGGGCACCGGGATCGACTTCACCCCGAGCCTGCTCTTCGCCCAGAGCGCCAACACCCTGGTCCAGCGCCTGGTCTTCAACACCCTGACCAGGTACGACGACAAGCTCCAGCCGCAGCCCGAACTGGCCACCTCCTGGCAGCTCGGCGCGGACGGCACCAGCGTCACGCTCAAGCTGCGCGAGGACGTGCTCTTCCACAGCGGCCGCAGGTTCACCGCGGACGACGTGGTGTTCGCCGTCAAGAACCTCCAGAACCCCTCCCGTTCGGCCCAGTTGCGCTCCACGGCGGCCGCCGTCACCGACTTCCGCAAGAACGGCGACTTCGAGCTGACCCTCGTCCTGGCCCACCCGGTCAGCAACCTCTTCGACCTCTTCGAGTTCATGATCATCCCGGACTCGGCCAGCGTCGAGGACGCCGTCGCCGGGACGAAGCTGATCGGCACCGGCCCGTTCACCTTCACCGAGCGCAAGCCCGGCAGCTCGATCACCTTCGCCCGCAACGACAAGTACTGGAACCCGGGCCGCCCCTACCTGGACGGGGTCGAGATCCGGATCGTCCCGCAGGCGGAGTCCCTGCTGTCCTCGCTCAAGACCGGCCAGACCCACCTCTCCTACGGCGTCCGCGGCAAGGACGTGGCCACCCTCAAGGGCGACCCGCAGTTCCGGATCAAGCAGTACGACACCGGCTCCGGCGCCTACTACATCGGCGCCAACCTCACCGCCGAGCACGTGGGCGACAAGCGGGTCCGGCAGGCCATCGCCTGGGCCGTGGACCGCGACCGGCTGGTGCAGCAGGCCCTCGGCGGGTACGGCACCGTCTCGTCCGCGCCCTGGCCCAAGTCCTCGCCCGCGTACAGCGAGGCCAACGCCACCCGCTACACCCACAACCCGGACAAGGCCCGGGCGCTGCTCAGGGAGGCCGGGCTCGACGGCATCACCCTGCCGTTCGCGCACTCCAACGACCCGGGCAACACCGCGATCGCCCAGATCCTGCAGTACGACCTCAAGCAGGTCGGCATCGAGACGGTGCTCCAGCCCACCGACTCCCCCACGATGCAGAAGCAGCTGATCTCCCAGTCCATGCCGGCCCTCTGGACGCTCAGCCACGGGTTCGCCCAACTCCAGCCCGCCACCCTCGCGGTGAGCGCCTACCCGTTCAACGAGGCCAAGAACAGCTCGCGCTTCAGCTCGCCCGCCTACACCGAGATCGTCCAGAAGGCCTGGAACCGCTCGGACAGCTCCGGCCCCGAGGCCAAGGCGCTCTACCAGCAGATCACCGACGTGCTGCTGGACGAGGAGTTCGTGATCGACCTCGCCATCGGCGGCCTGGTGGAGGTGGCCGGCAGCAAGGCGGTGGGCACCGACCTCAACAAGTTCGGCTACCTCATCCTCGACGACGCCTACCTGACGGCCTGACCGATGCGATCCTTCCTGTTCAAGCGGCTGCCCTCCGGGCTGCTCGTCCTCGTCCTCGCCTCCTTCCTGGTCTTCCTCATCCTGCGGCTGATCCCCGGCGACCCGGCCACCTCGCTCGCCGGGCCCGACGCCGGGCCGGAGGCCGTCGCCGCCATCCGCGGCCGGCTCGGCCTCGACCAGCCGCTGCTCTCGCAGTACGTCGGCTGGCTCGGCGACCTGCTCACCGGAGACCTCGGCCCCAGCTACGCGATCGGCGGCCAGGTCGCCGACCTGATCGGCAACGGGCTCGGCGCCACCGTCCAACTCACCCTCGGCGCCCTGCTGCTGGTGGTGGTGATCGCGCTGCCGCTCGGCGTGCTCGGCGCCACCACCCGGCGCCGGCCGGTCGCCGCCGCCGTCCGCGCCTTCACCACGGCCGTCCTGGCGGTGCCGCCGTTCGTCACCGGCGTGCTGCTGGTGCTGCTCTTCGCCGTCACCCTCGGGCTGCTGCCGGCCGGCGGCCACGAGTCCCTGCTCGACCAGCCCGACCTGGCCGTGCAGTACCTGCTGATGCCCGCCGTCTGCCTGGCGCTGCCGAGCGCCGCCGTGCTCGCCCGGTACCTCAAGGACGGCATGGAACGCGCCCTCGCCGAGGACTACGTCCGCACCGCCACCGCCCTCGGCGTCTCCCGCCGGCGGATCGTCTGGCAGCACGCGCTGCCCAACGCCCTGCCGTCCGCGATCACCGTCCTCGGCCTGCAGATCGGCCAACTCATCGCCGGGGCCGTGCTGGTGGAGCGGATCTTCGCCTGGCCGGGCCTCGGCCAGCTGATCGAGCAGGGGGTGATCCGCCGCGACTACCCGGTCGTGCAGGACCTCCTGCTGCTGATCGTCGCCGTCTATGTCGCCGTCCAGCTGCTCACCGACCTGGTGTACGCGTGGCTGGACCCCCGGATCCGGTGGGAGTGACCGATGACCGTCCTGACCGCCAAGGCGCCGCCGCGCGCCGCCCGCGTCCGCCGCAACCGCTACCTGGCCGGCCTGCTCACCGGGCGCGGCCTCACCGGCCTGGCCCTGGTCGGCGTGATCGCGCTGGCCGGCCTGTTCGCGCCGCTGCTCACCGACCTCGACCCGAACGCCCAGAGCGCCCTCGCGCTCGCCGGCCCCAGCGCCGACCACCCCTTCGGCACCGACGACCTGGGCCGCGACCTCTTCAGCCGGGTGCTGCACGGCATCGGCACCGACCTCGCGATCACGCTCAGCGCCGTCCCGGTCGGCGCCCTGCTCGGCTGCTCGCTCGCCCTGCTCGCGGCTTCCTCCCGGTGGGCGGACGTCACCGTCCAGCGCACCTTCGACCTGCTGCTCGCCTTCCCCGGGATCATCCTGGCGCTCGCCGTGACCGCCGTGCTGGGCCCCGGCCGCTGGCCGGTGCTGATCGTCATCGCGCTCGCCGAGATCCCCGGCTTCGGGCGACAGCTGCGGGCCGGCATCCTGGTCCAGCGGGAGCGCGAGTACGCGCTGGCCGCCCGGGTCGGCGGGGCGTCCCGGCTGCGGGTCCTGCTGCGCCACGTCGTCCCCAACTCCGCCGACCCGCTGATCGTGCAGAGCGCCGTCGCCCTCTCCATCGGCGTCTTCATCGAGGGCGCGATGAGCTTCCTGGGCCTGGGCGTCCGCCCGCCGGAGCCCACCCTCGGCTCGATCCTCAGCCAGTCCGTCGCCTACCTCGACACCCACCCCGCCTTCGCGGCCGCCCCGCTCGCCGCGACCACCGCCCTGGTGCTCGGCTTCACGCTGATCGCCGAGGCCCTGAACAGGGGGATCCGCCGATGAGCCGCCCAGTCCTGCAGGTCCGCGACCTCACGGTCGCCTTCGACGAGGTGACGGCCGTCGACGGGGTCGGCTTCGAGCTGGCCGCCGGCGACACCCTCGGGCTGGTCGGCGAGTCCGGCTCCGGGAAGTCGACCACCGCGCTGGCGCTGCTGCGCATGCTGCCGCCCGGCGGCCGGATCACCGGCGGCTCGGTCGAGCTCGACGGACAGGACCTCGCCGCCCTGCCCGAGGCCGCCCTGCGCGGCCTGCGCGGGCGGCGGATCGCGATGATCTTCCAGGACCCGATGTCCTCGCTGAACCCGGTGCTCACCGTCGGCAAGCAGCTCGACGAGGCCCTGCGGGCCCACGGCACGGCCGCCCGGGCCGAGCGCGCCGCCCGGGCGGCCGAGCTGCTCGACCTGGTCGGCATCCCCGACGCCGCCGGCCGGCTCGGCGACCACCCGCACCAGTTCTCCGGCGGCCAGCGCCAGCGCGTCATGATCGCGCTCGCGCTGGCCAACAACGCCGAGGTGCTGGTCGCCGACGAGCCGACCACCGCGCTCGACCCGACCGTCCAGCAGCAGATCCTCCACCTGCTCTCCCGGATCAACCGGGAGACCGGCACCGCCCTGGTGGTGATCAGCCACGACCTCGGCGTGATCGCGCAGACCTGCCGCCGGATCCTGGTGATGCGGGCCGGCCGGGTGGTCGAGCAGGGCGCCACCGGCGAGGTGCTCGCCGCACCCCGGCACCCGTACACCAAGCAGCTGCTGGCCGCCGTCCCGCGGCTGGAGGCGCCCTCCGAGGCCGCCGCCAACAGCCTCCCGGGCCCCGAACCGCTGCTGACCGTGCACGGGGTGCGCAAGACGTACGGCCCGCGCCGGCGACCGGTCACGGCGCTGGACGGCGTCGACCTGGAGCTGCACCCCGGCGAGACGCTCGGACTGGTCGGCGAGTCCGGCTCCGGGAAGTCCACGCTGGCCCGGGCCCTCGTCCAGGTGCACGCCCCCTCGGCGGGGACCATCCGGTTCCGCGGCGAGGAACTCGGCCACGGCGGCGGCCGCGCCGCCCGGCGGGAGCTGCAGATGGTCTTCCAGGACCCGTACTCCTCGCTCAACCCGCGGATGACGGCCGGCCGGATCATCGAGGAGCCGCTCATCGCGCACGGGCTCGGCACCGCAGCAGAGCGGGCCGCCCGGGTCGCCGACCTGCTCCGACAGGTCGGCCTGGAGCCGGAGATGGCGGACCGGCACCCGCGTGCCTTCTCCGGCGGCCAGCGCCAGCGGATCGGCATCGCCCGCGCGCTGGCGCCCGAGCCGAGCGTGCTGATCTGCGACGAGCCGGTCTCGGCGCTGGACGTGTCGGTCCAGGCCCAGGTGATCGAGCTGCTCGCCCGGCTGCAGCGCGAACTCGGGCTCGCCGTCCTCTTCATCGCGCACGACCTCGCCGTGGTCCGCCAGGTCAGCCACCGGATCGCCGTGATGCACCGCGGCCGGATCGTCGAGACCGGCCCGGCCGACCGCGTCGTCACCGCGCCCGAACACCCGTACACCGCCGAGCTCCTGGCCGCCGTGCCGCGCCTGGACGCCGTCGGCCCCACTGTCGGACCCGCCGTCGGACCCGCCTCCGGACCAGCCCTCAGGAGCACCGTATGAGCACCACCCCCGAGCCCACGCCCGAGCCCACGCCGGAGTCCGTTCCCACGCCGGAGTCCGAGCCCGCGCCCGTGCACCACCCCGGCCGCCGCGACCCGTACGCCGGTTTCGCCGGCACCGTCGGCCGCACCTTCGGCGAGTCGGTACCCGCCTGGCCGCAGCGGGTGCGCCCGCGCGAGGGCGCCCCCAACATCGTGGTCGTCCTCGTCGACGACATGGGCTACAGCGACATCGGCCCGTTCGGCGCGGAGATCCCCACCCCCACCCTGGACCGGCTCGCCGCCGACGGCGTCAAGCTCGCCAACTACCACACCATGCCGCTCTGCTCACCGGCCCGGGCGGCCCTGCTCACCGGCCTCAACCCGCACCGGGTCGGCTACTCCTTCGTCGCCAACGCCGACCCCGGATTCCCCGGCTACGGCATGGAGGTCGCCGGGGACATCCCCACCCTCGCCGAGGTGCTGCACGGCGAGGGCTACGCCACCTACGCCGTCGGCAAGTGGCACCTGACCCGCGACTCCACCTCCAACGCCGCCGACAACCGCGCCAACTGGCCGCTGCAGAAGGGCTTCGACCAGTACTACGGCGTGCTGGAGGGCCTGACCAGCCTGTTCCACCCGCACCAACTCGTCCGCGACAACAGCCCGCTGGACATCGACGAGCTCCCCGAGGGCTACTACTACACCGACGACATCACCGACCAGGCCATCTCGATGGTCAAGTCGCTGCGCGCGCACGACGCCGAGAAGCCGTTCTTCCTCTACCTCGCGCACAACGCGGTGCACGGCCCGCTCCAGGCGAAGCCCGAGGACCTGGCCCGGCACCGGGGACGCTACGACGGCGGCTGGGACGAGCTGCGCGCCGCCCGCTTCGCGCGCCAGTCGGCCGCCGGCCACTTCCCCGCGGGCACCGAGCTGCCCGAGCGCAACTCCGAGGCCGGCCACGACGTCGGCCCCTGGAGCGAACTCACCGACGTACAGAAGAAGTTGTACGCCCGGTACATGGAGGTGTACGCGGCGATGGTCGACAACGTCGACCAGAACCTCGGCCGGCTCACCGACACCCTGGCCGCACTCGGCGAGCTCGACAACACCATCATCGTCTTCACCTCCGACAACGGCGGCACCGGCGAGGGCGGCGCCGAGGGCACCCGCAGCTACTTCAGCCGCTTCGTCCACCACCCGCGGCTGCCCGCGGACTGGAACCCCGACGTCGAGCGGGAGATCGAGCTGATCGGCGGCCCGCAGAGCCTGGTCCACTACCCGCGCGGCTGGGGCATGGCCTCCAACACACCGTTCCGCCTCTACAAGGGCCAGACCCACGCGGGCGGCGTCCGGGTGCCGTTCGTGCTCTCCTGGCCGGCCGGCCTGCCGCGCGCCGAGGGCGACGACGGCGTCCGGCCGCAGTACCAGTACGTCACGGACATCCTGCCCACCCTGCTCGAACTCGCGGGCGTGCAGCGGCCTCAGGAGCGCGCCGGGCAGCCGGTGCAGGAGCTGGACGGGGTCAGCTTCGCGCCCGTCCTGCGCGAGCCGCAGGCGCCCAGCACGCACCACGAGCAGTACTGCGAGATGACCGGCAACCGCAGCTACTACCGCGACGGCTGGAAGCTGGTCACCCTGCACCGCTTCGGCGCGCCCTACGACGACGGCGAGTGGGCGCTGTACGACCTGCGCACCGACCCGACCGAGATCCACGACGTCTCCGCCGAACACCCCCACATCGTCAAGGAGTTGGCGGCAGCCTGGGAGGCGGCCGCCTGGCGCGACGGGGTCTTCCCGCTGTCCGACGGCAGCGGCGCGCTCGCGCTGCGCAACCCCGAGGACGCCCGGCTGCGGCGGCCGGTGACCCTGCTCGCGGGTACGCCCGAGCTGGAGCGGTACCGCTCCTCCCGGCTGGTCTCCTTCCGGTCCTTCACCATCGAGGTCGAGCTCGACCGGCACGGGGACGCCGACCAGGGCGTCCTGGTCTCGCACGGGGACCAGGGCGGCGGCTACAGCCTGTACGTCGAGGACGGGCGGCTGCGGTTCGCCTACAACCAGTACGGCGAACTGCACGAGACCGACGGCGGCCCGCTCGCCGCCGGCGCGCGCCGGGTCACCGTCGAGGCGGCGGCCGTGGCGGACCTCAAGTGGGAGTTCCGCCTGCTCGTCGACGGCGTCGAGGGCGGCCGGCTCGGACCGGTCCACCAGCTCATCGGCATGGCGCCGTTCCAGGGCATCAGCGTCGGCGTGGACCGCAAGTCCCCGGTCTCCTGGCCGGTGTACGAGCGGCACCGCTCCTTCCGCTACAGCGGCGGACTGCGCTCGGTCACCTACCTCCCGGGCGCGCCGGCCCCGTACGACCCGGAGACGGTGGCCCAGGCCCTGCGGGAGGCCGCGGCGGCCTTCGAGTAGCACCACCGACCGGCCGTCCCCGGCCCCGGACGGGCCGGGGACCGCTGGGTTACCCTCGTCCAGGCGTGCGGCGCAGGCCCGCACACCTGCACGAGGGGGAAGCGTGATCGCCGAGATTCTGCCCGCGTCCGTGGTGGTCGAGGCCGCGTACGACGACCCGCCGCAGGCCCGGCTGGAGCCGGCCGAGGAGGCGGTCGTCGCCAAGGCCGTGGAGACCCGGCGCCGGGAGTTCACCACCGTCCGGCACTGCGCCCGTCTGGCGCTCGGCCGGCTCGGCGTGCCGTACCGGCCGCTGGTGCCCGGCCTGCGCGGGGCGCCGAGCTGGCCCGACGGGGTGATCGGCAGCATGACGCACTGCGCCGGGTACCGCGCCGCCGCCGTCGCCCGGCCCGGCGACCTCGCCTCGCTGGGCGTCGACGCCGAGCCCGCGCTGGCGCTCCCGGAGGGCGTGCTGGAGGCCATCGCGCTGCCCGGCGAGCAGGAGCGGATCGGCAAGCTGCTCGCCGAGCTCCCGCACCTGCCCTGGGACCGGCTGCTGTTCAGCGCCAAGGAGGCCGTCTACAAGGCCTGGTTCCCGCTCACCGGACTGTTCCTGGAGTTCGCCGAGGCCGACATCACGCTGGACCCCGACGGGACCTTCCACGCCGTGCTGCTGGTACCGGGCCCGGTCGTCGGCGGCCGGACGGTCGGCGCCTTCGACGGCCGCTGGATCGTCCGCGACGGCCTGCTCGCCACGGCGATCGCCGTCCCGGCGGCCGAGTAGGCCGGCCCGGCCGGTCCGGCGCGGCCCGGTCCAGCCCGAAGGGGCCCCGGACCGGGCCGCGCCCGTAGCACGCCCGCAACACCCCTGCAGCACAGCCCTGTTGTGAACCCCTGTGGTGAACCCCACCCGGTTTAGAACGCCGCAAGGCCCCCGTTAGGGCCGCCCGTGACGGTGTTCTGACCTGTGTGTCCACGACGAGGGAGTACCGCACCGATCATGAGCAGCGACCTCTCCGCCCCGATCGCCGTCATCGGACTCTCCTGCCGCCTCCCCGGGGCGCCGGACCCCACCGCGTTCTGGGAGCTGCTCAGCCGCGGCGAGGACGCCGTCGGCACGCCCCCGGCCGAACGCTGGTCCGCGGCCGCCCCGGCCCGCGGCGCCTTCCTCGACGAGGTGGACCGCTTCGACGCCGCCTTCTTCGGCATCTCGCCGCGCGAGGCGGCCGCGATGGACCCGCAGCAGCGGCTGCTGCTGGAGCTCGGCTGGGAGGCGCTGGAGGAGGCGGGCATCGTCCCCGCCACGCTGGCCGGCAGCCGGACGGCCGTCTTCGCCAGCGCCATCTGGGACGACTACGCGGCGCTGCACCACCGGCGCGGCGAGGACGCGGCCGGGCGGCACTCCGTCACCGGGCTGCACCGCGGCATCCTGGCCAACCGGCTCTCCTACGTGCTCGGCCTCACCGGGCCCAGCCTCACGGTGGACGCCGCGCAGTCCTCGGCGCTGGTCGCCGTCCACCTGGCGGCCGAGAGCCTGCGCCGCGGCGAGTCCGAACTCGCCGTCGTCGGCGGGGTGAACCTCATCCTGTCGCCCGGCTCCAGCGCCGACAGCGCCCGGTTCGGGGCACTGTCGCCGGACGGCCGCTGCTACACCTTCGACGCGCGCGCCAACGGCTACGTCCGCGGCGAGGGCGGGGTGGCCGTCGTGCTCAAGCCGCTGGCCCGGGCCCTCGCCGACGGGGACCGGGTGCACAGCGTCCTGCTGGGCAGCGCCGTCAACAACGACGGCGCCTCCACCGGGCTGACCGTGCCCGACCGGACCGCCCAGGAGGCGGTGCTGCGCGAGGCGCACGCCCGGGCGGGGACGGACGCGCCGTCCGTCCAGTACGTCGAGCTGCACGGCACCGGGACGCCGGTCGGCGACCCGATCGAGGCGGCGGCGCTGGGGGCGGTCCTCGGCACGGGCGCCGGGGAGCGGCCCGCACCGCTGCACGTCGGGTCCGCCAAGACCAACGTGGGCCACCTGGAGGGCGCGGCCGGCCTGGTCGGCCTGCTGAAGACCACCCTCGCCATCTCCCGCCGCCGGCTCCCGGCCAGCCTCAACTTCGCCGAGCCCAACCCGGCGATCCCGCTGGACGAGCTCGGCCTGCGGGTGCGCACCGAGGAGGGCCCCTGGCCGCAGGCCGACCGGCCGCTGATCGCGGGCGTCAGCTCGTTCGGCATGGGCGGCACCAACTGCCACGTGGTGCTGGCGGACCTGGCGGGAGCGGCGGCCGCGGCCGGGACGGCGGAGCTGCCGGACCCGGCGGAGTCGGCCGACCTGCCCGCGACCGCCGGGGCCGCGGCCGGACCGCTCCCGTGGGTACTGTCCGGACGCGACGGCCGGGCGCTCCGGGCCCAGGCCGCCCGGCTGCACTCCCACCTCACCTCGGACGCCGACACCGCCTCCAGCTCCAGCTCCGACGCCGGCTCCGGCTCCGACCCGCGCGACATCGCCCACGCGCTCGCCGCGACCCGGACGCTCTTCGACGAGCGCGCCGTCGTCCTCGCCGCCGACCGCCCGGCGCTGCTCGACGGCCTCGCCGCCCTCGCCGCGGGCGAGGACCACCCCGCCGTGGTCCGCGGCCGGGCCCCCGCCGAGCCGCCCGCAACCGCCCACCTGTTCACCGGGCAAGGCAGCCAGCGCCCCGGCATGGGACGCGAACTGTACGCCGCCTACCCCGAGTTCGCCCGGGCCTTCGACGACGCCGCGGACGCCCTCGACCCCCACCTGGACCGCCCGCTGCGCGACCTGGTGTTCGCCGAGCCCGGCACCCCCGAGGCCGCCCTGCTCGACGAGACCCGCTACACCCAGCCCGCCCTGTTCGCCCTGGAGACCGCGCTCCACCACCTGGTCCGCCGCTTCGGACCGGCCCCCGGCCACCTGGCCGGCCACTCGATCGGCGAGCTCACCGCCGCCCACGCCGCGGGTGTCCTCTCGCTCCCGGACGCCGCCCTGCTGGTCGCCGCGCGCGGCCGCCTGATGCAGGACCTGCCGGCGGGCGGCGCGATGGTCGCCGTCGAGGCGGCCGAGGACGAGGTGCTGCCGCTGCTCTCGGACGGGGTGTCGCTGGCCGCCGTCAACGGCCCGCACGCCGTCGTCCTCTCCGGCGACGAGGCCGAGGTGCTGCGCGCCGCCGGAACACTGGCCGCCCGGGGCCGCCGCACCCGCCGGCTCGCGGTCAGCCACGCGTTCCACTCCGCGCACATGGACCCGATCCTGGCGGAGTTCGAACGCGCCGCCGCCGGACTGGAGTTCCACGCACCGCTGATCCCCGTCGTCTCCAACGTCACCGGTGGGCTCGCCACCGCGGCGGAGCTCACCTCCCCCGCCTACTGGGCCCGGCACATCCGCGCGGCCGTGCGCTTCCACGACGGACTGCGGACGCTGCGCCGCGCCGGTACCACGGTGTTCCTCGAACTCGGCCCGGACGCCCACCTCACCGGCCTGGGCCGGGAGGCGCTGGCCGACACCGGCGGTGGCCACGTGCTGCTCGCCGGGCTGCGCCGCGGCCGACCGGAGGCGGCGACGCTGCTCGGCGCCCTGGCGGGCGCCCAGGTCCACGGCGCGCCGGTGGACTGGGCGGGCTCCCCGGCCGTCCGGGGCGGCCGGCCCGTGCCGCTGCCCACCTACGCGTTCCAGCGCGAGCGCCACTGGCTGGACGGCCCGCCCGCCGTCGACACCGCCCCCGTGGCCGCCCCCGAGGCAGCCGCCGCCGAGCCCCCCGCGACCGCCGCCCCCGAGCGCACCGCCCCCGAACGGACCGGCCGCGCCGCGCTTCCCGCCGACCTGCTGGACCTCGTCCGCACCCAGGCCGCCATCGTGCTGGGCCACGTCACGGGCGAGGCGGTCGACACCGGCCGCAGCTTCAAGGACCTCGGCTTCGACTCGCTCTCCGGCGTCGAACTGCGCGACCGCCTGCAGAGCGCCACCGGCCTCTCCCTCCCGTCCGCGCTCGTCTACAACCACCCGACGCCCGACGCCGTGGTCCGCCTGCTGCGCGAGCGCCTCAGCGGGGACGCCGCCACCGCGACCACCCCGGTCGCCCGCCGGACGACGGCCGACGAGCCGATCGCCATCGTCGCGATGGCCTGCCGCTACCCCGGCGGGATCGCCTCGCCCGAGGACCTCTGGCGGCTCGTCCACTCCGAGACCGACGCGATCGGCCCGTTCCCCACCGACCGCGGCTGGGACCTGGACGCCCTCTACGACCCCGACCTGGACACCCCCGGCACCGCCTACGTCCGCGAGGGCGGCTTCCTCTCCTCGGCGGCCCGGTTCGACGCCGGTCTGTTCGGCATCAGCCCGCGCGAGGCGCTGGCGATGGACCCGCAGCAGCGGCTGCTGCTCGAAACCGCCTGGGAGGCCTTCGAGCGGGCCGGCCTCGCCCCCGACCGGCTGAAGGGCAGCGAGACCGGCGTCTTCGTCGGCGCCACCGCGCAGGACTACGGCGCCCGCCTGCACGAGCCCGCCGAGGGCCTGGACGGCTATCTGCTCACCGGCGGCACGGCGAGCGTCGCGTCCGGCCGGATCGCCTACACCTTCGGGCTGGAGGGGCCGGCCGTCACCGTCGACACCGCCTGCTCCTCCTCGCTGGTCGCGCTGCACCTCGCCGCACAGGCGCTGCGCCAGGGCGAGTGCGACCTCGCGCTGGCCGGCGGTGTGACGGTCATGGCGACGCCGGGGATGTTCCTGGAGTTCAGCCGCCAGCGCGGCCTGGCCGGCGACGCCCGCTGCAAGGCCTTCGCGGCCGCCGCCGACGGCACCGCGTGGGCGGAGGGCGTCGGCCTGCTGCTGGTCGAGCGGCTCTCCGACGCCCGCCGCAACGGGCACCCGGTGCTCGCCCTGCTGCGCGGGTCCGCGATCAACCAGGACGGTGCGAGCAACGGTCTCACCGCCCCGAACGGGCCCTCCCAGGAGCGGGTCATCCGGCAGGCCCTGGCCGGCGCCGGGCTCAGCCCGGCGGACGTGGACGCCATGGAGGCGCACGGCACCGGTACCCGGCTCGGCGACCCGATCGAGGCCGAGGCGCTGCTGGCCACCTACGGTCAGGACCGGCCCGGCGACCAGCCGCTGCTGCTGGGCTCGTTGAAGTCCAACATCGGCCACAGCCAGGCGGCGGCCGGGGTCGGCGGCATCATCAAGATGGTGCAGGCCATGCAGCACGGCGTCCTGCCGCGCACCCTGCACGTGGACGCGCCCTCGCCGCACGTGGACTGGTCGGCGGGCGCCGTCGAGCTGCTCACCGAGACCGTGCCCTGGCCGGAGCGCGGGCGCCCGCGCCGCTCCGCCGTCTCCTCCTTCGGCATCAGCGGCACCAACGCGCACGTCATCCTGGAGCAGGCACCCGCGCCCGACGCACCGCAGCCGGCCGAGGACGACCAGGCCGCGGGCCCGGTGCTCTGGCCGCTGTCCGCCCAGAGCGCGGACGCCCTGCGCGCGGCGGGCGGACGCCTACGGGACCACCTGCTCGACCACCCCGAGCTCGCACCGGCCGCCGTGGCCGCCGCCCTGGCCGGTGGCCGGGCGTCGTTGGAGCACCGGGCCGTCGTGATCGCCACCGACCGCACCCAGGCCCTCGACGCCCTCGACGCCCTCACCCACGACACCGAACACCCCCACCTCATCCGCGGCACCGCCACCACCCCCGCCCCCCTCGCCTTCCTCTTCACCGGCCAAGGCAGCCAACGACCCGGCATGGGCCAAGAGCTCTACCACACCTACCCCGCCTTCGCCCAAGCCTTCGACGACGCCGCCAACGCCCTCAACCCCCACCTCGACCACCCCCTCCACGACCTCGTCTTCGCACAGCCCGACACCCCCGAAGCCGCACTACTCAACGAAACCCGCTACACCCAACCCGCCCTCTTCGCCCTCGAAACCGCCCTCTTCCGACTCCTCCAACACCACAACATCCACCCCGACCACCTCGCCGGCCACTCCATCGGCGAACTCACCGCCGCCCACGCCGCCGGCATCCTCACCCTCACCGACGCCGCCCACCTCGTCACCACCCGCGCCCGCCTCATGCACAACGCCCCCACCGGCGGCGCCATGATCGCCATCCAAGCCACCGAACAGGAAATCACCCCCCACCTCACCCCCCACGTCACCATCGCCGCCATCAACACCCCCACCAGCCTCGTCATCG
>NZ_JBHVUV010000047.1:0-42107 GCF_042883905.1 Kitasatospora sp. NPDC058170
AGTACGTCCAGTACGAGGACTTCCGGCCGGCACGCCGATAGCACGCACCGGACGCCGCTCCTTGACGGGCAAAAGTTGCCTGACGCGGCACTAGGCGGCACCCGCCTGGGCGAGCTCGCGGGACTTCGGGTGCTCGGGCTCATCGACCTGGGCGGCGGCCCGCAGTGCCGCCTCGACCCGGCGGTTGCTGGTCATGGTCGCGGTGACGGTGGTCATGACGAGGAGGAGGCCGGCGGCGGCGTAGAGCGGGGCGCGCACGTCGTAGGTGGTGGCGAGCCAGCCGCCGAGGAAGGCGCCGAACGGGGCGGCGCACATGGAGAGCATGCGGGAGGTGGAGGCGACCCGGCCCATCAGGTGGGCAGGGACGATCGTCTGACGGAGGGAGGGGCCGAGCACCATCGTGGCGCCCATGCCCGCTCCGCAGACGGCGAGCGCGAGGCCGGCGACGTACGGGTTCGGGGCGGCGGCAAGGCCCAGGATGGCGAGTCCCTCGACTGCGGCTGTGCAGGTCAGCGCGGTGCCGGTGCCGAGCCGCCGGCGGAGGAAGGAGGCGATGCCCGCGCCGAGCAGACCGCCGGTGGCCTCCGCCGTGAGGAGCAGGCCGAAGCCGAAGGTGCCGACGCCGAGACGATCGTGCGCGAAGAGGGCGAGCACGGTCTCCACGGCGAGGAAGGCGATGTTCCCGACCGCCGGACGCAGCGCGAGCCCGAGCAGCAACTGGTCCCGGAACACGTACGAGGCGCCGGCCCGCGCCTGCCGCAGGAGCGACTCACGGGCCTGCGGTACCGGCCGGGGTGCGGCAGGAAGCGACCGTACGAGCAGGGCGGAGAGCGCGAACGAGACCGCGTCGGCGAGCAGCGGAACCGCCCGCCCGAGTGCGAGCAGGGCACTGCCCGCGGGCGGCCCGGCGAAGCCGGACGCGGCGGTCTGGGTGCCGCGCAGGCGGGAGTTGGCGCGCTCCAGGAGCGCCGGGTCGCGGCTGAGCAGATCCGGCAGGTAGGCCGTGGCGGCCGTGTCGAAGAAGAGTCCGCCGAGGCCGAGGAGGAAGGCGACGGCCGCGAGCAGGGGAATGCTCAGCAGGTCGAGCGCGGCCGCTGCCGCCGGTATCGCGAGCAGCACCGCACGCACCGCGTCCGTGACCCACATCGTGCGCCGGCGGTCCCAGCGGTCCACCAGCGCGCCGCCGAGCACCCCGAAGAGCAGCCACGGCAGCGTTCCGGTGGCCGTGACCACGGCGAGCGCCATCGGATCCCGCGTCAGCGTCAAGGCGAGCAGCGGCAGCGCGGCATGCGACACCCCGTCACCGAGCGAGGACACCGTCTGGGCGGTCCACAGCCGTCCGAACCCGGTCGGCAGCTTCCGAACGTCCGAGGTCACTTGGCGTCTCCTTCGGCCTGTCGGCGCGATGCGGGGTGGAACAGGGCGAAGACGAGCGACGAATCCGGCAGCGACGGATCGGACAGCTCCCGGTACTCGTCCGCCAGTGCCTGCAGTCGTGCCCCGAGCTCCGCGAACTGCTCGTCGGTGAGCCGCAGGTGCGCCATCCGCACGTGCCGCTCGCCATCCGCCGGCGCTGCCTCCAGATCCGCCACCGCGTGCCGCATCAGCACATCCGGGCCTCCCTCGCCCGGATCCGGCAGCACGATCGCCTGTGCGGCCATGGCGTAGTACCGCTCGGTGACCCCCCTGACCTTCCGAGTCCGCACCACCTTCACCAGGCCGGCCCGTTCGAGCAGCCGGACGTGGTAGCTGGAACTCCCCTTCGCAAGGCCCACTCGCTCGGCGATCTGAGTGATCGTCGCGGGCTCGAAGCGGAGCACGGCCATGATCCGGTGGCGCGTGAGGTTGGAAACGGCGCGTAGCTGCTCGTCAGTGGTGACGTGGAGCGCCTCGGGAAGATCATCGGTAGGCATGCCCCTAATAGTCAACACTTCTTGACCATTGCGCAAGGGGTTTGCTCGGACGTCCGGAATCGACTCGTCGACGCAGCCAGTGACCTGCTGTCCGGTCCTGGCCGCCCATGACTGACACACCCCTGGCCGGTGCGAAACGCGCACGGGTGCCGTGCCCTGTCGGCTCGAAGCGCCCGAGCGGTGGGCGGATCGGGGTAGTTGGTGCACCCGAGCAGTGGGCGAGTCCTGGAAGTCGGCGGGCCGGGGCAGGATCGATCTGGGTGGAACCTCCCCGCCGGCGGAGGCGTCCTCGCGGCGGGGCGGATGGTCAGGCGGCCCGGTGCACCGCGTCCAGCACCAGGCCGAGCAGGCGCTCGGACTGGTCGGCCTGTTCGGGCTGCGGGGTGGCGAGTGCGACGCCGAGGGCGAGTCGGAGGAGGTCGTCGGCGGCCAGGTCGGGGCGGGCGGTGCCGTGGCTCCGGGCGTGGGACAGCACGGCGGTGGCCGCGTTCCGGATCCGGCGGTGGCAGTCCGTGCCCAGGGACCCTTCGGCCTCCATCAGCAGCGCTCCGCCGAGGCCCTGGTTGACGCGGGCGTGGGCGACGAAGGCGTGCAGCCAGTCGGCGAGCGCGGTGTCGGCGGGTTCGGTGGCCAGCAGCCGGTCGGCGGTGGCGCAGAGCCGCTCGACCCGCTCGTCGAGGACGGCCGCGAGGAGGGCGCCGCGGGTGGGGAAGTGCCGGTAGAGGGTGCCGGGGCCGACTCCGGCCCGGCGGGCGATCTCGTTGAGCGAGGCCTCGGGGCCGGCCTCGGTGAAGGACTCCTGGGCGGCGGCGAGCAGCCGTTGGCGGTTGCGTCGGGCATCGGTGCGCTGCGCGGCGGCGGCCATCGGCTGGTCCTCGCTGTCCGGGGTCGTGGCGGTCTCGGTGGCCTCGGCCGTCTCGGTGGTCTCGGTGGCCGAGGGGCCGGTCAAGCGGAGCGGTGTTCCGCATTGTAGGCCGCCGTGACGGTCGCCGGCATCCTGGAGGTGCTCGCAGGACTGGGACCGCTGAGCGTCGTCAACCAGCGCGTGCGGACGGACGTCGGCACGGACACCCACGAGATCACGACGACCGCCCTGGGCGTCACCTCGGATCGCCCTCGTACTGGAGGCCCGGCACCCTGTGGCGGTGCCGGGCCTCCTGGCTGCTCCGGCGCGAAGTGGTGCGCACCGGGTCAGGGGGACGTCAGTGGGGGATCAACGGCCCTGGAGGGACTTGACGTTGTCGCCGAAGGTCCAGCCCTTCGAGCCGTCCCAGTTGATCGACCACGTCATGAGCCCCTTCAGTCCGCCACCGAAGGCGTTCCAGGACTGGCTGACCAGGCTTGGTGCCATGTAGCCGCCACCCGCGCCGGGTTGGGCCGGCAGGCCGGGCACCTGCTTGTCGTACGGCACCTTGATGGTGGTGCCCTGGATGACCAGGCCGTTGTTGAGGCAGGTGGTCTGCGCGGTGAAGCCCTGGACGGTGCCGGCCTGGTAGGAGTCGCCGGAGCAGCCGTACATGCTGCCGTTGTAGTACTGCATGTTCAGCCACCACAGGCGCCCGTTGTCGACGTACTTCTTGATGATCGGCAGGTAGGAGCCCCAGATCGACCCGTAGGTGACGCTTCCGCCGGTGACGTACGCGGTCTCGGGGGCCATGGTCAGGCCGAAGCCCGCGGGCATCTGGGCCAGCACGCCGTCGATGATGCGGATCAGGTTGGACTGCGAGGCGGACAGCGTGTTGATGTTGCCGCTTCCGGACAGGCCGGTCTCGATGTCGATGTCGATGCCGTCGAAGTTGTACTTCTTGAGGATCGGGACGACGGTCGCCACGAACCGGTCGGCGACGGTGCTGGAGCTCAGGTCGATGCCTGCGGCGGCGCCGCCGATCGACATCAGGAGCGTCGCCCCGGCCGCCTTGGCCTGGCACATCTCGGCGGGGGTCGAGACCTTGACGCCGGCGTCCATGCCGTCCTGCCACAGGACGGTGCCGTCCGAGAGGATCACCGGGAAGGCGGCGTTGATGACGTTGTAGCCGTGCGCGGCGATCCGGCTGTCCGTGATGGGCACCCAGCCCATGCCGGGGTGGACGCCGTTCGCGGCGCCGTCCCAGTTCTCCCAGTAGCCCTGCAGCACCTTGCCCGAGGGCTTGGGCTTCGTGGGGCAGGTGTCGCCCGGCGGGGTCGTCGGCGGCGTGGTGGGAGGCGTCGTCGGCGGGGTGGTCGGCGGGGTCGTCGGAGGCGTGGTCGGGGGAGTCGTGGGCGGGGTGGTCGGAGGCGTGGTCGGCGTCGTCGGCGAGGGGCTGCTGCCGCCGGGGCCGGTGAGTGACACGTCGTCCGCGTAGAACGCGGGCTGCCCGTACCAGCCGTGCAGGTAGACGGTCACCGAGGTGGTGGTCGCCCCGGTGGTGAAGCCGACGCTGAGCTGGCTGTACGACGCGCTGTTCGGCGTCCAGGTGGACGGGGCGCTGGTGATGCCGGTGCCGGTGGCACCCAGGTAGACGTAGCTGCCCTGGACGTAGGAGCTCAGTGTGTACTGGGAGTTGGGCTGCACGCTGATGGTCTGGGTGCACTGGGCGTTGTCCAGGCCGGTCGGCGTGGCCTTGAGCGCGGAGGTGCCGGAGTGGACCGGGCTGCCGACGACCGCGCCGGAGCCGCCGGAACAGGTCCAGTCGGAGAGCCCGTTCTCGAATCCGGCGTTGGCCACCAGGTTGGTGGTGGCGGCCCCGGCCGTGACGGAGCCGGCCACGACGATGCCGGCGCCGATGACGGCGGCGGCGCTCACCCCGGCGATGGAGCTCTTCAGGACGTTCGGTCCGTGCTTGGCACGGCTGGTCCGGTTGACCTGCGACGCGCGTTCCACGGCGGCCCGTTGCGGGCGGGGAGCCCGGAGCGGCCCGCTTCCGGCGCCGCCGCCGTCGAGGCGGCCGGGGTCGGAACCGGGGTGGAGCTCGGCCGACGGACGGGGGGACGGACGTGGAGTGCGCGACCTTCGACGGAACATGCTGTGCTCCATTTCCCGCCGGGCGCCGTGGAGTTGACCGGCGCGTGGGGGCGTGACGCCCGGCTCTGGGTGAAGTGGGGACATGTGGGGCTGTGCCGGACCGGATCGTAGAAGGGGCGGCGTGGCTCGTCAATAGGTCTGGACCAATTGCGGGATGGGCGGCCCGGGCCGGCCGCAGGATCGGCCGGATTCGGATGCCGCAACACGGCGTTGGCGTTCACACCTGCCGGCCCGCCGGACCGGTCGTGAGGGCGGGCTCGTCGGCGCCGGGTACGCCGCTCTGACGGCAGCCGGACGCCGGCCCGCGGGGACCAGGGGTCCGCGGGCCGGCGTCCGTAGGGGCCGGCGTTCGTACGAGCGGTCAGCTCGGGAGCTCGACCGACAGGTTCGGGGCCAGGGCCCGGAGGAAGTCGGCCGCGTGGAACACCGCGCCGGCCGAGGCCACGCCCGTGGTGCGGGTGTTCCCGGCGAGGACCTGCTGGGCGGCCTCCACCACCAGGGGGGCGGTGATCGCGTAGATGTCCTGGCCCTGGGCCGTGGCGCGGCGCTCGACGCCGCCGGCGCGGACCCGGACGTCGACGACGAAGGTCTGGTCGGAGCGGCCCAGGGCGTCGACCGCCTCCGGCGCGGGGGTGTCCTCCGCGGCGAGGTCCTGCGCGGCTTCGAGCGTCATGTAGGTGCGGACCTCGGGCACGTCCACGTGGCTGGGGACGGTGACGATGTCGGCCATGCTGAACTCGGCGAGCACCGTGCGCCGGCCCAGCGGCTCCGGGAAGTGCCAGTCCTGCTCCGGCGACTTCTCGTCGTGGTACTGCAGCTCGCCGCCGGCGAACCGGACCCGGCGGCCCGCGCGGCGCTCGTGGGACACCTGGCCGGCCTCCCGGGTGCCCGGGGTGGGGTGCCAGCCGTTCAACCCGTAGGCGACGTGCACCTCGTCGGCGGCGGTCCACTCCCCGAGGGCCGCTGTGACCAGGAGGTCGCCGAGGCCGCCGTAGAACGCCATGGCCGGGACGACTAGGGTCTCCGCCTTGCGGGCCGCCTCCGCGTGGTCGGCGAACGTCGAGGCGTTCGCCTCGATCTCCGCCGCGACGTCGAGGTACGGGATCCCGGCGCGCAGGGCCGCCTCGACGACCGGTCCGGCCGTCACCGCGAACGGCCCGGCGGCGTTGATGACGACCGCCGCGCCGGCGAGGGCCCGGTCCAGCGCGGCCGGGTCGTCCACGGTGGCCGGCCGCGCCTCCACGTCGGATCCGGTCTCGGCGGCCAGCGCGGCCAACCGGGCCGCGTTGCGCCCGGAGACGACGGTGGCGATGCCGCGCCTTTGCAGTTCGGCGACGATGAAGCGGCCGGTGTGACCCGTCGCGCCGTAGACCACTACTGCAGCCGCTGTACTCATGGTTCCCCGATCTCGATGTGCTGAGGACTCCAGTCTTGCCGCCGGCACGGCCCGACCGTGAGTGTCCTGAACGACACCAGCCGTACACTTTCGGACATGCCAACCGTCGCACTGCTGGCCGCCGGTCACCTGCTGCACTTCGAACTGGGGGTGGCCTACGAGATCTTCGGCAACCCTCCGCGCGAGGCCGCGGAGGGCTGGTACGACGTGCTGCTCTGCGGGACGGGCCCGGTGAAGGTCGGCCCGTTCGTGGTCGAGCCCGAGCACGGGCTGGAGCGCCTGGTCGGGGCGGACACGGTGATCGTGCCCGCCTGCGCCGACATCGACGTCCCGCCGCCGCCGGAGGTGGTCGAGGCCGTGCGGGCGGCCCACGAGGCGGGTGCCCGGGTCGCCTCCCTCTGCACCGGGGCGTTCGTGCTCGGCGCGGCCGGCCTGCTGGACGGCCGGCGGGCCACCACGCACTGGGCGCACACCGCGGAGTTGAGTGCGCGTCACCCGCGGGCGGTGGTCGATCCGGACGTGCTGTACACCGACAACGGCAGCGTTCTCACCGCCGCGGGCAAGGCCGCCGCCGTGGACCTCTGCCTCCACCTGGTCCACCTCGACCACGGCGCGGCCATCGCCAACTCGGTGGCCCGCCGTCTCGTCATGGCGCCGCACCGGCCCGGTGGCCAGGCCCAGTTCGTGGCCACGCCGGTGCAGGTCAGGGGTGACCACGCGCTGGCCGATCTGCTCGCCTGGGCCCAGCAGCGGCTGGACCGGCCGCTGACGGTGACGGACCTGGCGCGGCGGGCCAACACGAGCCCGCGCCATCTGGGGCGGCAGTTCCGGTCGGTGATCGGCCAGACGCCGATCCAGTGGCTGCTGACCCAGCGGGTGCGCCGCGCCCAGGAGTTGCTGGAGGCGACCGACGAGAGCGTCGAGGCGGTGGCCCAGGCCACCGGGATGGGGACCGCCACGACGCTCCGGCGCCAGTTCAAGCGGGTCGTCGGGGTCTCGCCGGCCGGGTACCGGCGCGCGTTCCGCAGCACCGATCCCGCCTGACGGACGGGCCCGGGTGCCGGCACCGAGACCGACACGGACACCGACGGCTCCCGGTGCGCCCGGTGCCGCCCCCGGTCAGGCCCGTTCGGCTGCGGGGAGGCCGCCGGGGCCGGTGGTACGGGCCGCGTGCTCCGCGCGCTCCGAACGGGCCAGTCGGTGGGCCAGGCCCAGGTGGAGGGCGGCGAGAACACTGCCGCCGACGGTCATGCCGGGGTTGTGGACCGAGGCGCCGATGGCCGCGTCGGCCACCTGTACCGCGCCGGAGACCAGCAGGAGCGGCCCGAGCCCGCGGCCTGCCCAGGCGGTCCGGCTGATCAGCAACTGGTGCACCAGGACGGCGCCGAGCGGCAGGGCGCGGGCGGCGTAGGCCTGGGCGTACAGGTCGGTGAGCGGGGTGACCGGGTCGGTGCCGCCGGGCAGGGCCAGTCCGGGTGAGAGCAGCCCGACGACGCTGGAGGCCATGGACAGGACGGCGCCGGCCGCGTTGGCGATCACCAGGACACGCATGCCCCGGCTGAGCGGGGTGGTGGAGCGAAGCATTGGGTCAGACCTCAAATCGTTCGGGCTCTGAATGGTTACCGCATGCTAGCGTTCCTCATGTGAACAATGTCAACCCCCCGCCGCTGACCACCTCCGTGGTCTTCCGGCTCGGCACCCTCGGCAGCCTGGTCACGGCGCGGTTCACCACCGCCCTGGCGGAGTTGGGCCTCAAGCCCAAGCACGTCGGCGTGCTGGTGGCACTGGACTCGGGCGCCCCGCCGTCCCAGCTGGAACTGGCCCGCACCATGGCGGTGGCACCCAGCCTGGTGGTCGCACTGGCCGACCACCTGGAACAGGTCGGCGCGGTGGACCGGGTGCGCGACCCGGCGGACCGGCGCCGCCAGGTGCTCGCGCTCACCGACACCGGGCGGGACCTGCTCGCCGACTGCACCGCGCTCGCCCACCGGCTGGACGAGGAGCTCACCGCCTCGCTGACCGGCCCCGACCGGGAGGCGCTGCGCCGCACGCTGGGCGTCCTGGGCGTCGAGGCCGGGCTGCCGACCGGGGACTGACCGGCGACTGACCGGGGACCGGGACCGGCCGGCGACCGGCAGGTCCACGGGCGCGGCCCGCGCCGCGCAGGAGCGGTGCCCCCCCTCGGGGGGCGGCCGGCTCAGGCGGCCTGCGCCAGCGCCTCCAGGAGGATCCCGGCGATCCGCTGCGGCTCCTCGTTGGGCAGGAGGAAGCTGGCGCCGGGGATCGTCACCACCCTCGCGCGGGGGCAGGCCTCCAGCGTGCGGCGCTCGTGTGCGGTGAGACCGCCGTCGCCCTTCTCGGCGTGCACGACCCAGACCGGCACCCCGGCGGCGCACAGCCGCTCGGCCGGCCCGGCGTGCTCGCCGAGGTAGCGCAGATAGCCGCGGAGGATCCCGCGCATCGCCCGCGGCTCGCTGCTGCGCAGGTCGGCGAGGATCTCGGCCCGCCGTTCGGGAGGTACCCGGACGTCCTTGGCGACCGACCCCATGAGCTTCAGCAGGACGACGGACGGAAGCTCGCCCAGCACACCGCTCAGCCGGCAGACCGTCAGGAAGAACAGCGACTCGTCCCGGGGCGACAGGCTGATCCCGAGCAGCACGACCGGTCCCGGGAACGCGCCGGAGACGGCCATCTCCAGCGCGACGTTCGCCCCCATGCTGAACCCCACGACCACGTCGCAGCGCTGCTCGGCGGCCAGTTGTCCGGCGAGCCGGGCCGCGGTGCCGATGCCGTAGCCCTCGGGGGCCGGCGCCCTGCAGTGTCCCGGCAGCGTCGCGGCGACCAGGCGGATCCCGGCAAGGGCGGGCTGCGCCATCAGCTCGGCGTACGACCGCGCGGGGTTGAACCCGCCCGGGAGCAGCAGCGCCGTTCGCCGCGCGTCGGCCGGCCCGGAGGTGAGGAGGTCCCATTCCATGGTCATCGGTGTCGGTCCTCTCGGTGCGAGGTCTCTCCCGGTGCGGGGTCTCTCCCGGCGCGCTGGGTCCTCTCGATCGGACGGGGCGCCGGGTCAGTCGCCGTGGCCCACCGGGTCGGGCACGGCGTCGAGGAGGGTGGCGCCGTTGTTGCGGACGCTGTTGACGGCGGTGGACACCGACCGCACGGCGAGCTCCTCGCCGCCCGGGGTGTGCAGCAGCCGCCGGAGTTCGGCCGGGTCGGTGTGCTCGGGGTCGAGCCACGCGTCCAGGTCGCCCGGGTCGATGGTGAGCGGCATCCGGTCGTGGACGCGGCCGGCGGCGTCGGTGGCGTTGGTGGTGATGATCGTGGCGGTGGTGAGCCAGGCCGCCGGGTCGTCCTCGGGCACCGAGTGGTCGCGCCAGAACTCGTAGAGCCCGGCCATCACCAGCGGCCCGCCCGCGCGCGGGTGGAGGAAGTACGGCTGCTTGTACGCCTTGCGGTCGGCGGTGGCGGGCACCTGGACCCACTCGTAGTAGCCGTCGGCCGGCAGGACGCAGCGGCGCTTGGCGAACGCGGACCGGAACGCCGGCTTCTCGTGCACCGTCTCGGCCCTGGCGTTGATCATCCTCGCCCCCGCGCCCGGGTCCTTCGACCAGGAGGGGACCAGGCCCCAGCGCACCGGGCGGAGCCGGCGGGTGAGTTCGCCCGTGTCGTGGTCCACGCGCTCCAGCACCGTCCACACCCCGTCCGTGGGTGCCACGTTCCAGCTCGGGGCGAGGGACTCGACCGGGCTCCAGCGGGTCACCGCGAACAGCTCGACCAGGTCCTGGGGCGTTGTGGTGGAGACGAATCGGCCGCACATGGCCGCAACTCTGCCACCCGCCGGTCGCCGGGGCATCCGACACGCGGTTTTTCGGGGTGCGTTCGACGCGGTCAGGAGCCGAGGAGGGCCGCCTTCTGGGTGGCGAACTCGGCCTCGGTGAGCAGGCCTTGGTCCTTCAGCTCGCCGAGCTGCTTCAGCTGGGCGATCCTCGTGCTCATGTCGTCGGCCGGTGCGGCCGGAGCGGCCGCGGGGGCCGGTGCGGCCTGCACGGGCGCGGGCTGGGCCACGGGCTGCGGGGCCTCCTGCTGGGCCCAGCGGCCGGCCTGGCGCCGGGAGACCCGGTTGGAGACCGCGGTGGCGGTCCCGGCGACGACGGCGGTGCGTGCGACACCGCGAAGTAGACCCGGCATGGTGTTCTCCTTCGGTGGTTCGACCGGTCCCGGCCTCGTCGGCCGGGCCAGGACGGCTCAGGCCCCGGTCTCGGCGGCGTCGAGCGAGGCCAGCAGCTCCTGGACCGGGATGCGTCCGTTGGCCACCAGGCGGCCGCCGGCGCGCCGCAGTGCCGCGGCGAAGGGCGCGGCCCAGACGTTCTCGTAGACCAGGATGCCGGCGGAGCTGCCGGGCTCCAGGATGCCGCTCACGTCGTCGACCTCGTCCTCACCGAGCAGGCCCGAGGAGACGCCCTCGAAGACGGTGAGATCGAGCTCCTGGTCCCCGGTCAGGTCGGCGAGTTCCACGCCGCGGACCGTCCCGTCCTGTTCCTTCCTGACGAAGATCAGGTCCAGGATCCGGATGATGCCGCGGTCGACCAGGTCGATCAGCAGCGGCAGTCCCTCTCCGGTCATCCGGCTCCCGGGGAACTCGACCACCAGGTAGTCGATCGGCCCCAGTTCGTCGAGTTCGCCTGCTGCGTTGGATTCGGTGCTCATGTCGGCTCCTCATCGGGTCGGGCCACTGCTGCGGGGTCCGCCGCCCGCGCGGCGCTCGGCGCGCGGGCGCCGCCGCGCTGCCGAGGGGCCTTGCCCGGGCCGGGCCGATTCGGCGCCCCTCCGTCATTCCACCAGTGGCCGGAGCCGGGCGCATCTCGGTCGCGGACCACTCCGCCAAGACATCAACGGTGGCCCCCGTCAGGCGGGTCGGCCGGGTACAGGGGGTGAAGGGTCCGTCGCGGCGGCGGCCCGTCCCGGGCGGGCGACCGGCCTGGCGCGCGGCAACGGGAGCACCGTGGAACGCTGGAAACGGAGCCGCCGACCGGTCCGCTCGGACAGGCCGACCGGCCCCCTGACCACGGGAGGCCCCTATGGCCGCCAATCCTCGACAGCCGACGGCCGGTACCGGCACCCCGGACACCTCCGGGCATCCGCTGAGAACCGGCTGGACCGTCCTCGCGGCGGTGCTGATGATCTTCGGTGGGACCATGGCGATCTTCGAGGGGATCGCCGCCATCGCCAAGGACGACCTGTTCGTCAGAACGTCGAACTACACGTTCAAGTTCAACCTGACCGGGTGGGGCTGGATCCACCTGATCCTGGGCATCGTCATCGTCCTGGCCGGCTGTGCCCTCTTCACCGGGGCGGTGTGGGCGCGCGCCGTCGGCGTCGTCCTCGCCGGCCTGAGCCTGATCGCCAACTTCCTGTGGCTGCCCTACTACCCGTTCTGGGCCATCGTCCTGATCGCCGTGAACATCTTCATCATCTGGGCCCTGTGCGCCGGATCGCTCCGAGACGCAAGCAGGCCCTGACGCCCGGTGGCCGACGGACTCCCCCCGGGCCAGGAGGGGGAGTCCGCGGGGGAGTCGGCCCGGGCGGGACCGGTCGGGGGAGTTCGGAGGCGGTGGCTGAGGCGGCTGGGGGAGGCGGCCGGGGGAGGCTCGGGGAGCCCGTGCCGCGCCGGGCGTGCGCCCCCGGCGGTTTTCGATGTGCATCACAACTCGGCTTCGCTGTCGGTCGATCGGCTGGCGCAGTCGGCGATGTTCGCGGATCCTCGGTGCACCGGGGCGGAAGCGGGGCGGGCAGGGGGGAGCGCGGCATGGGGAGAGGCGAGGGCGCCGGGCCGACGGCCCGGCTGCTGGCCCTGGCGGGCGCGGCGGTGGCGATCGGCGGGCTGCTCGGGGGCTCGGTCAGTCTGGTGCTGTTCCTCTTCACGGACTGGTTCGACCCGATCGCCGACTACGTCCACGAGCGCGGCTTCTGGGGCGGCGGCCGGCCGTAGGGTCCGTCTTCAAGCTCCCGCCTGCTGATTCACCTCCTCGCCGTGGCTGCCGGGTCGGCGCGCCCGGGCGGGTGGCGGGAGGGATCATGACAGCCGGTTCAGGTCATCCGACGGCCGATATCGGCAAGAGAGCGCCCTCCGCACCGTAAACCGGTACCGCGTTCCCTCCGGGCTGCCATGATGCGGCGAGAACGATGTGACATTTCACATTGCCCTCGCCGAAAGGTCGAGGGCAACAGACGAGGGAGGGACCTCATGAAGCGTCTTGCCGCTGTTCTGGCCGCCGCCGCCACCCTGGCCGCGCCGGTCGCCGTCCAGGAGGCCGCCGCCGCACCCGCCGGTCCGGTGGGCGCCACCGTGACCTGCGGCACCCCGGGCGCGCCCGGCTTCCTGCTGACCAGGGCCTGTATCGAGGTGACCGGCAACCAGGTCCAGCTGTACGGGCAGGCCGCCCCCACCAACCCGGCCTGGCAGCCCCAGCAGGTCGGCTTCACGGTCGCCGGCAACGTCGTCGGCAACGCCCCGATCGCCCCGGTCAACACGAGCGTCCTCGTGTCGGCGGGCGGCACCCGGGTCGGCGGGATCGCCACCACCGCGCCGTGCGGAGCGACGGTGACCGCGAGCTTCGCCGTCAACCAGTGGGGCTGGCCGCCGTCGACCGCGACCGTCTCGGCCGTCGTGGCCTGCTGACCCACCCCGGGACGCCACCGGGTCGGCCGGTGCGGGCGGAGGCGGCGGCCCCGCCCGCACCGGGCGTTTCGGCGGGGAGGGCCGGCCGCCAGGCGCGCGTGCTCGTCCTCCGCGATCCAGGCGGTCCGGCCGCCGTGGATCCCCGCGAGACAGTGGTCCGCGACCACCGGGGCGACCAGCTGACGGATCGTCATATCGTCTCGGAAATCCCGTTCCCCGGCGTGCGGTGTGTCCGTGTCGTCGCCCATCGCAACGCTGTCCCTGGTCGGTTCGGCCCTCATGGCAAGCAGCCCAGGGTCTGATCCGAGGCGGCCCCACCCCCGCCGATCGGCCCGTGGTGGGCCTCCGACGGCCGTGTTAGCTTCCGGCCATGGGATCACGTGGGGCGGCGGCGAACGAGGCGATCGAGGGGTTACGGGAGCTGGCCGGGGGCGGCCTGGAGGCGGCCGAGGTCTTCCGCAGAGCCGACGAACTGCTGCGCGGGGTCCTGGAGTTCGATGCCGTCTGCTGGCACACCGCCGATCCGGCGACCGGCCTGGTCAACTCCGTCCTGAGCGACGACCTCAGCCTCGACCGGTTCCAGGACGCCGTCCGGCTGGAGGTCTGGGTCGACGACGTCGCGACCTTCCCCAAGATCCGCCGCGCCGGGGTCCGGGCCGAGACGCTGAGCCGGGTGACCAGGGGGCGGCCCGAAAGCAGTGCGCGCTTCCGCGAGCAGATCGACCCGGCGGGGTTCGGCGACGAGCTGCGCACCGTGTTCGACGCGCACGGCGGGATGTGGGGCTGTGCGGCGTTCATGCGGGCGCGGGACCGCGGCCCGTACCTCGGGCGCCAGCGCCAGCTCGCCGACACCGCCGCCCGGCACCTGGGCCACGCGCTGCGGGCCTGCCACCTCCCGCAGGTGGGGGAGGCGTCCGAGGGCTCGTCCGAGGGGCCCGCGGTGCTGGTGCTGGGCTCGGCGAACCAGCCGCTGGCGGTGTCCGGTCCGGCCGAGGAGCTGCTGGCCCGGCTGGCCGACCCCTCGCCGTCGGCGCTCTCGGTGCCGACCGCCTTCGCGATCGCCGCCGAGCAGGCGCGCCGGGCGGCGTGCGGACTGGCGGCCTCGGAGGCCAAGATCCGGGTGCAGACCCGGGAGGGGCGCTGGTTCGTCCTGCACGCCGCGCCGCTGGAGGGGTCGGCGGGCGGCGAGGTGACGGTGGTCGCGTCCCCGGCCTCGCCGTCCGACGCGATGCCGCTCTACCTGTCCGCGTACGGGCTGACCGGGCGGGAGCAGGAGGTGGCCCTGCTGCTGGTCCGCGGCTGCGACACCCGGGACATCGCCCGGCTGTTGGCGATGACGCCGTACACCGTGCAGGACCATCTGAAGTCGGTCTTCGCCAAGGCGGGGGTGGCCAGCCGGCGTGAGCTGGTGGCGCGGATCATGCTCGCCGGCGGGCCCTGATCCGTTGTTCGCCCGGCGCGGGCTTGCTGGGGCGGGGCGGGGCGGACGGCCTCGGGCCGGTGCCCGGGCGGCCGGATCCGGCGCCTCGGTGGCCGGTCATGACCGGTCTAGACCTCTACCTATAGGTCTAGACCGGTAAAGCCCCCCGATCCGCCACGGGCGTGCCATAGCCTGACCGTCGACCGCCGGGAAGCGGTGGATCGACAGCGGAGGGTGATATGAATTCGCTTGCCTCGAAGGCTCGTTGGATGGGATCACTGGTGGCGGCGGGGGTGCTGTTGCTGACGGCGACGGGTGCTTCCGGGGTGGCGGCCGCCGAGCCGGTGCAGGGCGCCGAACCCGGAGCGACCGCCGTGGGGTGGCGCGCGCTCGGACTGGCGGTCAGCCCGGAGGGCGCCAGGGCGTACGTCGTGGCCGCCGACCGGGTGGGCAGCGGCTCCTCCGTGGTGCTGAGGACGGTCGACACCGCGACCGGTGCGGTCGTCGGGCAGCTGACGCTGGCCGAGGACGGGACCGCGGGCCGCCCGGTGGTCAGCCCGGACGGCCGACGGGTCTACCTGGTGGTGTCCGAGCGGCTGGTCGCCGTCGACACCGCCACCAATACCGTGGTCTCCCGGACTCCGGCGCCGGACCAGCCGCGACCGGCCGGCTGGAGCCAGGGGCGGTTGACCGGACTCGCGGTCAGCCCGGACGGGTCGAAGGTCTACCTGGACCAGTACGGACCGGAGGGCGCCGGTGAGGGTGTCGGAACGGGCCGGGTCCTGGTCTTCGGCACGCAGCAGGGCGCGTTCACCGGCGCCGTGCCGGTGGGCGGCCACACCGTGGACGCCATCGCCCTCCAGGCCGGCGGCGCGGGCGCGTACGTCAGCACCGACCAGGGCCTCCAGCACCTGGACACCACCGGGGCCGTCCCCGCCGTGGTCGGGACCGTCACCCGGATCGGCGCCAGCAGCGAACTGGCGGTGTCCTCCGACGGCATCCGCCTCTACGCGCTGGGCGCGCAGGCCAGCAGCGGTACCGGCTTCGAGGTCAATGTCATCGACGACACCGCCAGGCCCGCCTTCACCTTCGGCTCGGGCTGGGTCGACGTGCACTACGTCTCGGTGAGCCCGGACGGCGGCCGGCTGTACCTGCTCAAGGACGGCTGGACCCCGCAGGCCTCGGTGCTCTCCTACGACACCGCGACCAACACCGCCGTCCCGGCGGAGACGCGGACCGGCTTCGCCCTGGACGGGGTGTCGGCCGCGGCGGTGGCCCCCGGCGGCCGCACCCTCTACGTCGCGGGCGTCCGCGGTGACACCGCCTACCTGAAGTCCGTCCGGCTCTGATCCCCTGATCCCGTGGTGGCCTGACCCCCTGTCCTGCCGGACCAGTCGCGGCAGCCGTAACTGCCAAGCACCACAACCGGGTTGTCAGGGCCGGGCCAGGTGTTCCAGCAGGAGTTCGGAGAGGCGGTCGGGGGTGCGGAGGGGCAGGTAGTGGTCGGCGTCCGGGATCAGTCGGCTCCGGGCGCCGGGGATGTCGGCGGCGAGGCGCTCGGCGATCACGCCGATCTCCGGGTGGTCGCGGTCGCCGTGGACCACCAGCGTCGGTGCGGTGACGGTGCCGAGGCGTGCTTCGGCGTCGCCGTCCGCGGAGGGCGCGAGGTGCTGTTCGGCGGCGATGCGCCGTACCGCGTTGTCCGCCACCATCGCCTCGACGAGCTCCCCTCCGGGGGCCGTGCGGCCCAGGGAGGCCCAGATCGACAGCTCCAGCTCGGCCAGGCGTGCCGTGTCCTGCTCCCGGCGGGCCGTGGCGTAGGCCGACAGTTCGGGAGTCGACGGCCAGTCGTGTCCGCCGACCGATGCCCCGACCAGGGCCAGGGAGGCGACCCGGCCGGGGTGGGCGAGGGCGAAGTCGAGCGAGGTCTCCCCGCCCATGCTCAGCCCGACCAGCGCGGCCCGGTGGAGGCCGAAGTGGTCGAGGACGACGAGCAGGTCGTCGACGTCGCTGAACGGCGCCGCCGGTGGGGTGGAGCGGCCCAGGCCGCGGGCGTCGTAGCGGATCACCTCATGGCGCCCGGCCAGCAGCGGAACGACCGAGTCCCACAGCCGGGAGTCCATTCCGGCGCCGTGCAGCAGCACCACCGGGCTGCCGGTGCCGCGGTGGTCGGCCCACAGGTGACCGCCGCCGGGGACGGGGATGCGGACTTCGCGTGCGGGCGCGGCAGCCGGGTCGGTGGTGTGCGTTGTCATACCGCGATGATCTCAGAGCGTTCGGCGGCGTCCCCGGCTGCCCGTCCCGCCCGCCGCGCGCCACACGCCCGAGAGACCGGGATACAGGCCCACGGAAGGTGGCGCGGCCGGCGGTTGAGGGTCCGTCAGGAGTCGGCGGGAGAGAGCTCGGCCATCTCGGACCAGCCGTCCACGGGGGCGTCGACGTAGATGATCTGCGGCTTGGTGGCGATCGTGCCGGGGAGCGCGGCCATCGCGGTCTTGAAGTGCTCGGAGTTCACGTGGACCGCGCCGGCCTCGGCGGACTCGAACGCCTCCAGCAGGACGTACTGGTCGGGGTTCTCGACACTGCGGGACCACTCGAAGAAGACATTGCCCGGCTCCTCGCGGGTGGCCCTGGTGAACTCCGCCACCTGGCTCATCCAGGTCTCGCTGAACTCGGGCCGGGCGGTGAACTTGACGGTGATCAGGATCATGGGGTGCTTTCCTCGCTAGGCGGCCGTCCCGGGTACGGGTGGCGAGGCGGAGCCGGTCGGCCGGCCTCGCAGGACGGCCAGGTCAGACCGCCACCCTATCGGGCCGCCCCGCCGCACAGCCCGGCCCACCGCCGAAGGGTCCCGGTGTCGACGGCGAACGGGCGGCTGCCCGTGTCCGCTCCCGCCCTGCCGCGTTTCCGGCGGACAGGGCGGGGTCGAGGCCGCTGCGGGGAGGGTTGACGCCGGGCGTGCGGCGCGGTGCCATGAACTCGGGCGAAGGGGGTGCACGGTGGCCGACGAGGACAGCGACACTGGGGGCCGGGGCGACGGGGGAGACGGTGATCGGCCGGATCGCCGGCGGGGCCCGGATCGTCCAGGACCGGAGGACACTTTCTGGCTGGTGGCGCTCGGGGTGATCGTGGTGGCCCTTTTCCTGATCGGCTTCCTGTCCGGGACGGACACCGGGTCCGCGAACCAGGACGGGTACACCGGCTGGCACTGAGCGGGTGAGCCGCGCTCCCGTGGACGGCCCCGGGCCCGGACGGGAACCTCTGTTCGTTAGCTGACAACGGGGGGTCGTCCGGGCCCTCCGTCGGGCCGGCCGGAGGGGAAGCAGCGGTGAGCGTCGAGGAGACGACCGAGAGCAGTGAGTCGGCCGGGAGCGGTGAAGCGGCCGTGCCCGGTGAGGCGGCGGAGGGCGACCGGGTGAAGCCGGAGCGGCGCAAACGGCCGTTCTGGAAGGAGCTGCCGGTCCTGGTGGTCGTCGCGCTGCTGCTCTCACTCGCCATCAAGACCTTCTTCGTCCAGGCCTTCTCGATCCCCTCGGGCTCGATGGAGCACACCCTGGAGAAGGGTGACCGGGTGCTGGTCGACAAGTTCACCCCGTGGTTCGGCGCCGAGCCGGAGCGCGGTGAGGTGGTGGTCTTCCGGGATCCGGGCGGCTGGCTGGACGGTCCGTCCGGTCCGTCCGGCAACGCCGTGCTGCGCGGTGTCCAGACGGCGCTGAGCGTGGTCGGCCTGATGCCCTCGGCGGACGAGAAGGACCTGATCAAGCGGGTGATCGCGGTCGGCGGCGACACCGTGGAGTGTACGAGCGGCAGTCCGGTGAAGGTGAACGGCGTCGCGCTGAACGAGCCCTACCTCTACCCGGGTTCGACGCCCTGCGACAACGAGCCGGTCGGCACGGTCACGGTGCCCAAGGACCACCTCTGGGTGATGGGCGACCACCGCAACAACTCCCGGGACTCCCGCTACCACCTGAAGGACGCGAGCGGAGGGTTCGTCCCGGTGGAGAACGTCGTCGGCCGGGCCTTCGTGGTGGCCTGGCCGCTGACGAACTGGGACACCCTGCCCGTCCCCGACACCTTCGACCGGACCCCGCCGGGTGCCGCGGACCCGCTGGACACCCCGCCGCCCCCGGAGGCCGCCGCGATGGCCGCCGCCGTCCCGCTGGTGCTGTGGGGCCGCCGGCGCCGCCGGAAGTGACGCGGCGCCGGTCGCGATCCGGACGATCCGGTCGTCGTCCCCGTGCGCGATCAGGACCGGGACGTCGATCCGCCTGAGGTTCCCGGCGAGGCCGGTCCCGGAGAACCGGCAGGCGTGGAGCTGCGAGCGACCGCCGTCCACCCCGGCGCGGATGCCGTCGAAGGCCTCGATCGTGGGTGCCCTCCGGGCTGCCGGGGCTCCTGAGCACGGCGGGCCTGCTGCGGTCGGGTTCGCCCTCGGCCCGGCGGGGCGGGGGCTCGATTCGGCCACATCCGCAGGGTTCGGCCTCATGACGTCCCCGAATTAGTCATGATCACGTCATGGTCCGCCCGGGAAACCGCAGCACCCACGTGGAGGTTCTTCGTGTCATCGCCTGACGACGTCGTCGCCGAACTGTTCGCCGACCGGGACTACGCGGGCAGGAGCATGGCCGTCAGAAAGTCCGACCTCGTCGCCGGGGTGTACGGTGGGCGGCCGGAGTGCCGCGTCTACGGCGAGCAGTTGAGGGAGACGATCGGCAACCGCACGGTCGCCTCCCTCCGGGTGGCCGACGGCTACGAGGTCGCGCTGTACGACCACGACGGCGACGGGGACCGCGACAGGCACCGGACCGACTGTCCGCAGCTGCTGAACGCCTTCAGCGACAGGGCGTCCTCCTTCACCGTCGTCGGGGTGAACCCCTCCGCGGGGGCGGTGGCGGAGCCGCTGTCCGACGGCCGGTACCACATCGTCCACCACCTCGACCACGACTACTTCCTGACCATGGGTCCCGCCCTGGAACCGGGGGTCCGGCTGCAACGGGTCGGCGGAGTCGGCGCGCAGCACCCCGAGCACGGGAAGTGGCAGGCGGCGGCGACCGGGAGCGGCACCTACACCTTCCGCAACATCGTGACGGGCCGTTACCTCGGCGCGCCGGGCGGGGCGATCGCCTGGGGCGAGGCCGACCCCACCGAGTGGGTGCTGCTGCTCCACTGGAGCGGCGGGTACTACATCGCGCTGGCCCAGGATCCGGAGTACGCGGTGGGTTCGCGGTCGCTGGCGCTGCCCTCCAACCGGGCGGACCTCCTGTGGACAGGGGAGCGGCAGGGCCCTCGGGCCTTCCTCTTCCACGAGACGGGCGAGTAGCAGGAGCGGCCGACCGACCGGAGCCCGCCGTCCGGGCCGGGCCGCAACCGGGGCCTCCGCCGACGCGTCCCCAGGGCCATGACCACCTCCCTCCGTCCGCCGTCGGCCCCGCAGTCCGAGACGCCACCCGGCGCGCGCGGTCCGGCCCTACTGCGCCGGTCGGCGTCGGTCGGCGTCGTCCTGCCGGGAAACCAGGTTGACCCGTGGTGAAGGATGAGAGCGTGATCGCCAAGGAACGCGCCGTCGAGCTCGTCGAGTCCTTCCTGGCCGGCGAGCGGCTGACCTGGCCGTGGAGCGGGCCGGTCCCCGAGCTGGCCGTCTGCCAGGTGGAGGAACACTCCGTCGGCTGGCTCGTCTTCTGGAACGTGGCGGAGTCCGCCCGTACCCGTGACACACGCGGCGGCGACCTCGTCAGTGGCCACTACCTGGTGGACCGGTACGACGGGAGCATCCACTACGTCCCCGGCGCCGGGTGGTTGGACGAGGGCTGGGAGGAGGACTACCTCCTGCGGACCAAGGGCATCAGACGCCCGGATCCGCTGGCCTCCGCCGTTCGCGGGCTGGTGGCCTCCGCCGGGGTCGTGGCCGCGATGGGCCATCTGCGCAGGAAGGCCCCGCGACTGAGCCTGCAGCAGGCGAAGGCCTACGTCACGGCTGTTCGGGACGGCGCCGAACCACCGGAAGAGCTGGCGAGCCTGACCCGCAAAGAGCCGAGATGGCCGATTCTGCCCATCGAAACGGTGGCCGGCCCGGTCCAGTAGGTCCAGTAGGGGCCGGTCCCGGACCGCGGTGGACACCCTCGACGGTCCCGCCGGCCTGTCACCGGGCGAGGTACCACCACCCGGTCAGCCGGGGCGGCGACTCCGTCGGCGGCATCGTCCCAGGTGGGCGGCGGTGCGTGGGACCGGCCGGGCCGCCCTATGCTGGCGCCATGACAGAGCTTCCCGGCTTCGCCGATCTGGCGGCCCGACTGCTGGACCACCACGGCCTGGAGCCCGCCGACCTGGCCCGCCGGGCGGAGGTCGCCGGGGCCGAGCTGGCCGCGGTGCTGGACGGCGCCGCGCCGGACCAGGCGCTGCTGCGCCGGCTCGCGCCCGCGCTCGGCCTCGACACCGCCGACCTGTTCGAGATCGCGGCGCTCCCGCTGCCGGAGGACCTCGCGCCGGCCGGCGGGATGGCCACCACGTCGATCGTCGGCATCGTGCGGTTCGGCAAGGCGCTGCCTGCCGACCGGCGGGCCGAACTCCGCTCCTTCGTCGCGTCGTTGCCGCCCACCCGGCAGACCGGACGGATCGAGGGGCTGCCCGCCGCGGCCCCGGATCCGCGCTCGCCCGGGAACCTGCTGATGCGGATGGTCGCGGCACGCAACCTCGGGTGGACCGGCACGGCGAAGGTCTTCCGCCTGCTGACCGGCCGCCACTGGATGGCCGACGCCTACGGCCGGATCGCCACCGGCGCGGCCGCGCTGACGCCGGATCTGGTCGCCGACTTCGCGATCGTGCTGGGCCTGCCCGCCGACGGCCTGGCGGCCCTCCTCGGGATGCCGCTGGCACAGGAGGTGCCCCGGCCGGACGAGGCCGTCGCCGACAGCGCCCTGCTGCTGCGGGACCTGCGGCGACTGGGCGTCGAGCAGCTGCGCGAGGCCGAGGACCTGGCACGGGCACTGCAGCCCGCCTGACCCGGGCGGGGCGGCGGGCCCTGGCACGCTCCCGAGCCCAACGCGAGGACACCGCCGCTCCCCGGAGTGGGGCCACTTCGTCGGGATTGGCCCTGGTCGAGGCCGGCCGCGGCGGCCGATGATGGGCGGCATGAACGACTTCGACAGCGCGCTGCACCCCGAGAGCCGGATCGTCCACCCGCCCGTCGAGGAGGTGACCGGCAGCCGCCCGCTGGGCGTGCCGCTGCACCAGAGCCACCTGTTCGCCTTCGAGGACACCGACTCGCTGACCCGTGCCTTCACCGGACCGGACCAGGCGTTCTTCTACAACCGCTACGGCAACCCGACGGTCCGCTCGCTGGAGAAGGCGGTCGCCGGACTGGAGGGCGGCGCGGGTGCGATCGCCACCGCCTCCGGCATGGGCGCGATCAACACCGTGCTGCTCGCCCTGCTGAGCTCCGGCGACCACGTGATCGCCCAACAGAGCCTCTACGGCGGCACCTTCGCGATGCTCGCCGACCTGTCCCGGCGCTGGGGCGTGGAGGTGACGCACGTACGGGGCGACGACCCGGACGAGGTGCGGGCGGCGCTGCGCCCCAACACCCGGCTGCTGCACCTGGAGACCATCTCCAACCCGACCACCCGGGTCACCGACCTCCCCGGTCTGATCGGCGTCGCCAGGGAGGCGGGGGTGGTCAGCGTCGTGGACAACACCTTCGCGACCCCGCTGCTCTGCCGGCCGATCGAGCACGGCGCCGACATCGTGGTCCACTCGGCCACCAAGTACCTCGGCGGCCACTCCGACGTGCTGGCCGGTCTCGCCGTCTTCGCCGACGCCGAACTGCACCACACCGTCTGGCGGTACGCCATCGAGCTGGGCGCCTCGGCCGACCCGAACAGCGCCTGGCTGACGCTGCGCGGCCTGCAGACCCTCGGGCTGCGGGTCCGCCGCCACAGCGAGACCGCGCTGGACCTGGCCGGCCGGCTGGCCGCCCACCCGGCCGTCACCGCCGTCCACTACCCGGGCCTGCCCGCCCATCCGGACCACGAGCTCGCCCGCCGGCTGCTGCCGCAGGGCCACGGCGGGGTCCTCGCCTTCGACCTGGCCGGCGGCCGGGAGGCGGCCCGGACCTTCACCGAGGCGGTGCGGCTGGCCTCGCTCGCCCCCTCGCTCGGCGGGGTGCACACCCTCGTCCTCCACCCGGCCAGCACCTCGCACCGCCAGCTCGACGACGCGGAGCTGGCCGCGGCCGGCATCGGTGCCGGCACCGTCCGGGTCGCGGTGGGCATCGAGCACCCGGAGGACCTCTGGGCCGACCTGGAGCAGGCGCTGGCCAAGCTCTGACCCCTCCCACTGCCCGGCGGGCCGCCCCGGCCGGTTCCGCTCAGGCTCCCGCCAGGGCTCCCCTCCCGCCAAGGCTCCCGCCAGGGCTCCCGGCGAAGGCTCGCGCTCCTGCTACCGGGCCCGCGGCCGGGCCGCCAGCAGCGCGATGTCGTCCTCGGCGGTCTGCGCGGACGGCCCGTCCGGCGCCAGCGCGTGCAGCACGGCGTCCAGCAGGTCGTCCAACTCGCCCCCGGCGGGCAGCCGCAGGGCGGCGAGCCGGTCGAGCGAGACGTCGATGTCCTCGTCCCGCCGCTCCACCAGTCCGTCGGTGTACAGCAGCAGGGTCTGCCGGGGCAGCAGCTCCCGGGTCACCTGCTCGTAGCCGCCGAACCCGGTGCCGAGCGGCGGGCCGGTGGGGATGCGCAGCAGTTCGGTGGGCCGGTCGGGGGTGATCAGGGCCGGCGGCAGGTGGCCGGCGCTGGAGAGCGTCCAGCGGCCCCGGCCCGGGTCGGCCAGCGCGAGCAGGCAGGTCGCCGGGCGGGCCGACTCGTTGGCCGAGATCACGGTGTCCAGCTGGCGCAGGATCCGGTGCGGGGGCAGGTCCATGCCCGCGACGTCCCGCAGCGTGGACCGGTAGGTGCTCATGTCGACGGCCGCCTCGACGCCGTGCCCCATCACGTCGCCCATCACCAGCAGGGTCCGGCCGAACGGCAGCCGCACCGTCTCGTACCAGTCGCCGCCGACCACCGAGGCGGTGCCGGACGGGAGGTAGCGGGAGGCCAGCTCCAGGTTCTGGTGCGGGTTGCCGGGCTCGCTGAGCAGGGCCCGCTGGAGTTCCAGGGCGATGCCCTGGGAGCGCGTGTAGCGGCGGGCGTTGTCGATGCCGGTCGCGGCGCGGGCGGCCAGGTCGCCGATCAGCACGGCCTCGTCCGGGGTGAAGGGCGGTGAGGCGGCGAGCCGGGCCAGCGTCAGCAGCCCGATCACCTGGCCCCGGGCGGTGAGCGGCACCACCAGCAGCGAGGCGACCCCGGCCGCCCGGTAGGCGGCGAGGCTGGCCGGGTCCGGGGCCGCGGCGGCGAGCTCCTCGTCCGGGAGCCGGACGGCGAGCACGGCGGCGCCGGTGGCCAGGCTGCGGGCGGCGGCCGAGCCCTCCCGGTAGCGGACCGACTCGCCGGGGCGGGCGAGCGGGCCGATGTCCGCGTGCAGTCCGGCGGCGCAGTCGACGGCCGTCCGGCCGAGCCGCAGTGCCGAGGTGTGGCCGGAGCGGACGGTGGCGTCGGACGCCAGCACGTCGACGGTGACCAGGTCGGCCAGGTCGGGGACGGCGAAGGCGGCCAGCTCGGCGCAGGTGGTGCCGACGTCCAGGGTGGTGCCGATCCGCTCGGCGGCCGCGTCGAGCAGGGCCAGCCGGGCGCGGGCCTGCTCCAGCGCGTGCAGCCGCTGCCGGTCCGGGTCGGGGTCGTCCAGCACGGCGACGACCACGCCCGTCACCCGCCCGGCGCGCTCCAGCGGGCGGTAGCGGACCCGCAGGCCGGGCGGCACCGGGGCGGCGGGGCCGTCGGGCCCGCCGGCGACCCGCTCGCGGCTCCGTCCGTCGGCGAGCACCCGGCGCAGCGTGCCGGCGGCGCCGGCGAAGGGGGTGTCCTCGACCGGGCGCCCGAGCAGGTCGGCCCGGCGCAGGGTGGTCGCGGTCGTGAACGCCGCGTTGAGGTACTGCCAGCGCAGCCGCTCGTCCAGCAGGGCCACCCCGACCGGGGCGGTCGCGAGCACCTCGCGGAGCAGATCCGGGCTGTCGCTCTCCGTCGCCATGGCCTTGTGCGCCGTGGCGAGGGGGCCGCCGCGTGGGCCCGGACCCGCCGGTGCGGCGCTCTCTCCTCCGTTGCCGTGCCGGAACCGCATACGCCCATGATCACGCGTCGGACGGGGGCGCGCCCACACCTCGACGAAAGCTTGACCGGGCGGTGGCGGTGTTGTGACCCGTCGTGCACCCCGTGTACCCGGTGTGTACCGGCCGCGTATCCGGTGCCGCCCGGCAGGCCGGGCCCGGCAGGTCGGTCCGGGCTCCTCCGGCGGGTCGGTCCAGGCTCCTGGGGCGGGCCGGCTCAGGCCTTCGGCAGGTCGGCTCAGGCCGTCGGCGGGTCGGCCGGCGGCTGCTTGAGCTTGGCCCAGATGCCCTCCAGGGCCGCGATGTCCTGCTCGTCCAGCCGGTCGTCGAAGGCCTCGGCGAGGGCCGCGCGGCGGGTGGCGTCGGCGGCGGCGAAGGCCTCCCGCCCGGCCGGGGTCAGGGTGATCCGCACCGAGCGGGCGTCGGTGGGGGAGGGCGCGCGCTCGACCAGGCCGCGCGCCTGCAGGGAGTCGGCGACCCGGGAGACCTGGCTGCGACTGAGCAGGGTCACCGCGCCGAGGTCGGAGGCGGCGACCGGCCCGTCCTGGGCGTGCAGCCAGAGCATCACCTCGAACCAGGAGAGCGGCAGGTCGTGCGCCCGGCCCAGGGCCTGGTCGACCCGGGCGCTGAGGGTGGCCCCGGCCCAGACGAGGCCGTAGAAGGCGTGGTCGCGGGCGGTGAGGTCTCCGAGAGTGAGGTCGGTGCGCGCCATGCCCGGCACTCTACCCGTTTGCGTGTGCGTGCACACGGTCCTATGGTGTGTGCGCACGCACATAAAGCCGAACCCCTCGGGAGCGCCCGCATGACCACCACCCGCACCGTCCTGATCACCGGCACCTCCTCCGGCATCGGCCTGGCCGCCGCCGTCGCCGCCGCCCGCGCCGGCCACCACGTCGTCGCGACCATGCGGGACACCGCCCGCTCCGGCGCGCTCACCGAGGCCGCCGCCGAGGCCGGCGTCGCCGACCGGATCGAGGTCGCCCGGCTGGACGTCACCGACCCCGCCTCCGTCGCCGCCTGCCTGGACGAGGTCATCGCCCGGCACGGCCGGCTCGACGCCGTGGTCAACAACGCCGGCGCCGGGTACGTCGGCACCGTCGAGCAGGACGGCCTCGACCCCGTCCGGGCCACCATGGAGGTCAACTTCTTCGGCGTCGTCGAGGTCACCCGGGCCGCACTGCCGCACCTGCGGGCCGCCGGCGGCCGGGTCGTCACCGTCACCAGCGTCGGCGGCGTGATCGGCCAGCCCTTCAACGAGGCCTACTGCGCCGCCAAGTTCGCCGTCGAGGGCTTCATGGAGTCGCTGGCCCCGGTCGCCGCGACCGTCGGCGTCCACGTCACCGTGGTCGAGCCGGGCGCCGTGGCCAGCGAGTTCGTCGCCAGCCAGGGCATCGACCTGCCCGCCCTGCTGACCGCCGCCGGCCCCTACGCCCCCGCCCTGCAGGCGTACGCCGAGCGCACCCGGGCCGCCTTCGACCAGGCCCAGACCGCCGAGCAGGCCGCCGAGGCGATCATCGACGCGCTGACCGCCGAGCAGCCGCCGTTCCGCGTCCAGACCTCCGACCGGGCCCGCGCCTTCGTCGGCGCCAAGCTCGCCGACCTGGACGGCTCCGCCGTGCAGCGCCTCACCGGCTCCTGGGTGGGCTGAGCCCGGCCTGCGGGTATTCCGGCCGATGAGCGGGTTGACGACCGGTCATACTTGGGCGTGCCTGAGCCCAGGCCGCAGGCGCCGCGAAGGGCGCCCTGCCGAGCGCCCGCGACCGGAGGACCCGATGACCCGCCACCTGCCGACCACTGTTCCGCCGGGCGGGGCGCCGGCGCAGCCGTGGAACCGGCAGCGGCTGCGCAGCAACAACGAATGGCTGCTGCTCGAACTGCTGCGCACCGGCGGACCCTCCTCCCGCGCCCAGCTCGCCCGGGACACGGGCCTCTCCAAGCCCACCGTCTCCACCGCGCTGGCCGCGCTGGAGCAGGCCGGGCTGGCCCGCGAGGCCGGCCGGTTCGTCCCCGAGCGCGGCCGGACGGCGGTGCTGTACGAGCCCGACCCCACCGCCGGCCACGTCCTCGGCGTGGACATCGGCCGGGCCCGGCTGCGCGTCGCGGTGGCGGACCTCGCCGGGCGGATCGTGGCCCGCCGGGACGTGCCCAACAAGGGCCGCTCCGCGAACGCGGTGGCCGACGCCGTGGTGGCGGCGGCCCGGGAGACCACCGCCGAGGCCGGGCTGGCCGCCCCCGAGATCGTCCACGCGGTGATCGGCACGCCGGGCGTCTGGGACGAGCGGCGGCGCGGCGTCCGCTACGCCACCAGCCTGCCCGGCTGGGGCAGACGCGGCCTCTTCGACCGGATCGCGGAGGGGCTGGAGACCGCCGTCACCGTCGGCAACGACGCCAACCTCGCCGCCCTCGGCGAGTTCACCCTCGGCGCCGGCCGCGGCAGCCGGATGTTCGCCTACCTGCTGATCGGCACCGGCCTCGGCGTCGGCGTCCTCAAGGACGGCGAACTGCTCTCCGGCGCCCACGGCGCGGCCGGCGAGGTCGGCCTGGTCCCGCTGCCCGCCCGCCCGGACGGCGGACCGGGCGGGACGATCGAGCAGTCGGCCGCCGCCGACGCGGTCGTCCGCACCGCGCTCGACCTCGGCATGCGCGGCCCGCTGACGGCCAAGCAGGTCTTCGACGCGGCCCGCGCCGGGGACGGGCTCGCCGCCGAGGCCGTGCAGCGGGAGGCCGAGCAGCTCGCCTACGCCGTCGCGGTGCTGTCCGCGATCCTCGACCCCGACCTCGTGGTGCTCGGCGGCGGCCTCGGCAACAGCGCCGACCTGCTCCTGGAGCCGCTGGAGCGGGCCCTGCACCGGCTGACCCCGCTGCGCCCCAGGCTCGCCCCCAGCGCGCTGGGCGAGGAGGCCGTCCTGCTCGGCGCCGTCGCCACCGCCCTGGAGACGGCCCGCCCCGAGGTCTTCGAACGCCGCTCGGCCCCGGACCACGGCACCGTGCTCTGAGCGGCCGACTGGCCGGTGCCGCGACCCCTGAGACGGCCCGACCGGCACGCGCCGCGACTCCTGAGACCGCCTGACGGCTGGAGTCGCGGCGCCCGCCCGCGGTTCAGCAGGCGATGCTGCCCTTGCGCAGCGCGTGCCCGCCGGTGTTGCCGTCGTCCGCCCAGTAGACGGGCTTCGAACCGGCGGTGCACTCCCCGGCGCCCGCGAGGGCGAAGCCCTCGTTGTTCAGGTTGGCCATGCCGCTCGGGCGGTTGAAGACCGCGGTGGTGGTGAAGACCCCGCCCGCGCCGACCTGCATCGTCCGGTGCTGGCCGTTGCACGTGTCGTCGCAGACGACCCAGAGCCGGGAGGCCTGCGGCTCCCACTGCAGCTCCATGACCCCGGCCATGCCGCTGGCGACGGTGGCCACCCGGGTGAACGCCCCGGAGTCCTGGAGCACGAAGCCGTAGACCGTGCCGCCCTCGACGGCCACGAAGAACACCCCGCCGGTGTGCGCGCCGTACCCGGCCGGGTTGTAGACCGCGTTGGTCGACGCGTCCTTGAACCCGGCGCCGGTCAGGTAGCCGTCGGGGACCCAGGTGATGCCTTCGAGGCCGAGGTTGGAGCCCACCGCGGGCAGTGCGGAGGTCAGGTTCCACTCCTTCGCGGCCGTCAGCGAGGTCGCCGTGCCGCTCACGTCGTAGCGCAGGACGGACAGCCGGCTGGTGCCGGACGCGTCGCCGTTGCGCTCGCTGGAGACGAACACGCCCCCCGCGGAGCCCGCGCCGGTGAGCGTGACGCCCTCGCTGTCAGGACTGCCGGCGCCGCCCGGGAAGCGCAGCGTCTTGCCGGAGGTCCAGCCGTTCGCGGTGTCCGGCTTCCACCCGCCGGAGCCGTTCGGCACGAGCCGCCACAGCTTGCCGGAGTTCTGCGCCCCCCACAGCACGCCGCCCTCCTGGTAGAGGCCGCTCAGGTCCGACCCGAAGACGCCGGAGGCGTCGGCGGTCGCGACGGACCCGCTGCCGGGCCAGGCCACCGGCGAGGTGCTGCCGCCCCCGCTGGTGCCGCAGGCGTTTGCCGCACCGAGGGTGAGCGCGGCCTTGGCGAACGCGCCGGTGCCGTCGGGACAGCGGGACCACGACGGGTCCGAGTGCTCGCTCCAGCTCACGCTGTCGACCAGGGTGCTGCCGTTCGGCAGGTACAGCCGCGCCTTGTCGGAGGAGCCCAGGCCGAACTTGCCGTGGACGTCGAAGGCCCGGAACGCGCCGGGGGCCAGCGTCGTCCCGGCGGCGATCGCGTACTTGGAGCCGTTGTCGTCGTCCTTGAGGATCCAGCCGGAGATGTCGACGGTCGCGGTGCCCTTGTTGTAGAGCTCGACGGAGTCGTCGACGTCCCCGGTGGTCACCACCTCGTTGATCCGGATGTCGTCGGCCGCGGCCGCCTGGGCCGGTGAGGCGCCCAGCGCCCCCAGCGGGCCGGCGACGGCGACAAGAAGGAACGCAAGGTTTCGGCGCCACCGCGGTGCGCGCGATTCGGTCACGATGTCCGTCCCGGGATCGATCTGACAGGCCGGTACCACCGTCCCGGCACCCGCCCAACGGGGCCCCGCGGCCGGGCGAGCGCCGCATGAACGCCGGGCGAACCGGTGGGCGGACGGGTGGGTGAACCGGTGGGCGAACCGATCGGCGGCGCCGCAGGCCGGGCACCGCCTCCGGCGGGCCCAGAATATGCCCAAAACCCTTACAGGAAAGTGAATATGAGTTAGCGTCATGGCCCCTGTGGGGATGTACCGGGGGAGCAGGGCCGGCCGGGACGGGGCAGGGGCGGGCGGCCGAGGGGCGGACTTTCGAGGGGCCGGATGGAAACGCTGGACTGGTCGTGGGTCGGCCGGGAACGCGAAGGCGTGCTGTGCCACGGGCGGACGGGCGGCAGGCCGTACGCGGTCCGCCTCCCGGAGGTGATCGGGCCGCCCGCCGACTCCCCGCCCGCCGACTCCCCGCTCGCCGGCCGGGACGCGGACCTGGCCGAACTGCACGCGGCGCTCACCGGCGCCGACGAGCCGCGCGCGGTCGTCACCGGCCCGCCGGGCGTCGGCAAGACCGCCCTGGCGCGCCGACTCGGCCACGTCCTGCAGGCCGACGGGCACTTCCCCGGCGGCCTGCTCGCGGTCGAGTTCCACGGATCCGACCACACCCGCCGCCTCCGCCCCGAACGCGCCCTCGACACCGCACTGCGCGCCCTGGGCCTGCCGCCCGCGCACATCCCGCCCGAGCCGGCCGACCGCGCCGGGACGCTGCGCCGCGTCCTGGCCGGGTACGCCGCCCAGGGCCGCCGGCTGCTGCTGCTCCTGGACGACCCCGCCACCGACGACGACCTCGCCCCGCTGCTGCCCGACCCCGGCACCGCCGGTGTCCTGGTCACGGCGCGGCGCGCCCCCCGCGGTGTGCCGGGCACCGTCCACGGGCTGGCACCGCTCGCCACCGCGGCCGCGACCGACCTGCTGCGGCGGGAGCTGGCCGCCCGCGGCGCCCGCGTGCCGGCCGCCACCACGCACGGACTCGACCTGCGCCGCCTGGCGAAGGCCTGCGGCGGGCTGCCGCCGGCGCTGCTGGTGACCGCCGCCGCGATGGCCCGGACCGGCTGGACGGCGGCCGAGACCGTCCAGGAGCTCGACCGGATCCGGGCGGGCCTGGCCCGCCTCGACGGGCCCGTCCAGACCCTGGCGGCCGCCCACCGCCTGGCCCTGGGCCCGCTGGGCGCCGGGCCGACCCGCCTGCTGCGGCTGCTGTCCCTCGTCCAGGGCGCCGACTTCTCCACCGACACCGCCCGGCACCTGGCCGGCAGCGCCGCCGGGTCGGTCGAGGCCGACCTCGCGGAGCTGCACGCGGCCGGGCTGATCGGGCGGGCCGGCACCCCCGGCTGGTGGCGACCCGCACTGCACGCCGACGACGACCTGCCGCTGACCGTTCCGGCCGGCCCGGGCACCGGCCCACGACCGGCCGAGGAGGCCCGGGAGGCGCTGGACCGGCTGCTGCGCGGCCGCACCGAGCAGGTCCGGGCCGCCTGCCGCCTGCTGAGCCCGCTGCGGTCCGGCCGCGGCGCCGCCCCGCAGGTCTTCGCCGACCGCGCCGCCGCGCTCGCCTGGCTGGACGCGGAGCACGCCACGACGGCGGGGCTGCTGCGCCGGGCTGCGTCCACCGGCGGACCGGAGACGGCGGCCGACCTCGCGCAGGCGCTCGACCCCTACCTGGAACACGGGCGGCGCCACGACGAGCTCGCCGACGCCGCCGCCCTCACCCGGGCCCTCGCCGAGGAGCACGGCGACGCCGGCGGGCAGCTGACCGCCCAGGTGCGGCTCGGCCGCCTGCGCTGCCTGGAAGGGCGCCACGAGGAGGCCCTGACGGTACTGCGCGGGGCGGCGGAGGGAGCACGGCGGATCCGCCACTGGGAGGCCGCGTCGCTGGCGCTGGCCGCGCTGGCCGAGGCCTGGCGGGCGGTCGGCCGGTGGGACGAGGCGACCCGGGAGGGGCGCCGCGCGGCCGCGATCGCCGCCCGCACCACCGGCGACGCGGAGGCCGAGTACCGGGGGAGCCTGCACGCCGGGATCGCGCTCGCCGAGAAGGGCCGGGGCAAGGCCGCCTCGAAGGACCTGAGCCGGGCGGTCCGGGTGGCCGAGGCGGCCGGCGACCGGGCCGCCTCCGGCGTGGCACACGTCCAGCTCGGCCTGGCCGGCCTCGACCTGATGGGCGAACCGCTGGCCGCGGGTGCGGTGTTCGCGCTCGCCGTCCACGCCTTCAACGAGACCGGGGACGAGTGGCGCCACCACGTCGCCCTCGGCCTGGCCGGCCGGGCGAGCGGTGAGGGCGGCCTGAGGTTCCTGGGCGAGGCGGCCGAGAAACTGCTCGCCCTGGGGGACGAACACGCCGCGCACCTCGTGCTGGAGGAGGCGGGCGACGCGCTCGACGCCCTCGGCGGCCACGAACAGGCCGCCGCCGTCCACCGGGCGGTCGCCGACTTCCGTGCCCGCACCGGGGATCCGGCCGGGCGGGCCCGCGCCCTCACCGCCCTGGCCGCCTCGCTCGGACACCTGAAACGCCACGAGGCGGCCGTCGAAGCCGCGACCGAGGCGGTCGAGCTGGCCCGGGAGGCCGGGCAGCGGGCCGTCCTCTCGGCCGCGCTGAGCGGCCTGGGCCGCTCCCTGCACGACGCGGGGCGGCCGCCGGCGGCCGTCGACCCGCTGCACGAGGCGGCGGCCCTCGCCGCCGAGGAGAACGACCCGCTGGCCGAGGTGTGGGCGCTGGCCCTGCTGGGCGCCGTGCTCAACGCGTCGGGCCACCGCACCGAGGCCGCGGCCGCCTTCCGGCGGTCACGGGCGGCGGTGCGCCGCTGTTCGGAGCCGGTTCCCCGGGACACGGTCCACCCGGCCCGGGCGGAGCGGCCCGCGCTGCCGACGGTCACCGTGGTGGAGGCCACGGTCGCCGCCGGAACGGTCCTCCCGGGCGCGGCCGCCCGGGAGGACGGCGGCGGGTCCGGGCCAGGGACGGGGGCCGGCGAGGACGGTGCCGCGGGGCGAGGCGGTGTGGCGGGGCAGAAGGGTGCGCACCACCGGGCCGCGTCCTCCGCCTATGCCCTGGCGGGCGTGCTGCTGGCGGCCGCCGCCGTGGCGGCCCTCCGGCTCGGCGGGCCGTGGGCCACCGCGGCGGCCGTGGTCGGCGGGGTGGGCGCGGCGCTCGCCCTGGTGGCCGGCCTGGCCTTCCGCACCGCCGCCGGCGCGGACGTGGCGAGCCCGGCCCAACTGGTCCTGCAGGGCGGCTGGACGCTCCTCGCCCTGCCGATGACGACCCTGCACGCGGTGTCGCTGATGCGCGGTGAACTCCGCCTCGCCGGGGCCGTCCCGAGCTTCGTCAGCCTCGTCGGCTACCTGGTGCTCGCCTCCCTGGTCCGCCGCGCCGGACGGCGGGGCAGGGAGGCCCTGGGCGTCTAGCGCCGCGTCAGGCAACTTTTGCCCGTCAAGGAGCGGCGTCCGGTGCGTGCTGTCGGCGTGCCGGCCGGAAGTCCTCGTACTGGACGTACTTGGGCTTTCGGCCGGTGCGGCGAAAGTGCGTGCCGGGCGTCGCGACGGGGCGAAGGTTGCCTGACGCGGCACTAGGGGCGGGGAGCCCCTGGGCGTGTAGGGGCGGGCTCGCCCAACCCGCGCCGCGCCCTTCGTGGTTGGTAGCCTGCCGGGATGACTGCGACCTTCGACGAAGCCGTCCGTGCCCGGCTGCGGGCACTCAACATCTGGTACGTCGGCACCGTGTTCGCCGACGGGGCACCGCAGGTCAGCCCGATGTGGGTGGATCTGGAGGGCGAGGGGGAGCTGACGTTCAACACCTCGGTGGGCCGGGTGAAGGAGGAGAACCTGCGTCGCGACCCGCGCGTCTACCTCTCGCACGCGGACGCCGCCGATCCCTTCGACCGCGTGCAGATCAGTGGTGTGGTGGCCCGCTTCATCGAGGGCGAGGAGGCGCGCGACCGGATGGACCTGATGGCCCGCAAGTACCTGGGCGTCGAGCGCTACGAGTGGACCGTGCCGGGTGAGCAGCGGGTCGCGGTGATCGTGCGCCCGGTCAAGGTGCGGCACATCGTCGGGGTGGAGCGGTTCCGGCCCGGCGGCCCCGTCCCCGCCCCCGAGTAGGGCGGCAGCCTGTTCCGGGGCCGCCCGTGCAGGCCCCGAGGGGGGATCAGGCCACCGCCTCCGCCTCCAGGTACTCCTCCCGGACCTCGCGCGGGCCGAACGGCCAGGTCCGTTCCGCCCGGGCCCAGAGCAGGAAGGCGCCGCACCCGGCCGCGACCCAGACGAGCGACCACTCGACGGGGTGGAAGCCGGGGGCGTTGCGGTCCGCGTAGCCGTAGACGACCAGCCAGCCGACGGCCGCGAGGATGCCCGGCGCCGGGTAGAGCCACATCCGGTACGGACGCGCCAACCCCGGCTGCCGGCGCCGCAGGACGGTGACGGCGACGATCTGGGCGAGGGCTTGGACGATGACCATCACGGTGGTGAGCAGGTTGATCAGGACGGTCAGCGGCGGGTGGGTGGCGCTGTTGCCGAGGTGGCGGCCGAGCAGGAAGCCGGCGGCGGTCATCGCGCCCATGGCGAGCAGTCCGAGCACCGGGAAGCCGTGCTTCGGGTGCAGTCGGCCGAAGGCGCGGAAGAACACCCCGTCGCGGGCCGCGTCGTAGGGCACCCGGGAGCCGCCGAGCAGGCCGGCCAGTACGGACGCGAAGGCGGTGATCAGGATGAGCACGGTGACGACGTCGGCGGCGCCCTTGCCCCAGGTGCTCTCCAGGACGGCCGAGGCGACCGACCTGGAGGCCACCGAGTCGGGGTCGAGCATGGCGTGCCAGTCCATCGCGCCGAGCACGCCGATCTGCAGCAGCAGGTAGATGGCCATGATGCCGGTGATGGACAGCACGATGGCGCGCGGTAGCACCCGCCCGGGGCGGCGGACCTCGGCGCCGAGGTAGGCGGCGGTGTTGTAGCCGAGGTAGTCGTAGATGCCGATGGTGAGGCCCGCCGCGAAGCCGGTCCAGAACCGGCCGTGCGTCAGTTCGACGGCGTGCGCGGGCCAGTCGAAGGCGCGGCCCGGGCTGAAGTGGGTGTAGCAGGCGAGGATCACGGCCAGCACGGAGACGATCATCACCGCCCACATCACGGTGGTGAGCCTGGCGACGCTCTCGACCCGGCGCCAGAGCAGCAGCACCACCAGGGCGCACAGCGCCAGCCCGACCAGGTCGCCCTGACCGGTCGTCATACCGGGCCAGAGGTAGCCGAGGTACTGGACGAAGCCGACCACGCCGGTGGACATGATCAGCGGGATGAAGAGCATCGCCGTCCAGACGAAGAGGAACGGCATCAGCCGCCCGCTCCGGTACTGGAAGGCCTCGCGGAGGTAGACGTAGGTGCCGCCGGAGCCGGGGAGGGAGGCGCCGAGCTCGGCCCAGACCAGGCCGTCGGCCAGGGCGAGGACGGCGCCGGCGATCCAGCCGATCACCGCCTGCGGGCCGCCGAAGGCCGCGACCATCAGCGGGATGGTGACGAACGGTCCGATGCCGCACATCTGGCTCATGTTGAGGGCGATGGCCTGGAAGAGGCCGATTCTTCGGGTAAGACCTGGGGACACCGTGGCCTCCGGACGCGGGGGAGTGGAGCACCGTGCGGGTTGCGGAGGTTCAAGTTAGGGAGCATTACTTACTTCGTCAAGACATCGGCCGGGCGTGTGGCCGGGCATCTGGCCGGGCGTGGGCCAGGGCGCGTGGCGGTGTGTGCGGTAGCGGTGGTGCGCCGGAGCGCGGCGGCGCGCGGCGGGCGGCGTGATCACGCGTCAGGTGATCTGCGGTGAAGGCGACTTCCCGGGGTTGCGGGCGCCGACCATTGGGAAACTTTCCTAACGAAAGTCATTGACCGTGCTGCCCGGTGCCCCCGATTCTGTAGGCGCCTGCTGCGGTCGCCGCCGTCCGCCGCGGGTACTCTCCCGTCCTCCCCCCGGGCCTGCCGCCGCCGAGCGGTGGGTCGACGAAAGTGAGTTGGCATGCACACGACCATAAGGGTCCGCCTCACGGCCCCGCTGCTGGCCGCCGCCCTCGGACCGGCCGCCCTGCTGCTCGCCCCCGTGGGCGCCGCCTCGGCCGCCGCCCCTGCTCCCGCCGCCCCCGCGGCCGCCGTCCCCGGGATGGCCGCCGCGCCCTACGAGTACCTCGGCTGGGGCAGCCCGCAGAAGCCCACCGACGTCATGAAGGCCACCGGGGTCAGGTGGTTCACCCTGGCGTTCATCCTGTCCGACGGCGGCTGCAACCCGAAGTGGGACGGCAGCCGGGCCCTGGCCGGCGGCTCCGACGAGGCCGCGATCAAGTCCATCCGGGCGGCCGGCGGCGACGTCATGGTCTCGGTCGGCGGCTGGAGCGGCAACAAGCTCGGCGAGAAGTGCTCCAGCGCGAGCGCACTGGCCGGCGCCTACCAGAAGGTGATCGACGCCTACAAGCTCAAGGCGTTGGACATCGACATCGAGGACACCGAGTTCTCCAACGCGACGGTCCGTCAGCGGGTGGTCGACGCCCTGAAGATCGTCAAGACCAGGAACCCCGGCATCGTCACCTACGTCACCATGGGCACCACCCCGAGCGGGCCGGACGCCACCGGCAAGGACCTGATCAAGCGGGGCGCGGCGGCCGGCCTGGCCAACGACGGCTGGGTGATCATGCCCTTCGACTTCGGCGGCCACAGCGGCACCATGGGCCAGGCCACGGTCAGCGCGCTGAACGGCCTGAAGGCCGCGGTCAAGAGCGCCTACGGCTACAGCGACGACGCCGCGTACCGGCACATCGGGGTGTCCTCGATGAACGGGAAGACCGACGAGGCTGGCGAGACCGTCACCACCGGCGACTTCCGCACCATCCTCGGCTACGCGCAGCAGCACCACCTGGCCCGCTTCGCCTTCTGGTCGGTCAACCGCGACCGCGCCTGCGGCTCCGGGACGGACGCCGACGCCTGCAGCGGCGTCGCGCAGTCCCCGTACGAGTTCACCAAGATCGTCGTCCAGTACCAGGGCTGAGGAGCACACCGATGAACCGGATCCCGAACCCGAAGCCGATCCCGAACCCGACCGCCGCGCGGCGGTGCCGCACCGCCGCCGCCGTGCTCGCGGGCGCCGGCCTGGCGGCCGGGCTGCTCGCCGCCCCCGCCGCGTCCGCCGCTGCGCAGCAGGCCGCGTCCGCCACCGCCGCGCAGCAGGCCGCCGCCGGGCCCGCCGTGCCCTTCGGCAGCCACCGCTACCCGTACGCCGCCGGGATCCTCAAGCCCACCGGCGCGCAGGCCGACCTCGACCAGAAGGTCGTCGCCGTCTACAACGCCTGGAAGGCCGCGTTCGTCAAGCAGAACTGCGGCAACGGCTGGTACCAGGTGATCTCGCCGGACGCCGACCACCCGTACGTGGCCGAGGCCCAGGGGTACGGCATGGTCGTCACCGCCACCATGGCCGGCGCCGACCCCGCCGCGAAGACCGTGTTCGACGGCCTGGTGAAGTACGTGCTGGCGCACAGGTCGGTCAACAACTCCGACCTGCTGGCGGCCGAGCAGGACTCCTCCTGCAAGTCCGTCGACGGCTCCGACTCCGCCACCGACGGGGACCTCGACGTCGCCTACGGGCTGCTGCTCGCCGACCGGCAGTGGGGCAGCACGGGCACGTACGACTACAAGGACCTCGCCGTGAAGCACATCAAGGCGATCAAGGCGAGCGAGATCAACCCGAGCACGCACCTGACGCTGCTCGGCGACTGGTCCACCAAGGGCGACTCGACCTACTACGTCACCCGCTCCTCGGACTGGATGATCGACCACTTCCGCGCCTTCCGGGCCGCCACCGGCGACGCCGCGTGGGACACGATCCGCAGCGCGCACCAGAACCTGATCACCAAGCAGCAGAGCGGCTACGCCCCGAACACCGGGCTGCTCGCCGACTTCGTGGTCAACACCAACGGCACGGCCAAGCCGGCCGCCGGCGAGGTCCTGGAGAGCCCCAACGACGGCGACTACTCCTGGAACGCCTGCCGCGACCCCTGGCGGATCGGCGCGGACGCCGTCACCAGCGGCGACGCCGCCTCGCTCGCCTCGGCGCGCAGGATCAACACCTGGATCAAGGGCAAGGCGGGCGGCAACCCGGCGAACGTGGTCACCGGCTACCACCTCAACGGCTCGGCCTTCGACAGCGGCCACGACCTGGCGTTCACCGCGCCGTTCGCGGTCACCGCGATGACCGACCCGGGCTCGCAGGCCTGGCTGGACGCGCTCTGGACCAAGCTGGCGACCACGCCCGTGGACAAGAAGCTGTACTACGGGAGCAGCGTGCAGCTCCAGTCGATGATCGTGGCCTCCGGCAACCACTGGGTGCCGTAATGGCGGCCGGAGCACGGCCGCGCCACGCGCGGACGGCGGCGGCGGTCAGGGCCGGCGGTGCGGTACTCGCCGCCGCGGGCCTGGTCCTCGGCGGGTTGGCGGCGCCCTCGGCGACCGCCGTGACCGCCGTGACCGCCGTGACCGCCGTGACCGGGTCCGCGCCGAGCGCGGCGAGCACCGACTACCAGGCCGAGGACGCCGTGCTCGCCCAGGCGAAGGCGGCCACCAACCACAGCGGCTACACCGGTACCGGCTTCGTCGACTACACCAACACCACCGGCTCCGCCGTCGAGTTCACGGTGAGCGCCACGGCGGCCGGCAGCGCCGCGCTGGCCTTCCGGTACGCCAACGCCGGGGCGGCGAACCGTCCGATGGACATCGCGGTGAACGGGAAGGTCGTCGCCGCGGCCGTCACCTTCCCGCCCACCGCGGACTGGGACACCTGGGCGGAGAAGACCGTCGGCGTCGACCTCGCCGCGGGTGCCAACCGAATCCGGGCCACCGCCACCACCGCCGACGGCGGTCCCAACCTCGACCGCCTCCGGGTGGGCGCGGCGGCCGACACCACCCCGCCGAGCCGCCCCGGCGCGCCGAGTTGCTCCGCCGTCGGGCCGAACGGCCTCACCCTCGGCTGGGGCGCCGCCACCGACAACGTCGGTGTCACCGCCTACGACCTGTACGAGCACGGCAACAAGCTCGCCGAGGCGCCCGGCACCGCGACGTCCCAGCAGCTCACCGGGCTGTCCCCGGCCACCACCTACAACCTCACCGTGATCGCCCGGGACGGCGCCGGCAACGCCTCGCCGGCCAGCGTCGCGGTCGACTGCACCACCACGGCGAGCACCGACCCGCCGCCGAGCCCGCCGGGCACCCCGACCGTCTCGGCGGTCACGGCCACCGGCGCCACCCTGACGTGGGGCGCCGCCACGGACGACAAGGGCGTGGTGGCGTACGAGATCCGCAGCGGCTCCGCCGTGGTGAAGACCGTCACCGGCACCCCGCCGGCCGCCACGGCGGTGGTCACCGGGCTCGCCTGCGACGCCCCGTTCACCCTGTCCGTGGTCGCCCGGGACACCGCGGGCAACTACTCGGCGCCGTCCGGCGCGGTCTCCTTCACCACCGGCGCCTGCCAGGCCGACGGCGGCGTCCCGGGCTCCCCGACCTCCTTCTCCACCGGGTGGACGGTCCCCTGGGGCATCGGCTGGCTGCCGGACGGCAGCAGCGCGCTGGTGACCGAGCGGGACAGCTTCAAGGTCTTCCGGCTCACCACGGGCGGTACCAGGACGGCGGTCGGCACCGTACCCAACGCCGTCACCACCGACGGCGAGGGTGGCCTGCTCGGCATCGTCGTCGACCCCCACTGGTCGGCCAACCACTACGTGTACCTCATGCACACCGCCGCCGAGGGCAACCGGATCGTGCGGATGACGTACGACGGCAGCACGCTGGGCGGCTACAAGGTCCTGCTCCAGGGCATCAGGAAGAACCGCTACCACAACGGCGGCCGCCTCGCGTTCGGCCCCGACGGGTACCTGTACGCGTCGACCGGCGACGCCCAGACGTCCTCGCTGGCCCAGGACAGGAACTCCCTCAACGGGAAGATCCTGCGGCTGACCACCGACGGCAAGGCGGCCCCCGGCAACCCGTTCGGGAACTACGTCTACAGCTACGGCCACCGCAACCCGCAGGGCCTGGCCTTCGACCGCAACGGACGGCTCTGGGAGGCGGAGTTCGGCGACTCCAAGCGGGACGAGCTCAACCTGGTCAAGCCCGGTGCCAACTACGGCTGGCCGACCTGCGAGGGCCCCTGCAGCGTGGCGGGGATGACGAACCCCAAGGCGAGCTGGCCGGTCGACGAGGCCTCGCCGAGCGGCATCGCGATCGTCCGCAACGTGGTCTACATGGCCGCGCTGCGCGGTGAGCGGATGTGGCGCATCCCGATCGACGGGAACACCGAGAACGTCGGCACCCCGACCTCCTACTACGTCGGGGCCTACGGCCGGCTGCGGACGGTGTCCAAGGTGCCCGGGGCCGACCGGCTCTGGCTCACCACCACCAACGCCGACAACAAGGGCGGGGCGGCCGACGGCGCCGACAGGATCTTCTCGATCTCGATCGGCTAGTGCCGCGTCAGGCAACCTTCGCCCCGTCGCGACGCCCGGCACGCACTCTCGCCGCACCGGCCGAAAGCCCAAGTACGTCCAGTACGAGGACTTCCGGCCGGCACGCCGATAGCACGCACCGGACGCCGCTCCTTGACGGGCAAAAGTTGCCTGACGCGGCACTAGGAGGGACGAGGTCGACGAGGGGAACGAGGTCGACGAGGTCGGCGAGGAGAGGTGGTTCGGGCCGGCCGGGCCCGGCCGCCGCAGCGTCGACCGCCCGGGCCCGGGGGCTCCCTCCGGGCCCGGGCGGCCCGCGCGTTGACCGCCCGGGCGGCCCGGGCGGCCCGGGCCCCGACCGCCCGGGCTACGCCGTCTCGCGGTCGATCTCGTCCTCCCGGACGAGCCAGAGCGCGAGCACCGCGCCGATCAGGCTGACCACACCGCCGAGCAGCAGCACGGTGTTGAGCCCGTCGAGGAACCCCGCGCGGGCGGCGTCCGCGGCGGCCTGCCGGGCCGGCTCGGGAAGCGCGGCGAGGAGGTCCGGCAGGCTGCCGGAGGAGGCGGCCTCGATCAGCTCACGGGGGTGGGCGCCCTCCGCGGTCGGCGTGCCCGCCGCCAGCTCGCGGACCTTGTCGGCGCCCCGCCCGACGAAGATCGCGCCCCAGACGGCGATGCCCACCGCGATGCCGACCTGTCGGAAGGTGTCGTTGATCCCGGCCGCCATGCCGCTGTTCTCCTTCGGGACCACGCTGACGGCCACGTCCGCGATCACCGGGTTGATCAGGCCGACGCCCGCCCCGCCGACCAGGAAGCCGGCCAGCAGTCCCGTCCAGTCGTCCTCGGGCTGGATGCCGCCCATCAGCAGCAGGCCCGCACCGACCGCGAGGAGGCCGACGAAGAGCATCAGCCGGGCCTGGACCCGGGAGAGCAGCAGGCCGGCGACGGGGGCCACCAGGAAGCTGAGCACGGTGATCGGCAGATAGCGCACGCCCGCCGCGAACGGGGAGAGCCCGAGGTAGTTCTGCAGGTACAGCGTCAGGTAGAGGAACAGGGCGAACAGGGAGCTGGACACCGCGAACGCGGCCAGCTGCACACCCGTGAAGGCGTGCCGGCGGAACAGCCCGAGCGGCAGCATCGGTTCGGGGGTGCGGAGTTCGACCACCACGAACGCGGCCAGCACGACGGCCGCCCCGGCGAACAGCGAGACGATCAGCGTGCTGCCCCAGCCCTCGGCGTTCCCGCGCACCAGCGCCAGGACGAGCAGGAAGAGCCCGCTGCTGAAGGTAACCACCCCGGCCCAGTCGATCCGGGTGGCGTTCGGGTCGCGGCTCTCGGCCAGCTTCAGGTAGGTGACGACCAGGGCGGCCGCGCCGATCGGGATGTTGAGGTAGAAGATCCACTCCCAGCCGAGCGAGTCGGTGAGCGCCCCGCCGACCAGCGGGCCGACCGCGACCGCGACCCCGATGGTCGCCCCGTAGAGGCCCATCGCCGTGCCGCGCTCGCGCCCGGGCGGGAACTCCTGCGCGACCAGGGCCAGGGACACCGCGAACATCACCGCTCCGCCGACGCCCTGCACCGCGCGGGACACGTTGAGGAAGGTCGGGTTCGGCGCCAGCGCGCAGAGCAGCGAGGCGGCCGAGAAGACCACCAGCCCCGCGGCGAAGGACCGGCGGCGGCCGAGCCGGTCGGCGAGCGAACCGGCCGTCAGGACCAGCGCGGCCAGGGACAGCGCGTAGGCGTCGAACACCCACTGGAGGTCGGTGAAGCTGGCGCCGAGGTCCTTGCGGATCGACGGCAGGGCGACGTTGACCACCGTGATGTCGAGCAGCAGCATGAACGTCGCGACCGAGACGGCGATGAGGGTCCACCACTTGCGTTGCACGGCAGCCGATCTCCTTGGCCTGCCGACCGGGGTTCGGTCGGGACGGCACCGACCGTATGGCCCGAAGTGGAGCAAACCCGGACAAGCGCGGCCGGGTGGCCGTATTTAGGCCCTGTCCGGCGGAGATGGCGGCGCTGGGGACTCCACGGATGTCCGCCGACGGTCCGCGACGGTCCGCGACGGCCCGGCGAAGGCCCGGCGCTCCCGGTTGCCGCGCCTGGGCGGCTTCTTGGCGTTCCGTATCCGTGAGATCACGATCTGCCAACAGGTGTGGGATCCGTGTGCACCCCGTGTTGCCAGGCTGGTTGAATGACGAACCTCTTTTCAGATGGAACGGAGCGTTCTCCACCCATGCCTTCCCGCATGCCCGTTCGGCCGCGCACCGGCCACCGCGGCCTGGCCGCCGTCGCCGGTCTCGTCCTCACCATCGGCCTCGCCCTGACCGGGTGCGACCCGGCTGCCGGTGACGGCGCCGCAGCCCCTGCAGCTCCCGTCGCCGCCTCCACGCCCGCGGCACCGGCGCCGGCCCCCTCCGCGCCGGCCGTCCCGGCGTCGCCCGCCCCGCCCGCGACCACCGCCGCGCCGCAGCCGGTCGCGCCGGCCCCGGTCGTCCCGCCGC
>NZ_JBHVUV010000048.1:0-39805 GCF_042883905.1 Kitasatospora sp. NPDC058170
GCCCGGGGGGGGGGGGGGGGGGGGGGGGGGGGGGGGGGGGGGGGGGCCCCCCCCGGGGGGGCCCCCCCGCCCGGGGGGGTGGGGGGCCCCGACGCCGTACCGCCGGGGCGCGGCGGTCAGCCCTCGCTGCCGGGGACCACGCTCTCGACCAGGTCCAGGTAGGAGTTGACCGGGCGGACCTCGACCGGTTGCAGGCCCGCCTCCTCGACCAGGGCGACCAGCCCGGCCTTGGTGTGCTTGCGGCCGCCGACGTTGAGCAGCAGCAGCAGGTCCATCGCGGTGGTGAACCGGATCTCGGGGCTGCCGTCCACCAGGTTCTCGACCACGATGACGCGGCTGCCCGGCGAGGCCGCCGCCACCACGTTGCGCAGGGTCAGGACGGTGCTCTCGTCATCCCACTCCAGGATGTTCTTGAGCAGGTAGACCTCGGCCGAGACCGGGATCTCCCGGCGGCAGTCGCCGCCCAGCAGCGTCGCGCGGTCGGCGAGCGCACCGCCGGGCTGCAGCCGCGGGTCGGCCCCCGCCACCACCTCGGGCAGGTCGAGCAGGGTGCCGCGCAGCCCCGGGTTGCGCTCCAGCAGCGTGGCGAGGACGTGCCCCTGGCCGCCGGCGATGTCCACCACCGTGCCGACCCCGCTGAGGTCCAGCCGGTCGGCGAGGGCGAGGGCGGAGAGCCGGCTGGACTGGGTCATCGCCTTGTCGAAGACCGCGGCCGACTCCGGCGACTGGTCGTGGAGGTGGTCGAAGAAGTCCATGCCGTGCAGCTCGGGGAAGACGGCCTTGCCGGTGCGGACGGCCTCGTCGAGGTGCCCCCACAGCTCCCAGGTCCACGGCTCGGTGCCCCAGAGCACCATGTGCTTGAGGGTGCGGTCGGTGTCCTCCCGCAGCAGCCGGGAGGAGTCGGTGTGCGCGTACCGGCCGTCGGGCTGCTCGGCGAACACGCCGTAGCAGGTCAGCGAGCGCAGCAGCCGCTGCAGCGCGTCCGGGTCGGCGTTCACCGCCCGGGCCAGATCGGTCACCGCGGCGGGCTCCTCGCCGAGCGCGTCGGCCAGGCCCAGCCGGGCCGCCGCGCGGACGGAGGCGGCGCCGGCCGCACCGAGCGCGAGCTCGCGCAGCCGGATCACCGCCTGCGGAATGGTTTCGCCAGTCGTTGTCATCTTCTGCTCTCCTCAGGCGCCGTGCTGCGCGATCAGGTCGAACGGGGCCGGCTCGGCCTGGGCGAGCGCCATCACCTTGCCGACCCGCGAGCGGAACGCCGGGTCGGCGGTGGCCAGCTTGTGCGAGGCCGCGTCGTCCCACTCGGCGGTCTCCACGTACACCAGGGCGTTGGCGGCCGAGCGGTACAGCCGGTGCGAGCGGAACCCGGGCTGGGCGCTCATGTGCTCGGTGATCTCCTTGACGAGGGTCTCGAACTCGGCGACGTCGCCGGTGACGGTGAAGCGGTTGATGAAGGTGAACACGGTGTTCCTCCTGGTCGGTTGAAGGTGATCGGTACTTGGCACCCGGTACCTGGCACCCGGTACCTGGCCCCCGGTGCTCGGCAGCGCGTGCTCGGCCGCGGGTCAGGAGCGGCCGGGCACCCAGTCGCGCAGATCGCGCCGCTGGACCTTGCCGGTGGCGGAGCGCGGGATGCCCTCCACCAGCCGCAGGTGCCGCAGGTGCTCGTAGTAGGGCAGTTGGGCGTTGGTGAAAGCGGTCAGGGCGGCCGGGTCGACGTCCGGGCCCCTCGGGACGACGAGTCCGACGGCGACGGCGCCGCTCAGCTCGTCGGGGTGGTCGAAGACCACGCAGTCGGCGACCGCCGGGTGCCGCATCAGCACCCGCTCGATCTCGGTCGGCGACACCAGCCAGTTGTCGCACTTGAAGACGTCCTTGATCCGGTCGACGACGGCCAGCCGGCCCTCCTCGTCGATCCGCCCGACGTCACCGGTGCTGAACCAGCCGTCCGCGGGCACGGCCGGGTGGCCGTCGCCGAGGTAGCCCAGCATCAGCTGCGGTCCCTTGACCTGGATCTCGCCCTTCTCGCCCACCGGCAGCACCGCGCCGGTCTGCACGTCGACGATCCGGCAGGCCGTCCCGGCCACCGGCGGGCCGCAGGATCCGGTGGTCGGCCGGTCCAGCAGGTCGAAGTGGGTGGAGGGCGAGGTCTCGGCGAGACCGTAGCCCTGGACCACCGGGACCCCGAAGTGCTCCGACAGGGCCGCCGTGGTGCGCGGCGGCAGCGCCGAGCCCCCGGACAGCACCGCCCGCAGCGAGGGGATCCGCAGCGCCGGCAGCCGCAGGTCCCCGGCCAGCCGGGACAGCCGCACCGGGAGGCTGTACAGGTGGGTGGCCCGCCAGACGCCGGCCAGCTCCACCATCGCCTCCTGGTCCTGCTCCGGGCAGAGCACGTGGGTCGCGCCGACCGCGAGCGCGGTGTTCAGGTGCATCAGGTGGAACGACGGCAGGTTGTTGAGCGAGACCGCGTCCGCCTCCAGCCGGTGGGCGTGCGCCGACTGCGCGGCGTTCACCAGCAGGTTGCGGTGGCTCAGCCGGACCGTCTTCGGGGCGCCGGTCGTCCCGCTGGTGAACTGCAGGCAGGCGGTGTCCACCTCCTCGCCGTCCGGGACGGCGGTCCGCGGCAGGTCGTCGAGCACGGGAGTGCCGTCCCCCGCGTCGGCGGTCACCACGACGTGCTCCAGCGCCGGGATCCGGTGCCGCACCGCCGAGACCCGCCGGTGCATCGCGGGCGACAGCAGCGCCGCCCGCGCCCCGCACGCGTTCAGCACGTGCACCAGGGTGTCGTCCGAGATCAGCGGGTTGAACATGGCGCTGGTGTTCCCGGAGCGGGAGATCCCGAGGAAGGTGACGGCGAACTCCGCGGTGAGCTCGGCGGCGATCGCGATCACCGTCCGCGGGCCGCCGAACGCGCCGCGCAGGGCCTCGGCGCAGCCGGTCACCCGCTCGTCCAGCCCGGCGTAGTCGAACACCAGGCCCTCGGCGACCAGCGCCGGGTGCCGCGGTGCCCGCAGGGCCGAGCGCCGTAGCAGGTCGTCGATCCTCGGGCCGCCGATCAGCTCCGCCACGGTGTCCAGGGGAGCACCGAAGGTCGTACTGTCCGATGGGATAGCCACGTCGGGTTCCTCTCAGACGGCCGGAAGGTCGTCCCGGTACACCTGGCGGTGCCGGACCTTCAGCTCCCCGGCCTCCCGCACCAGCAGGTCCTCGCAGCTGCAGCTGAGGTGCACCGCGGCGGCGCCGCCCTTGGGCGTCGCGACGATCAGCGCGTAGGTCTTGGCGAGCACACTGCCGTCCGGCTGCTCGGCGACCTCCAGCATCCCGAGCCAGTGCCGGTGCTGGACACCGGAGGCGGCCAGCCGCGCCGAGGCCTCCCGGGCGCCCTGCTCGATGCTCGCCCGGCCCTCCTGCGGGTGCGGCCGGGCGTTGGCGGCGAAGACGCCGTCCTCGGTGAAGGTCGCGGCCCACTCCGTGACCGCGCCCTCGTCCAGGTGGCGCATCTGCCGGCCGTAGAAGTGCTGGACCTCCTCGTAGAGCGTTCCGGGCATCTGCGGGGCCTCCTCGGGTTGTTGGGGATCGGTAGGGCGACGTTCCCAGCCCCGTTTCGAATCCCCGTCGAGCGCGTTCCGTGCGGGCCCGCTCGAACGGGATTCGAAGCCCGCGGTGCAGGGTCGGGCCCAGGGGCCAACGGGCCCACGGACTCTGCAGCGGAGGCTGATGCGATGAGCAGCGAGACAACCGGGGTCGCCCTGGTGACCGGGGCCACCAGCGGGATCGGACTGGCCGCCACCGTCCGGCTGGCACGACGCGGCCTGCGCGTCTTCCTCTGCGCCCGCACCGGGAAGGACGTCGCCGAGACGGTCGAGCGGCTGCGCGCCGAGGGGCTCGACGTGGACGGCGCCGCGGCCGACGTCCGCTCCCAGCAGGACGTCGAAGGGCTCGTACGGGCCGCGGTGGACCGGTTCGGCCCGATCACCGTGCTGGTCAACAACGCCGGGCGCAACGGAGGAGGTGTCACCTCCACGATCACCGACGAGCTCTGGAACGACGTGATCGACACCAACCTCACCAGCGTCTTCCGGGTCACCCGGGAGGTGCTCACCACCGGCGGCATGGAGCAGGCCGGCCACGGGCGGATCATCACCGTCGCCTCCACCGGCGGCAAGCAGGGCGTCCCGCTCGGCGCCCCCTACTCGGCGTCCAAGGCCGGCGTCATCGGGTTCACCAAGGCGCTGGCCAAGGAGCTCGCCGTCACCGGCACCACGGTCAACGCGGTCTGCCCCGGCTACGTCGAGACGCCGATGGCGGTCCGGGTCCGCCAGGCGTACGCCGCCACCTGGGAGACCAGCGAGGAGGACGTCCTCGAGCGCTTCGAGCAGAAGATCCCGCTCGGCCGCTACTCCACCCCGGACGAGGTGGCGGGGATGGTCGAGTACCTGACCACGCCCGCGGCCGCCTCCGTCACCGCCCAGGCGATCAACGTCTGCGGCGGCCTCGGAATCTACTGATCGTCCATCAGGACCCTTTTTGGACAATCGATCTGACGTGTCATCAGATTCTGATCTCAGACGGAACCCCCGACTGAACACCACGAGAGAACCCGCGACGGAAGGTGGTCGACGAATGACCCGCACAGAGCACACCACCCACGACATCGACGTGGACGCCCCCGCCGACGTCGTCTACGCCGTCATCGCCGACGCCAGGGCATGGCCCCGGCGGTTCGGACCCACCCTGCACGTGGAGCACGCGGAGCTGGCGGCGGGCGTCGAGCGGCTGCGGATCTGGGCCGGCGCCAACGGCGAGGTCGCGCACTGGACCTCGCGCCGCGAACTGGACCGCGGCCGGCGGCGGATCGGCTTCCGCCAGGAGGTCTCCTCACCCCCGGTCGCCTCGATGGCGGGGGAGTGGCAGGTCCGCGAGCGGCCCGGCGGCTCCACCCTGGTCCTCACCCACGAGTTCACCGCCGTCGACGACGACCCGCAGGGCGTCGACTGGATCACCCGGGCCACCGACCGCAACAGCCGCACCGAACTCGGCAACATCAAGCAGCTCGCCGAGAGCTGGGCCGAACTGGCCCGCCTGGAGTTCGAGTTCGAGGACTCCGTGCTGGTCGACGCCCCACTGGAGACGGTCTACGGCTTCCTCAACGAGGCCGCCGAGTGGCCGACCCGGCTGCCCCACGTGGCCCGCCTCGACCTGCGCGAGGACACCCCCGGCATCCAGCACATGTCGATGGACACCCGCACCGCGGACGGCTCCGAGCACACCACCGAGTCGATCCGCATCTGCTTCCCCGGGGCGGGCATCGCCTACAAGCAGCTGCGCACCCCCTCGATGATGTCCGCGCACACCGGCCGCTGGTCCTTCGCGCAGACCGAGCACGGCGTCCGGGTGACCTCCTGGCACGCCGTCGTCCTCAACCCGGAGGCGATCCCCGCCGTCCTCGGCCCCGACGCGACCATCGCCTCCGCCCGGGCGTTCATCCGCCAGGCCGCGGGCGGCAACAGCCGTGCCACCCTCGCCCTGGCCAAGCGCTTCGCCGAGGAGCGCCATGGCTGACCGACCGCCGACCGTCCTGGTCGCGGGCGCCGGCCCGGTCGGGCTCACCGCGGCGCACGAGCTCGCCCGACGCGGCGTGCGGGTGCGGCTGATCGACGCCGCCGACGGCCCCGCCACCAGCAGCCGGGCACTCGCGGTGCACGCCCGGACCATGGAGGTGCTCGACCAGATGGGGGCGCTCGACGCACTGCTGCCCCTGGGCCGCCGGGTCACCCACTTCACCATGCACCGCCGGGGCCGCACCCTGGTCCGCTTCGACACCAACTACGACACGCTGCCCACCCGTTACCCCTTCAGCCTGATGGTGGACCAGGTGGTGACCGAGCGGGTGCTCCGCGAGCGCACCGCCCGGCACGGCGTCGGCATCGAGTGGGGCGTCGAACTGACCGCCGTCCAGCCCGGGCCCGACGCCGTCGGGGTCACCCTGCGCCACCCCGACGGGCGGATCGAGGAGACGACGGTGCCCTGGCTGATCGGTGCGGACGGCGGGCGCAGCACCGTCCGCCGACAGCTCGGCATGCGACTGGTCGGGGACTCGACCCAGGAGTGGCTCAACGCCGACGTCACCCTCGACGCCGACCTGGCGCCGGACAGCAACCACCTGCTGCACACCGATCCCGGAACGCTGCTGCTGGTGCCCTTCCCGGAGCCGGGCAAGTGGCGCGTCGTGGACACCGTGGACGTCGCCGGGGCCGACGACCCCGAACTGGTCCGGCGCAGACTGGCCGCCAAGATCGGCCGGGCCCTCGGCCGGCCGGTCGAGGTCGGCGCGCCCAGCTGGCTCTCGGTGTTCACCGTGCAGCAGCGCCAGATCACCCGGATGCGCTCGGGCCGCTGCTTCCTCGCCGGCGACGCCGCGCACGTCCACAGCCCCGCCTCCGGCCAGGGCATGAACAGCGGGCTCCAGGACGCCTACAACCTCGCCTGGAAGCTCGCCGACGTCGTCCGCGGCCACGCCGGGCCCGAACTGCTCGACAGCTACGACGCCGAACGGGTGCCGACCGGGGCCGTGCTGCTGCGCTCCACCCGGACCGCCACCGCACTGGTCTCGCTGCGCACCGCGCTGGCACCGGCGCTGCTCACCGTCGGCACCGCCGTGCTGCGCCGGGTCCCGCCGCTGCGGCGCCGGATCGAGGGCCGGATGATCCGCGGCTTCTGCGGGCTGGCCCTGGCCTATCCGGACAGCCCGCTCACCCTGCCGACCGACGCCACCGGCGGGATCAGGCCCGGCGACCGGGTGCCCGGCACTGCCGGACCGGCGGGCGGCCAGGCCGAATGGGGCGCGCTCCGCGCCGAACTCGCCGATCCCCGTTGGACGTTGCTGGCCGGTGTGCCCGCGGTCGGGCCGGGCGGGCCCGACGGGGTGGCGGGGTCGGGTGGGCGCGACGGGCTCGACGGGCTCGACGGGCTCGGCGGTTTCCGGGCGGCCCTGGCGGAGGCGGAGCGTTCGTTCGGCGCCGCCGTCTCCGTCCGGCTGCTGGCCGACGGCGACGGGCCGGGCGTGCTGGCCGACGCGGACGGCACGCTGCGCCGTTCGCTCGGCCTGGAACCCGGCGAGTTCCTGCTGATCCGCCCGGACGGCTATCTCGCCGCCCGGCACCGCGGCCCGGAGCGGATCCCCGAAGTGCTGCGGGCCTGTGCGCTGCTGCCGGAAGGGGTCGCCCCTGTGCCTCACTGACCGGTGGGCATTCGATTGGGTCGACCGCCGCCCGGTCACCGGTCACCGGTCAACGGTCACATCCTGTTGTCGGTCACATTGTGTCGCCGGGGAGATCGCGTCGCCGGAGATGTCGCGTTGCCGGGGATGTCGTGTCCCTGGTCACATTGTGCCGCCGGAACGCCTGTGTCGACCGACTCCCGGGAATACTCCAATACTTCGCCGGGTTTCGCCGGTGGCCATGGTGGGGTGACGAACTTGCCCGCCGGGGCCGGACCGCGGTTCATCCGGGCGGGAGACTTCGGTCCGCACCCGTCTTTCGCTTACATGCGTGTGGAGTTCCGCCCTTCCGGCGCCCATTGCGCACGGTGGACCCGGCCATTTCACGGGCCGCCGGCGGGAATTACGCGGGATCGCACCGGGCAATCCGGGAGCACCCCTGCGGCGGGTGGATTCACGGTGCTGGTGCGTCCCGTCAAAATCGTTGGCGCGGGAGCGGGTTGGATGAAGGGCGGTCGGCCGGACGCTGCCCGCCCCGGGCGGGCGCACGGCCCGGCGGACGCGTGTCGCCGCGGGAGTGCGTGCCGCAGGAACGGGACAGGTCCCGATCACCATCGGTGATCGGGACCTGTCCGTGCTTTCCGGCCCTCTTGTTCGGTGGTGACCGTAAGGTCAGATCCGGCCGAACGCCCGCAGCATGTACTCCTTGCGGTCCAGCGGGTTGGTGTCGGTCCGGCGGCGGCTCGGCGTCGCGCCGACGGCCGGCTGGAAGCTGTGGAACCGGGTGAGCAGAACGCCCTCACCCTGGCTCAGCCCCGGCAGCCGCTGTTCGAACTCCTGCACGGTGCGGGCCGGGATGGTGCCCTCCACCAGGCAGGTCGTGCCCGTCGCCTTCGTGGTCTCCGGAGTGCCGGTGCACTCCACCAGGTTCAGCAGGGCGGTGCTGGCGTTCTCGGCCGGCACCTCCAGTTCGAACCTGTTGACCGGCTCGAACACCTGCGTCCCCGCCTGCTTGAGGGCGTTCATCAGGACCAGCGGTGTCAGCTTGCGGAAGTCGCCCGCCGCGCTGACCGGGCTGGCGAACCCGGTGTGGGTCAGCGTCACCAGGATGTCGAGCACCTCCCAGCCGTGCAGGCCCTGGTGGAGCGTCGAGCGCACCGCCTCCTCGACCGCCTTGTGGAAGGCGTGCGGGAGCGAGCCCAGTTCGACCGACCGCTGGAAGACGACCCCCGAGCCGAGTGCACCGGGCTCCACCCGCAGCCCGACCGTGGCCCAGAAGAAGGTCTTGCTCCGGTAGTCGATCTCCTCCACCCACTCGCCGACCCCGACCGGCCGCTCCACACAGATGATCCGGCTGCCCTCGAAGACCACGTCCAGCTTGTAGTCGTCGGCGAGCGTCGCCTTGATGACCTCCTTCTGCACCTCCCCGTAGAGGGAGACCGAGACCTCCTGTTCCTCGTCGTTCTTGCGCACGTTGATGAACGGATCCTGGTCGGCCAACTGCAGGAGCGCCTCGTACAGTTCGGGCATCGCCCCGGACCTGGTCGCCCTGACCACGGTCTCCAGGCTCGGCGGCGCGAAGAGGTGCTGGTCGCCCAGCCCCTCGGCGCTGCCGAGCTGGTCGCCGATCCGGATGCCCTTGAGCCCCCAGACCTTGGCGATGTCCCCGGCACGGGCCTCGGCCTCGATCACCGCGGAGCCCTGGTCGAACACCTCGACCACGGTCGTCCGGCCGGGCAGCTCGACAAGGGCGCCGTGCTGGTCCTGGCGGTGGATCGAGACCTTGCTCCGGGGTCCGAGCACGCCCGAGTGCAGCCGCACGAAGGCGACCTTCTCGCCGGCCCAGCCGCGTTCGATTTTGAACACCGTGCCACGCGGTGAGCCTTCGGCGCCTGTGTGATTGACCGGAAACAGGCTGGTGATTCCGTCCATCAGTTCGGCGATGCCGGCGCCGGCCACGGCCGAGCCGAAGAACACCGGGTACAGCTGCGCCAGCCGGGTCTGCCGGGCGAGCTCGGTGGTGTAGTCCTCTTCGGTGAGCGCCGCCTCGTCGTCGAGGTAGCGTGCCAGGAAGGCGTCGCCGCGGTCGGCCAGTGCGTCGGCGAGGTCGGTGGCGAAGTCGTCCGGCAGTTCTCCGAGGTCGTCCCGCGACTCTCGCTGGTCGGTGGAGAGCCCGAGGTTTTCGGCCGCGATCCGGCGGGCCACGGCGCGGGCCTGCGGCGTCCCGATCCGGTCCACCCTGGTCATCGGCACGATGGTCGGGGTGAGTTCGGAGCGGATCGACTCCAGCAGGTCGTCGTAGCGGGCGCCCATACGGTCGATCTTGTTGACGAAGAGGATCACCGGCATGCCCATCTTGACCAGGGTGCGCATCAGCAGCCGGGTCTGGGCCTGGACGCCCTCCACCGCGGAGACGACCAGCACCACGCCGTCGAGCACGCCGAGGGCCCGTTCCACCTCGGAGATGAAGTCCGGGTGGCCGGGAGTGTCGATGAGGTTGACCTTCACGTCGCCGACGGTGAAGGACACCACCGCCGACCGGATGGTGATGCCGCGCTGCCGCTCCATCTCGTGGGAGTCGGTCTGGGTGTCACCGCGATCGACGCTGCCGATCCGGTCGATGACGCCGGCGGTGTACAGCAGCCGCTCGGTCAGGCTGGTCTTACCGGCGTCGACATGGGCCAGGATTCCGATGTTCACGCTTGACATGACGTGCTTCCCCTAGTTCTTCGGTCTTCGCTTGCATAACCGGAGCAACACGGATCTTTCGGGGCACGTCATTCTCCTTGGATCGAGACAGGGGTCCAACGTGCTCCAGTCTAACAGCACTTGACGGTGGGTCCGCCGATCGGCGGGGGTCGATCGGCGGGGGAGTATTCCCTTTGGAACAACTGCGCCGGACGCCTTGGAATAGCGGAGGTGCCACCTTGCGCGCAGTCCCCTTGAGGGCTTGATCGAAGAGTGGATATATATGGGTCGAGCGATAATCTCGGCGAAATCGGAGGCATCATGAGGTTCAATGTTCTCGGCCCGCTCGAAGTCCTCGATTCAGGTATTCACTGCACACCGAGCGCACTGAAGGTCCGGTGGACTCTGGCGATCCTGCTGATGCACGCGAACCGGATCGTCGATCTCGGCGTCATCATCGAGGAGATCTGGGGCGACAACCCCCCGCGGACGGTGGTGACCACCGCGCAGACCTACATCTACCAACTGCGCAAACTCTGCCGGGCGGAGGGCCGCGACTTCATCCTCACCAAGGCCCCGGGATACCTGCTGCTGCTGGGGGAGGAGGAGCTCGACGCCCAGGAGTTCGAGCGGCTGCACCTCGAGGGCGCCCGCCTGTTGGCCGACGGGCACCCCGAGGCGGCGGCGGACCGGTTGCGCCAGGCGCTGCGGCTCTGGCGCGGCTCCGCCCTGGCGGACATCCCCGTCGGCGGCACGCTGGCGGGTCACGTGGCGGTCCTGGAGGAGATGCGCCTGCGCGCCCTGGAGAACCGCATCCTGGCCGACCAGCAGATCGGCCGGCACCGGGAACTCATCCCGGAACTGCGGTCACTGACCCTGCACCACCCGCTCAACGAGTGGTTCCACGAGCAGCTCATGCTCGCGCTGGACCTGGCCGGGCGCCGCAGCGAGGCGCTGCAGGTCTACCGCTCGCTCTACCGCAAGCTCAACGACGACCTGGGCATCGATCCGTCGCAACCGCTGCGGGACCTGCACAACGACCTGCTCAGCGGCGTCGTGCAGCTGCGGGAGCCGCGCCGGCCCGGCGCGCTGCCGCCGTTGATGGAGCACGGCCGGACGGCCCGCTCAGCATAACGGCACCAGGAGCGCGGCGGCCCTGGCCTTGTTGACGGCGTCGATCCGGGAGACCGCGTTGAGTTTGACGAAGACGTTCCTGAGATGGCGCTTGACGGTGCCCGGGGCGATGCTGAGGCGCAGGGCGATCGCGGAGTTGCTCAGGCCGTTCGCCACCAACCCCATGATCTCCCTTTCCCGGGAGGAGAGTTGGGCTCCGCGCTGGCCGGTCGCCAGGCCCAGGCCGGACCGCGAGGCCATGATGTACACCCGGTCCCGGTTGACGGCCAGCCCCCGGACCACGGACACCAGGCAGTCGCTGGTCACGTCCTCGGGCAGATAGGCGCTCACTCCGGAGCTGAGGTACATCTCCACCTCGCCGGGTCTCTCGTGCTTGCTCAGCACGACCACCCGGCAGGGGGAACCCCGGTCCAGTAGTCGGACCAGGGCGTGCTCGGCGGCCGCGAGGGACTCGCTCGCCCCGTACAGCACCACGTCGATGCGGTGCTCCGAAAGCACCTCCAAGGCCTCGGTCACGTCGCTCACGGTCGCGTGGACGACCAGATCGGACTCGGCGGAGAAGAGTGCGTGCAAGCCCTTGCGCAGCAGTGAATTTCTTTCGACGACGAGGATCGATGTGCGGGTCTTCAGCAGTGTCACGATAAGTCCCGTGGGTAACAGGCGCGGTTTTCCCGGTTGTGGGAGCCGTTCGCGACCGCCGCGGAATGCGCCGCGGAAGCCGTTTCCCGGTGCCACCCGGTGTGGCCGTATTCTGGTGATGTCGGGCGCGGTGAGTCGTGGTGCCCGACTGTTGTCATTCGGCTGTCCTCACCCGGGGGGCCCGCCGGTTTCGACCGGCGGGGGTGGGGTCCGTCCGTCATTCCGGCGGCGGTGCCGTCCGATTTCCGGACGGTGGTGAAGCCGTTTCGCGTCGCCCCGCGGGTGCGGGCCCCGTCGCCCGGGGCGGGCGGCGAGGCGCCCGGCGGAATCTGGGACTCCGCAGGTGCCGACCGTGGTGTCGGATGGCCGGAGCCCGCTCGGGCGGCGACGCCGACCCGTACGGCGAGGGTCGCCGTACGTGCGCGGGGCCGGCCGTCGAGCCGGGTTCGCCAGCCGATCATTTTCTCCCGATCGTCGGTTGGTGGATGATTTCGGTGGGTTAATGGCACGGTTGTCGGTGGTCGACGGGCCGCTTTGCCGTGGGGCGGCCGCAGTTCCCGACCCGGCGGGCCACAGAAGCAGTCGGCCAATGCGGTCCGACGCGGCGGCGGTGCCGGTCCGTCGTCACGACGTGCCATAAGGAGAACCTAACCGACCGTCAGGGACATCCCAAGGGCACTTTTTCGCCGCCTGGGCGGGGGTGAGATCACGGGATGGTTTCGCTCTCCGTAAACAGAGCGGAGGTGCGGGCTCGGGAATGCCCTCCGCGTGTGATTGACGCGTGGGGAAACGGGGAAGGTGACGCTAAATGATCAGGACGCCCGCGTCGGCCCGCGGTGGCCTGGGCGGAGGGTGGCCGACCGCCGCCCGACCGCCGGTGTGCGGCCGCCCGACCAGCCGGGTGCACCCTGCAATCCCCTGAACTGCCCTTTCGGGCAGGCCTGTTGGCCCGGATGGCCGCTTCGGTGTGGTCGGTCGCCCCTGGTCGCCCCTGGTCGGCGGACGGGCCGACGGCCCGGGGCCCGCTCGGGGCGGGGCCGGTCCGGCGAGCTGGCTCCCACCTCGGGGGTAGCGCACAGGTGACATCCGCCGGCGGCCTGATGCCGTCGTGCCTGGCCGGGCGGCCGCCCTCACCCGGCGCCCTCTCCTGCGGTGCTCTCTCCTGCGGGGTTCTCCCGTTCGGTGCTCTCCTGTTCGCTCCTCTCCTGTTCGCTCCTCTCCCGTTCGGTGCGCTCCTGCTTGCCAGGGGCGTCCCGGTCGGTGCTGCTCTTGCCGGTGGGCTGGACCGGGATGCCGTGGTCGCCGCGGTCGTGCTGCATGAGCCACATCTCGCGGAACGCGCCCTCGGCGGTGGTGAGCTCGGGAAAGGTGCCCTCCTGGATGATGCGGCCCTTGTGGAGGACCACGATCCGGTCGGCCACGGCGGTGTTGATCAGGTTGTGGGTGACCAGCACGATGGCCCGGTTGCGGGCGAGTACGCGCAGGTTCCGGAAGATCCGGTGCTCGGCGCGCGGATCGAGGTCGGAGGTCGGCTCGTCCAGGACCATGAGTGCGGCCGGCCGGTAGAAGGAGCGGGCCACGGCAAGGCGCTGCCACTGACCGGAGCTGAGGTCGACACCTCCCCACCACTTCTTCGACAGCAGCGTCCGCCAGCCGCTGCGCAGATCGGCGACGACCTCGTCGGCACCGGTGGCCGCCGCCGCGCGCTCCAGGGCGGCCGGGTCGTCCACGGGCTGACCGAGGTGGACGTTGTCGGCGGCGTTCATCGGCCAGCGGGCGAACTCCTGGGTGGTGACGGCGACATGCCTCCAGGCGGCGTGCGGGTCCAGCTCCCGGGTGTCCGTGCCGTCCCAGCGGACGGTGCCCGCGGTGGGCACGTAGAGGGCGGTCAGCAGCCGCATCAGGGTGGACTTGCCGGAGCCGTTGACGCCGACGACGGCCACGATCTCGCCCCGGCGGATGGTGAAGTCGACGTCCTCCAGGGCCGCGGCGTCGGTCTCGGGGTACCGGTAGCCGACCCCCCGCACCTCGATCCGGTCCGGCGGCGCCGGGGTGACCCGGCCGCGGTCGAGGCGGTGGCCGCCTGCCTCGTCCAGGAAGGTCGACCAGTCGTCCAGGTACATCCCGGTGCGGAACAGCGTGGTGCCCTCGCCGACCACGCCCCGCAGCGCGTTCCCGGCCGCGACCAGGGCGAACACCGCGGCGCCGGCCGAGACGACGGACATCCGGCCGGTGGACAGCAGCCAGACCAGCGCGCCCCAGACCAGCGCGCCGCCCGCCCCGGAGACCAGGGCCCAGGCGAGGGAGACCCGCAGCGCCGTCCACGCCGCCTCGTTGGTGCGCCGGTCGATCTTGGACCCGGCCCGCGCGTAGCGGTCCAGCAGGACCGGGGCCATGGTGTCGGCCCGGATCGCGTCCGCGCACGCCTTGTCGGCCATGAACCAGCGCATGAGGGCCAGCACGCGCCGGTCGGCGAAGGTGTCGAGCATGGCCAGGTACTGCAGCCGGGCCACCTTGATCGAGGCGATGCCCTGCGGCAGCGCGGCCAGGAGCAGCAGCGGCAGCAGCAGCGGGTGCAGGATGCCGGCCACGCTCGCCGCGGCGACGAGCGACGCGGCGGCGGCGATCACGTTCTGGGCCTGGCCGAGGATCTCCTGGGACACCTCGGCGCCCCGGTCGGCGGCGTCCCACCGGTCCTGGAACCCCGAGGTGTCGTAGGCGGAGAGCTCGGCGTTCATCGTCGCCGCCGCGAGCCGCAGTTCGGACTCGCGGGAGATCTTCGGTGACAGGCGGTGCGACAGCCAGGTGATCACGATGCCCAGCAGTGCCCGCAGGCCCGCGGCGGCGGCGATCAACAGGACCGAGGGCGCCGCGTCCCACATCCGGCCGGACACGTCCCCGGAGCCCACCAGCGCGGTGATCGTGCCCGTCGTCGCGAACAGCCCGAAGGCGCCGAGCACGCCGGAGACCACCTGGCAGGCCAGCAGGGCGAGGACCGATCCGCGGTCCAGCCGCCAGGCCGGCGCGAAGGAGCGGGCGATCAGCTGGGGCAGCCGGCGTGCCATCCGGGCGGGGGTCATCGCGGCCGCCGCCTGGCCGCTGGTGTCGCCCTGGTAGCTCCAGGCCATCTCCTCGGTGTGTTTCCCGGAGTCCGTCGGTTTATCGTTCTGACTGGTTGTCGTGGTGGTCAACGGCCGTCTCCTCACGGGTCGTTGGGGCCTCGGAGAGACGATGATGCCGCTCTCCGGCGGGCTTGCCCGGCGTGTCGCCGCGAGGCCACTCGAACGTGTGATTCATCGGCGGGTGGGGAATTCGCTCGGGTGGCACGAACGCCAGGAGGCGGCAGGGAGCGGGGCAGGCGGCGCGGGGAGTCCGGGTGGGACCCGGAGGACGGGGGTGGCCGCGCGTCGGCAGGCGGTCGGGGAGAAGGTAGGCCGCGGTGTAGGCCCACCTACTCCGGGTGAGGCCCGGAGTACTCCGTTCGAGGTGGTCCGCTACTGCGTGCGCAGTACGCGAACTGCCTGCGGAGCGATGACGACGCGAGGGCCCCGGCCGACCGAGGATGGCCATGCTTCGGGCGACCCGGGCCGACAGGCCGCGGGGTGCGTCCGGGCGTGCACCTGGTGATCGTCATCCGAAGGAGTCAGCTCTTCCGTGGCCACAATCCTGTACCGCCTGGGCCGATGGGCCTTTCTCCGGCGCCGACTGATGGCCCTGTTCTGGGTCGCGTTGCTGGCGACCGCCGGGGTGCTGGCCGCCAAGGCACCGGCCGCACCCGACGACGGGTTCGCCATGCCCGGCACGGAGGCGCAGCAGGCCTTCGACCTGATGGACGCGCGCTTCCCCGGCGCCATGGCCGAGGGGGCCTCGGCACGCCTGGTCTTCGTCGCCCCGTCCGGGCAGAAGATCACCGCCACCGCCAACCAGCAGGCGGTGGAGCGGACGGTCGCCGAGCTCGCCCACGCCGAGCAGGTCACCAGCGCGGTCAGCCCGTTCCAGGCGGGCGCCGTCTCCAAGGACGGCTCGACCGCCTACGCGACGGTCGGCTACGAGGCCAAGCCCGGCAAGCTGACCACGTCCGCCACGGACGCCCTCCGGCAGGCCGCTCAGCACGGGCGGGACGCCGGGCTGACCGTCGAGGTCGGAGGCACCGCCCTCCAGGCCGAGCCCGAGGCGGGCGGGTCGGCGGAGGCGGTGGGCATGGCGATCTCCGCCGTCGTCCTGGTGATCACCTTCGGGTCGCTGGCCGCCGCCGGGCTGCCGCTGCTGACCGCCCTGATCGGGGTCGGTCTCGGCATCGCCGGCATCACCGCACTCGGCAGCACGCTGGGGCTCTCCAGTACCACCAGCACCCTGGCGATGATGCTCGGCCTCGCGGTCGGCATCGACTACGCGGTCTTCATCATCTCCCGCTACCGCGCCGAGCTCGCCGACGGCCACGAACCGAGGGAGGCCGCCGGGCGCGCCGTCGGCACGGCCGGTTCGGCCGTGGTGTTCGCCGGGCTCACCGTCGTCATCGCCCTGGCCGGCCTCTCCGTGGTGGGCATACCGGTGCTCGCCAAGATGGGTCTGGCGGCCGCCGGCACGGTCGTGGTGGCGGTCCTGGTGGCCCTCACCCTCGTCCCGGCCCTGCTCGGCTTCCTCGGCCGGCGGATCCTGCCCCGCCGCTCGCCCGCCCGCCGCGCCTTCGGCGGTGCCCGCAGCCGGGGCAGCCGCTTCCGACGGGCACCGCACACTCAGTCCGGGCCCAGCCCGGTCGTCGACGGGACCGGTACCGCGGGGGCGCAGCCGGTCAACGGCGGTACCCGCTGGGCCCGCCTCGTCCTGCGCCGCCCGGTGGCGGTGCTGCTGACCGGCGTCATCGGCCTCGGCGTCCTCGCGGTGCCCGCCCTCGACCTGCGCCTCGGCCTGCCGGGCGAGGAGTCGCAGCCGACCTCCACCACCCAGCGCCGCGCCTACGACCTGCTCTCCGAGGGCTTCGGCCCCGGCTTCAACGGCCCGCTGACCGTCCTGGTCGACGCCAAGGGCGTCGCGGACCCGAAGGGGGCCGCCGAGCAGATCGGCAGGACCGTCGCGGCCCTGCCGGGGGTGGTGTCGGTGTCGCCCCCGATGTTCAACGGGACCGGGGACACGGCGATGATCAACGCCGTCCCGTCCACCGGCCCGAGCGCCGCCGAGACCAAGGACCTGGTGCAGGCCATCCGCGACCGGGCGGACGGGCTGAGGACCACCACCGGAGCCGCGGTACTGGTCAGCGGTGCCACCGCGATGAACATCGACGTCTCCCAGAAGCTCACCGACGCACTGGTGCCCTACCTCGCGGTCGTGGTCGGCCTGGCCGTGCTCCTGCTGCTGGTGGTGTTCCGTTCCGTCCTCGTCCCGCTGAAGGCGGCGCTCGGGTTCCTGCTGTCGGTGGCCGCCGCCCTCGGCGCCGTGGTCGCGGTCTTCCAGTGGGGCTGGCTCGCCGACCTGATCGGGGTCGACCAGACCGGCCCGGTGATGAGCGTGATGCCGATCTTCCTGGTCGGCGTGGTCTTCGGCCTGGCCATGGACTACGAGGTGTTCCTGGTCACCCGAATACGTGAGGCCTACGTCCACGGCGAGGAGCCCGGCGAGGCGATCGTCACCGGCTTCCGGCACAACGCCCGCGTCGTCACGGCCGCCGCGTTCATCATGATCAGCGTCTTCGCCGGCTTCATCGGCATGAACGAACCGATGATCAAGATGATGGGCCTCGGGCTCGCCGCCGCCGTCGCCTTCGACGCCTTCGTGGTCCGGATGGCGATCGTGCCGGCCGCCCTCGCCCTGCTCGGCCGCAGGGCGTGGTGGCTGCCGCGCCCACTGGAGCGGATCCTGCCCGACATCGACGTGGAGGGCGCCCGACTGGAGACCCGGGCACCGGCGCCTGAGCCGGTCAGGCACTCGGTGGGGGTCTGAATCGTTCCTCCGAGGTCAGGGGGCCGTCGCCGTTCGCGCCGACGGCCCCCGGCACGCCCGTCGCCGCCGCCCGGCGGCGGACGCCGTACTGGCAGAACCCCGGCCGGGGATGCCGCCAGGGCACCCCCGGAACCGGAGAGCAGGAGAATGACCGACATCTGGCAGCGCCTGGCCCGCCGCCGCCCCCGTCTGCTGGACACCGTGTCCGGGCTCGCGCTGATCGCGCTGACCGTCGCGGGCACCATGGTCTACCCGAGCGGTCACTACGGGCGCCCCGAGCCCTCGGCGCTCGTCCTGGCGCTGCTCTCCGGCGTGGCCGTGTTCTTCCACCGCCGGTACCCGCGCACGGTGGCCGCCGTGACGCTGGGCTGCGGTGTCCTGGTGGAGCTGACCGCCACCCGGCCCAGCCCGACCCTGGTCGCCCCGCTCCTCGTCGCGCTCTACTTCCTCGCGGTGCGCACCGACCGGCTCACCGCGCGGGTGGCGACGGCCGTCTCGGGCGTCGTGCTCACCGGCACCGCCCTGATCATCGACTCCGGCGCCCCGCTGGGCGAGAAGATCGGGGTGCTGACCTGGGTGGTGCTGCCCGGCGCCATCGGCGACTCGATCCGCAACCGGCGCGCCCACCTCGCCGCGATCGAGGAGCGCGCCGAGCGCGCCGAACGCACCCGGGAGGAGGAGGCCCGCCGCCGGGTCGCCGACGAGCGGATCCGGATCGCCCGCGACCTGCACGACGTGGTCGCCCACCACATCGCCCTGGCCAACGCCCAGGCCGGGATCGCCGTCCACCTCATGGACACCCACCCCACCGAGGCCCGGGAGATGCTCAGCCACCTCACGGACGCCACCGGCTCCGCACTGCAGGAGCTCAAGGCCACCGTCGGGCTGCTGCGCCGCGCCGACGATCCCGAGGCGCCCCTGGAGCCGGCCCCCGGCCTCGGCCGGCTCCCCGCCCTGATCAGCTCGTTCGAGCGCACCGGCCTGCCGGTCCGGCTCGCGGTCGAGGGCGAGCCGCGCCCGCTCTCCGCCGGGGTCGACCTGACCGCCTACCGGATCGTCCAGGAGTCCCTGACCAACGTGGCCAAGCACGCCCGGACTTCCGGCGCCGAGGTCACGCTGGCCTACTCCGACAGCCGGGTCGTGCTCACCGTCGCGAACGGCGGGCCCGCCGCGTCCGGGCGCGCCGGGACCGTGTCCGTCGGCGTTGTGTCCGCCGGGGCCGCGCCGGCCCTGGTGGGCACGGCCCCGGCGGCCGGTGCCACCGGCTTCGGACTCATCGGCATGCGCGAGCGGGCCTCCGCCGTGGGCGGCCGGTTCTCCGCCGACCGCCGCCCGGGGGGCGGCTTCCTGGTCTCCGCCGAACTGCCCCTGCGCACCGCCGCCGCCCGAGACGACAAGGACCACGCATGACCATTCGCGTACTGCTCGCCGACGACCAGGCGCTGCTGCGCGGCGCCTTCCGGGTGCTCATCGACGCGGCCGAGGACATGGAGGTGGTGGGGGAGGCCGCCGACGGTCGCGAGGCCGTCGAACTCGCCCGGGCCACCCGGCCCGACGTGGTCCTGATGGACATCCGGATGCCCGGTGTGGACGGGCTGTCCGCGACGGCCGCGATCTGCGGGGACGAGGACCTCGCGGGTACCAGGGTGCTCATCCTCACCACCTTCGAGATCGACGAGTACGTGGCCCAGGCCCTGCGGGCGGGCGCCGGCGGCTTCCTCGGCAAGGGCGCCGACCCGAAGGAACTGCTCGCGGCGCTGCGGACGGTGGCGGCGGGCGAGGCCCTGCTCTCGCCCGCCGCCACCCGCGCCGTGATCGACCAGCTGCTCGCCCAGCCCGAGCCCGCCGCCACCGACGCGCCGCAGCGGCTGTCGGCACTCACCGCCCGCGAGCGCGAGGTGATGGCCATGGCGGCCACCGGCCTGACCAACGAGGAGATCGCCGAGCGGATGTACGTCAGCCCCTTCACCGTGCGGACCCACGTCCATCGCGCCATGTCCAAGCTCGACGCCCGCGACCGCGCCCAACTGGTGGCCATCGCCTACCAGTCCGGTCTCGTCCCGGTGGCCCGACCGGCCCGTTGACCGCGTGCCCGCGTGGCCGCGTGCTCTCGTGCCCGCGTGAACCCGCTCGAACCGACGTCGGCGGCGGCCTGCGGTGTCAGGTGTAGTACGGCGAGTTCAGGTCGAGGCTGGCGTCCTTGACGATGTCGCCGTCGAACAGTCGTGTCGTCGCCGGGGCTCCGGCCCGGCGCGCTTCTTCGGCGAAGGGGCCCTGGGCGAAGGCCAGGGCGTTCTCGGCGCTGTCGAACTCGTAGAAGCCGCCGATGGTGTGGGTGCCGATCCCGGACAGCCACGTCTTGCGGATCAGGCCCGGTGCGGTCTTCAGTGCCGCGTTGACCTGGTGCCAGTCGAACTGATCGAACGGCACTGCCGCCTGGATCTCGGTGTAGAGAAACGTCTTGCCCATCACGAACCTCCGGTTCCGGGGCCTGTCCGGCCCACGCCACTAGTACGTGCGTCCTAGTGGTGCGAGCATGGAGTAGGATGGCCGTACTAGTCAAGGGGGGTTGCGATGGCCGCGGACACCAGGTCCCGCATGATCAGCGCAGCGATCGGGCTGCTGCAGCGCCGGGGGCTGGCCGGGATGACCTTCAACGACGTCCTGGCCGAGAGCGGTGCCGCGCGCGGGGCGATCTATCACCACTTCCCGGGCGGCAAACAGCAACTCGCACTCGAGGCCGCCCGTCGCAACGCGGAGGACGTCCGCGGCCACCTGCACGAACTGCCGGCCCGCACGCCGCGCGAAGTCGTGGAGGCCTTCCTCGGCAACGTTCGCCCCGTGGTGCAGGCGTCCGCCGCCGGCGGCGGCTGCGCAGTCGCGGCGGTCACCATCGACGGCGGTGCGGCCATTGCCGACCAGGGCAGCCTGCGCACTGTCGCGGCCGAGGGATTCGCCGGCTGGGTCGGCGAGCTCACCGGAAAACTCACCCACGCCGGAATGAGTCCGTCCAAGGCCGCCGATCTGGCCACCCTCATGATCGTCACACTCGAAGGCGCCCACATCCTCTGTCACGCAGCGGGCGGCATCGCGCCTTTCGACCGAGCCGCCGAGGCCCTGCTCTCCGCCCTCCCGAGCTCGGGTTGACGTCCGACCGCGCCGCCGAGAGGTGAGCACCAGTCAGACAACCCGCCAGGGGCCGCCTGTCGTGACCCGGTACACGTGACCCGGTACACGTGACCCGGTACACGTGACCCGGCACGCGTGACCCGGTGACCCGCGAGAACCCCGGCAGCCCTCCCGGTTCTGCCGGGAGGGTCCTTGTCACGGTTGCGTCACGTGATCGGCGGTCGGCGCCGATCGGGGCCCCGCCCGCTGGGAGACTCAAGGCATGGGAATCGCTTCTTCGCGGGTCGGCCGAAAGTCCTTCCGGGTACTGACCGTTACGGTCGTCCTGGCCGTCGCCGGTGCGGCGGTCTCCGCCTGCTCCGCCGACGGGGCGAAGCCCGAGCCGGGAGCGTCGACGCCCGCGCCGTCCACGGCCTCCACGGCCCCGGGTTCCTCCGGCGCCCGCACGGTGGCCGTGTTCACCCCCGACCGCCGGCTCGACGAGGCGGAACTCACGCGCTCCGGCGAGCTGTTGCTCGGCCGGGCCAAGGCGCGAGGCCTGCCGGACGCGCAGGTGGCGCCGGTGCCCGGCGGGCTACGGCTCTCGGTCGCGGGCCAGGTCGCCGCCGACCGCCTGGTCGCCCTGGGCCGACAGGCCGTACTGGAGTTCCGCCCGGTCCTCGCGCTCGCACCCGGCGGCACCACCCAACCGGTCGGTGGGCCGGACCCGCTGCTCACCGGCACGGTGCCGCCCGACCTCGCCTCCCGGTTCGCCGCACTGACCTGTGGTGCCTCCTCGGCGGCCCTGACCGCGCCGACCGATCCGGGTGCCGCGCTGGCGGTCTGCGGCACGGTGTCCAAGGCCGACCCGGTCGCCATGAAGCTGGCCCTCGGACCGCTCGCGGTGCGGGGGGTCGATGTCACCAAGGCCGCCGCCGACTTCGACAGCCAGTACAACCGGGGCTGGCAGGTCACGCTCTCGTTCAACCCGAAGGGCACGACGGCCTTCGCCGAGGTGACGGGCAAGCTGGCCGTGCAGTCCGACCCGGCCAACCAGATCGCCATCCTGCTGGACGGCACGGTCGTCTCGCACCCGGCCGTCATCCAGTCGATCACCGGCGGCGAGGTCGTCATCAGTGGGAACTACGGCGAGGACGAGGCCCGGGACCTCGCCGCCGTCCTCACCCAGGGCAGCCTGCCCGCCACCTTCCAGCCCTCGGCGGCCACCTCGGCCCCCTGAGCGCCTGACCGGGAACCGGTTCACCCTCATGCCTGCGGTCCCGGCCGCGGCCTGTGGTGGCCACGGTCTCGGCGGCCCGGGCATCACATACTCGCAAGCCGTTCCTGGAGCTCCTCGGCGAACCGCGTCCGGTAGACGCCGTGGACGATGGCCCCGGGAGACTGGTAGCCCCTGTGTTCAGGCTTCGAGACCTCCCCGTCCCACGGCGCCACGCCGTCCGGAAGCAGCGGAGCACGGCCCAGATACATCTGAGCGACCTCCTCCAGCCGTAGTTCTCCCACAACCACCGAGCTCCACAGGCCGTAGCCCTGCCCGACCACCCACATGCACAGGTCTTCGGTGCTGTCCTCGGACCAGACGTCCCCATCCACGCTCACGCCTTCCGAGAAGTCGGCCAGCGATTCCGCCGCGGACTCGTATGCGAGCGCGAAGGCTTCAAGCACCTCCCGCGCGTGGGACTCCAGCCACGACTCCAGGGCGGACAGACGAGGTCGTGTCGATTCCAGGACCTCCCAGAACCAATCAGAATCATGATCCGGTCCCATCTCGGCTCCTGTGTCGACGGTCGCGGTACTCGCCCGACCGTACAGCGCGGTGGAGCCCCCCCGGACGCTCCCGGGCCTCGTCGTCGGCGCACGCCTGCTGTGCGCGGTTCTCGGCGGGCGCGCTACGCCGCCCCCGAAGCCTCCCCGCCCTCTCCTGGTCAGGCTCCGGCGTCCTGGCAGTCGGGCTGACGATCCTCTCGTTCGGGTGGTTCCGGCGTGGTCGTCGGGCGAGCACAGCAGATCTTCGCTATTCCTGTCCATGACCGGGTTGTGTGCACGAACCGTGCGTCGACTGGTCGTCAATGCCTGCATGAATGAAAGGATTTGATCACTTTGATGCTCGTACGACGGATTGCCGCCGCTGCTTCCGGCCTCGCCCTCGCGCTGGGCGGTGTCGTCGCCCTCGCCCCGGCCGCGAGCGCGACCCCGCAGGGCTGCTTCTACTACGTTCTGGAGCACAAGCCGGACGCCGATGCCCAGCTCGTGGAGGACGCCTGCCTGATCGGCGCGGCCGGTGGGCAGCATGCCTTCCAGCAGTGCTACCACCTCCTGCGGGAGGACTTCGTCCCCGCCGTCGTCGCCGGTGAGGCCTGCCGCAAGGCCTCGAAGGAGTAGCGACAGCGCCCGATGCCACTCGGCGGGCCGATCCGGTAGGGCCGCGGCGTGGGAAGTCGGCTGGACCGACTTCCCACGCGTGGCGAGTGGCCTCGGCGGGAGGTCGTCGGGCAATCGGGTGGCCACTCGTTCGTGAAGTCGTCGGCGAGGTGGGCGCGCTGCTCCGGTCCTGGCGGGGCCGCGTGGTCCGACCTCCTCGCCGACGCGGCGAGCGAGTCGGCCGTGCCGCAGCCCCGGGTCAGTCGTCCTTCGGGCCGGTGCCGTAGGGGCGCACCTGCAGCCGCCACGGGTCCGCGGGCTTGTCGGTGTGCAGGACGAACAGGCCGGGGCGGGCGAGGACCAGTACCCGCATGGCCTCGCCGTAGGCGTGGACGTAGGTCTCGAACCACGAGGGCAGCCCCTCGGGGGAGGCGCAGTCGCAGTCGTCGTCCCGCCAGCAGCCGCAGACGAACTTCGCGTTCCACGACGAGGACTTGGCGTGGATGACCACCTCGGCGGGGGCGCCGGGCGGGACCGACAGGACCGTCTCGCCGAACCCCTCGCGCTCGCCCAGCAGTTCGTCGATCTCGGCGGGGCTGTACAGCCGGACCGACCACTGGCTGCGGCCGCGTGCCTCCACCTTGATGTGGGTCACGTCGCCGGCCAGCACCCTGCGGGAGCGGCCGCGGCCTTCGTAGGAGGCGAGGTAGAGCAGGGACGAGTGGGTGTCCACGCGGGTGCGCGTCCTGACCATCGGCGTGATGACCACGGTCGAGGTGGTGGTCGCCTCCACCACCGCGACGGCTGCCACCCCGGGCTCGGGCCGCTCGATGGGGAACTCCCGCTCGGTCGGTTCCTGGCACCGCCCGGAGTAGTGGAACCGCTCGCCGTCCCGGTGCCGCGGGACCGGCCCGGGGCTGTCCAGCGGCCCGGCGGTGACGGTGAGGCGGGGCAGGCCGTCCTCGTCGGCGAGCGGTGGCACCGGCACGGGCACGGGCGCCGGCACCGGCGTGGACGTGGAGGGCTCGGAGGCGCCTCGCCGTGGCCGGGGTACGGCGTCCCGGGGCGCTGAAGGATCCGCCGCCTCGGCCCGGCGCCGCTGCTCCAGCGCGACCAGCGCGGCGTGCACACCGGAGAGTCCGGCGCGCCGCTTGCCCGGCTCCGGTGCAGGCTGCCACCGCTTCGGCACGGCATCCTGCTTGGGCGCGGGCCTCGGCGTCGGCTTGGGCACCTGCTTGGGCGCGGGCTTCGGCGCGGGCTTCACCTTCGGCGCCGGCTTGGGCCTGGGCTTGGGTTTCACCGCCGACACGGGTGGCGCCGCGGTCCTCGCCACCGTCTTTACTGCCGCCTTTGCCGCCGGCGCCGTCCCGGCCGCCACCAGGGCCCGGGCGGCGTCCGCGGACTTCGCCGCCAGGGCGGCCGAGGCGGCGGCCCGGCGGGCGGCACCGACCGCCTGGTTCCGCAGGACGGCCGAGGTGACGAGGCACCCGAGGGCGAACCCGGCGACGATGGCGACGACGGCGACGAACAGCATGGTCCCCCCGATGGATGCGCGCTCCGTACCGGTCGAGGCTACGCCTGGTACGAGGTCGTGAACCATCCTCGGGCGGGGGTGAATCGAGCACGGCCGGGAGTGGATCGGCCACGGGCGGGGGCGGGGCGGACCGGCCGCGGTACCCGGCGGTCCGCCACCCGTACCGCGGGAAGGGTGGCGGACCGCCGTGCTGCCTGAGGCGGCGTCAGAGGGGAAGCAGCTCCGGGCGCTTCGCCTCGACGTGGTCGCCGGAGGACTCGCCGCGCAGGCGGCGGCCGACCCACGGGACCAGGTAGGTGCGGGCCCAGTGCAGGTTCTCCCGGCGCTGTTCGGCGGGGGAGAGCTCGGGCACGTCCGGCCAGGGCGCCTCCGGGTCCTGCTTGGTGCGCAGCCCCAGCGAGCGGGCGGCCAGCAGGGCGACCCGCTGGTGGCCCTCGCCGGACAGGTGCAGCCGGTCGTCGCTCCACGCCCGGCGGTCCTGCACCGCGCGCAGCGACCAGAGGTCCGCGACCTTGCAGCCGTTGCGGTCGGCGACGGCCCGCATGTGGCCGTTGTAGGTGGCGATCTTGCCGCGCAGGTGTTTGAACAGCGGCACGCCCCGGGTGTCGAAGCCGGTGCAGATGAGCACCGTCCCCGCCGACTCGACGAGTTGGACGACGGCGGCCTCGAAGCGCTCGGCCACCTCGTCCGGGTCGCTGCCCGGGCGCAGGATGTCGTTGCCGCCCGCGCAGAAGGTGACCAGATCGGGCTGGATGCGGCGGACCTGCGGCACCTGCTCGGCGGTGATCTGGTCGAGCAGCCGGCCGCGTACGGCGAGGTTCGCGTAGCGGAACCCGCCCGGCGGGCGACCCTCGGAGAGCAGACCGGCCAGGCGGTCCGCCCAGCCGGCGAAGGCGCCGCCGGCCCCGGGGTCGTTCAGGCCCTCGGTGAAGCTGTCGCCGAGGGCGGCGTACGAACTGAGGTCAAGGGTCTCCTGGAGGTTCGGCATGAAGGAGATAGTTCACTGTCTCAAGTGACCTACGCCACCGTAGGTGGCCCGTCGCGGTACGTGAGATGGGCCACGTGGGTTTCCCGGAACATGCCGGACCCCTTCGCTGTTGACCGCCGCCACGGACCACGTACCGGATCTTGAGACCAGGAGCAGCCCATGGCAGGCTCATGCCGCATGATCGATGAATTCGCGAAAGACAACCTGCACGGGAGACTGCGGCGGGACCGCGAGGCGCTGCTCTGGAAACTCGACGGCTTGTCCGAGTACGACGCCCGTCGACCGTTGACGGCGACCGGGACCAACCTCCTCGGCCTGGTCAAACACGTGGCCTGCGTCGAGGCCAGGTACTTCGGCGAGGTCTTCGACCGCCCTTCCCCGGAACCGCTGCCCCGGTGGCAGGACTCCGATGGCAGCGATCTGTGGGCGACCGAGGACGAGACCCGCGATCAGATCATCGGGTTCTACCGACGCACGTGGGAACACTCGGACGCGACGATCAACGAGCTTCCCCTCGACGCCCCCGGCCACGTGCCGTGGTGGCCGGAGCCCTGTCCCAACACGAACCTGTTCGCCGTCATGGTCCATGTCCTCGGCGAGTCCAACCGGCATGCCGGGCACGCCGATATCCTGCGCGAGGGCCTCGACGGCCGGACCGGGGTGCGCCCCGAACATGAGAAGCAGATCGACGAGGAAGCCCGCGCAGCCCACTGCGCGAAGATCGAGCAGGCCGCCAGGTCGGCCGCACCGATCAAGGCGTAGAGGCCGTCCCACGTGACCTGATGTTCGTGCGGCATCAGGCCGGTCGTGGGTGCTGAGCTGTCGAAGCGTCTGGTTCCCGATGAGCTCCGGGAGCTGGTCGCCCCGTTGCTGCCGGCGGTTCTCCTGCGCCGGTCACCGGAGGCAGTGGTCGGACTTCGGTGGGACCGGTCAGGCTTCGATGAGACGGATCGCGGTCTGATCGGCCGTCACCATCCGGGGCCGACCCCCCGTGCGCCTGTGCGCCGGGGGCCGCGCCGGGTGCGCGGGGGGTTGCGTCCGCCGGGGGAGTCGCGCGTGTGTGCGAACGGCGCCGCCGGGGCAGCCGCCCTCTGGGTCGTACGCCTGTACGCCCGCGCGGCCGGGGTGCCCCGGTGCCCCTCCCGTGCTCCCGCACCACCGGACGGCGGAGGTTGCCGTATGCCGAACCGAACCCCGGAGCGGACCGCCAGGCCGCGTCGCTACCTGATGTGCCGACCGACGCACTTCACCGTGGACTACGCGATCAACCCCTGGATGGATCCGGCGCAGCCCACCGACACCGCGCTCGCCGTCCGCCAGTGGGAGCGGCTGGCCGCGCTGTACCGGCGGCTCGGCCACACCGTGGAGCTGATCGAGCCGGTGCCCGGCCTGCCCGACATGGTGTACGCGGCCAACGGCGCCACCGTGCTGGACGGCCGGGCGCTGGTCGCCACCTTCCGGTACCCGGAGCGGGCCGCGGAGTCCGACGCCTACCAGGCGTGGTTCCGGGCCAACGGCTACCGCGAGGTCCACCGGGCCGGGTTCGTCAACGAGGGCGAGGGCGACCACCTGGTCGCCGGGCGCCGGGTCCTGGCCGGGACGGGCTTCCGGACCGACCGCGCGGCCCACACCGAGGCAGGCGCGCTGTTCGGCGTGCCCGTGCTCAGCCTGACCCTGGTGGACCCGCGCTTCTACCACCTGGACACCGCGTTGGCGGTCCTCGACGACGACCACGTCATGTACTACCCGGAGGCCTTCGCCCCCGAGAGCCGGGCCGCGCTGCGCGCCCTCTACCCGGACGCGATCCTCGCCGACCGCGCCGACGCCGAGGTGTTCGGCCTGAACGCCGTCTCCGACGGCCGCCGGGTGCTGCTGCCGGAGGCCGCCAAGTGCCTCGCCGGCCGGCTGGCCGAGCACGGGTACGAGCCCGTCCCGGTGGACCTCTCCGAACTGCTCAAGGGCGGGGGCGGAGCCAAGTGCTGCACCCTGGAGCTCAGGCCGGAGTGACCAGGACGACCTCCAGGGTGCGCGGGCCGTGCACGCCCTCGACCCGGTCGAGCTCGATGTCGCTGGTCGCGGACGGGCCGGAGATCCAGGTCTGCGGCCGGGCCGGATCCAGCCGCGGGAGGGCGAGCGGCACGGAGGGGACGACCTGCTCGGGGGCCAGGACGACGCAGATGTGGTGGTCGGGCACGAGGGTGAGCAGGCGTCGGCCCTGGGTGGGGCCGGCGTCCAGGACGACGGTCCCCGTCTCGGCGATGGCGAGGGCGCAGCCGGTCAGCACGCTGTCCACGGCGTCGAGTCGGGCGGCGGTGAGCGTGCCGTCGTCCGGCAGCAGGACGGTGGCGGCAGCGGGTACCCGGTCGGGAGCGGCGGCCGCGTCGGCAGTGCCGGCCGTGCCGTCGGCCGCCGTGAGGGCGGAGAGCCAGTCGGCGGGCAGCCCGGCCGGGTGGGTCACCGTGCGGGAGCCGCGCGCGGTGAGCAGCCCGGCGATCACCGCGGGGAGCTGGGGCAGGGTGCAGCGGTGCACCAGCGCCCGGTAGTCCGCCAGGTTGTGGTGCAGCAGGTCGAGCAGCGCCGCCGGGTCGCCCTCGGTGGTATGGCTGGTCAGGTAGTCGCGCGGCAGCGACTGTTCCTCCGGCGACGCGTCGGCTCCCGGCACGGCTACTCGCGGTGCGTCTGCTCCCGGCACGCGTACTCCCGGCGCGGTGCCGGTCAGCGCGGCGCGGATTCGGCCGAGGATCAGCTCGCGGGAGCCGTCGGAGTGGTGTGCGGTCACGGGCGGTTCCTCCGCCACCAGTCGCGGAAGGGCTCGTCCGGGACCTCCGGCAGGTCCCGGGTGTCCGTCCAGGCGCGGCCCGGGCCCGGCAGCCGGCGCGGGTGCAGCCGCCGGGTCCGGGCGGCCAGCCGCTCCGCTGCGGCGAGCGCCGCCGGATGGTCCAGGACGTACCCGGCGGCCGCCATCGCGGCGCGCTCCAGCCGGTGCCCGCCCTGCTCGGCGACCCGCTCGCGCAGGTGCACCAGCACCTCGGGGATGTCGATGGCCACCGGGCAGACCTCGTAGCAGGCCCCGCAGAGCGTTGAGGCGTAGGGCAGCGAGGCGTCCAGCTCGCTCGCGGTGCCGCGTAGTTGGGGGGTCAGGATGGCGCCGATCGGCCCCGGGTACACCGAGCCGTACGCATGGCCGCCGGCCCGCTCGTACACCGGGCAGACGTTCAGGCAGGCCGAGCAGCGGATGCAGCGCAGCGCCTGGCGCCCGACCTGGTCGGCGAGTACGGCCGTCCGTCCGTTGTCGAGCAGGACGAGGTGGAAGTCGGACGGGCCGTCGCCGCCGGTGGTACCGGTCCAGAGCGAGGTGTACGGGTTCATCCGCTCGGCGGTGGAGGAGCGCGGCAGCAGCTGCAGGAACACCTCCAGGTCCCGCCAGGTCGGCACCACCTTCTCGATCCCGACCACCGAGATCAGGGTGCGTGGAAGGGTCAGGCACATCCGGCCGTTGCCCTCGGACTCCACGACCACCATGGTCCCCGTCTCGGCCACCATGAAGTTCGCCCCGGAGACGGCGACCCGGGCGCGCAGGAACTTCTCCCGCAGGTGCAGCCGCGCCGCCTCGGCGAGTTCGGCGGGGGAGTCCGTCAGGCCCTCGGGCGCGGGCCGGCCCCAGGCGGCCATCCGGTCGGCGAAGATCTCCCGGATCTCGGCGCGGTTGCGGTGGATGGCCGGGACGAGGATGTGCGAGGGCCGGTCGTCGCCCAACTGGACGATCAGTTCGGCGAGATCGGTCTCGTAGGCGGTGATGCCCTCGGCGGCCAGCGCCTCGTTGAGCCCGATCTCCTGGGTGGCCATCGACTTGACCTTGACCACCTCGCTCTCGCCGGTCGCCCGGACCAGCCCGGTCACGATCCGGTTGGCCTCCGCGGCGTCGGCCGCCCAGTGCACGGTGCCGCCGGCCGCCGTCACCGCCTCCTCCAACTGGACCAGGTAGCGGTCGAGATGGCGCAGCGTGTGGTCCTTGACGGCCTTGCCGGCCGCGCGCAGCTCGGCCCAGTCGGGGAGTTCGGCGACCGCGCGGGCCCGCTTGTCGCGGATGGTGTGGGTGGCGTGCCGGAGGTTGGCGCGCAACCGCTCGTCCCCGGTGGCGCGGGCGGCGGCCTCGGGGAAGGCGGGCATGCCGAGGAAGGTGTCGCTCACGCCGGCCTCCACGGGGTGTCCTCGGTGCTCGCCAGGATCTCGGCCAGGTGCAGCGGGCGCAGTGCCTCGCCGCGGCGGCGCAGCGTCCCGCCCAGGTGCAGCAGGCAGGAGTTGTCGGCCCCGCACAGGACGTCGGCGCCGGTGTCCAGCGCACTGCGGACCTTGTCCTCGGCCATCGCGGCCGACACCGCCGCGTTCTTCAGGGCGAAGGTGCCGCCGAATCCGCAGCACTCCTCCGCGCCCGGCAGCTCCACCAGGTCCAGCCCGCGCACGGCCCGCAGCAGCCGCAGCGGCCGGTCCCCGAGCCCCAGCATCCGCAGTCCGTGGCAGGACGGATGGTAGGTGACGGTGTACGGGAAGTGCGCGCCGACGTCCTCGACGCCCAGGACGTCCGTCAGGAACTCCGTCAGCTCGTACACGCGTGGTGCCAACGCGAGCGCCACGTCGGTGAGTTCGGTACCGCGTCCGTCGGCTGCGGCCAGCGCGCCGATCCTCGGGTACTGGTCGCGGACCATCGCCACGCAGGAGCCGGAGGGCGTCACCACGTACGGGTACCCCTCGAACGCCGAGGCCGTCCGGCGGACCAGTGGCTCGCAGGCCCGCCGGTAGCCGGTGTTGAACTGCGGCTGCCCGCAACAGCTCTGCCCGGAGGGGAAGTCGACCTCGACGCCGAGCCGCTCCAGCAGCCGGACGGTGGCGATCGCGGTCGACGGGAACAGCGCGTCGTTGGCGCAGGTGGCGAAGAGCGCGACGCGCACCGAGTCCCCCTCCCTGCCCCGCGGCGGTGGCCGACGGCCCGGCCCGCCCGCGATGCTAGCGGGCCGGCCGGGCCGTCGGGGTCCCACCACGCCTGTCGGATCCACCGAAGTCGGATGCGCCCAAGTGAGATGCACCGAAGTGAGATGCACCGAAGGCGCGGATGCACCCGAGGGGTTGTCGCGCCCGTCGTGGTGTCGCCGCACCGGTCGGGTCAGGCGCCCAGCCACAGGTCGGGGCCGAACACCTCGTAGTGGATGTCCGCCGCCGGTACGCCCGCGGCGAGCAGCTGCGTCCGGACGGAGCGCAGGAAGGGCAGCGGACCGCACAGGTAGGCGGTGGTGCCGGGCGGGACGGCCACCGTGGAGAGGTCGACCAGGCCGGTGCGCTCGGCCGGCCAGTCGCCGAGCGGCCGCTCGTAGAAGACGTGGGCGGTGGCGTCCGGCAGTTTGGCGGTGAGCTGGGCGAGTTCGGCGCGGAAGGCGTGTGCGAGCTGGTCGCGGTCGCCGTGGACGGCGACCACCGGCCGGGCCGAGCCGTCGGCGGCGAGGTGGGCGAGCATGGCGGTCATCGGGGTGTTGCCGATGCCGGCGGAGGCGAGCAGGACCGGCCCGTCGCCGTCGGCCAGTGCGACATCGCCGAGCGGCGGGGTGAGTTCGAGGACGCCGCCGGCCTGCAGGTGGTTGTGCAGGTGGGTGGAGACCTCGCCGGCCGGGGCGTCGCCGGACCCGGCGGCCCGCTTGACGGAGAACTGCAGCGCGCCGTCCGGGCAGCCGGAGAGGCTGTACTGGCGGATCTGCCGCGCGCCGTCGGCCAGTGTGGTCCGCACCGACACGTACTGGCCGGGGCGGGCGGGCGGCACCGGCCCGCCGTCCGCGGGGCGGACCAGGAAGGTGGCCACCTCGTCGGTCTCCTGGTAGCGGGCGACCACGGTGTAGGGGCGCCAGAGGTCGGCCGGGTCCGCGCTGTGCTGCCCGGCGGCGGCCTCGGCGCGCAGCCGGTCCTCGATGGCGATCAGCGCGTTGGCCATCAGCCAGTAGACCTCGTCCCAGGCGGCGGCGACCTCGGGGGTGACGGCCTCGCCGAGGACCTCGACGATGGCGGCGAAGAGGTGCTCGTGGACGATGCGGTACTGGTCGGCGGAGATGCCGACCGACACGTGCTTGTGCGCGATCCGGGCGAGCATGGCGTCCGGCCGCTGGTCGGGGTGGGCGATCAGGGCGGAGGCGAAGACGGCTATCGATCCGGCCAGCGCCTGCCGCTGGGTGCCGTTGGCCTGGTTGCCCCGGTTGAAGAGGTCGCGCAGCAGCTCCGGGTGGGCGGCGAACAGCTTGTCGTAGAAGAGCGGGGTGATGTCGCCGATCGCGGCGCCCACGGCGGGCAGGGTGGCTTCGACGACCTCGGCGGACTTGGCGGACAGCATCGATCTCGCTCCAAACTGGTATCTGAAAGTCGCATTTCAGGCCGCGTGAAGGTGCGCGCGAGCGCGTGCGAAGGCGCGGCCCGGGGTGGCGCGTTCGGTGGGTGGCTTCTTCCGGGGAGGGGGTGGCCGGCGGGTCAGCCGGTGGGTCTGATGGTGAGGCTCAGCAGGACCGGCCCGGTGGGGGAGGTGACGAGGTCGCCGATGCAGAGTGGGTCGAGCGACGCGAAGAACGCCTCCTGTGCGGTGCGCAGCGCCCCGCGCAGGCGGCAGGCGGCGCGCAGCGGGCACGGCGGATCGTCCTCGCAGCCGACCACGTCCCCGACACCCTCCAGCTCGCGCAACAGGAGTCCGAGCGATCCGGTGCGGCCGGCGAAGGTGAGGGCCAGGCCCCCTCCGCGCCCGCGCCGCGCCTCCACCACGCCGAGGTGCTGCAGTCGGCTGACCACCTTGGCGGCGTGCGTGTACGGCACGCCGACCGCCTCGGCCACCTCGCGGGTGGTCGGGTTGGCGTCGTCGTCGACGACGGCCAGCCGCATCGCGATGCGGAGAGCGATGTCGGTGCTCTTGGTCAGCCTCACGATCGACACGCTAGCTAATGCGACTTACAAAATCCAATTTACCGCCTGGCTTGGCCTGGCTTGGCCTGACTTTGGCCTTGCGCAGGCCGGTTCGGGTCGGTGCGGGTCGGTGCGCCGGCCCGGTGCCCGCGCCGCAGCCCTCCCGTCCACTGCCGCGTCAGGCGCCCTCCGGCGTGCCGGTGATCTCGCGCACCACCCGGCGGTTGCACCTCCCCCAGGGGCAGGCCCGAGGATGTCCGCATGCGAGATCTGCTGGTCATCGGGGAGTTCGCCGCGCGCAGCCGGCTGAGCCACAAGGCGCTTCGGCTCTATGCGGAGAGGGGCCTGCTGGAACCCGCCCATGTCGACCCGCGGACCCGGGTCCGCTCCTACCGGCCCGACCAGGTGGAGCAGGCCCGGTTGATCACCCTGCTGCGGGCGATCGGCATGCCGCTCGCCCTGATCGGGTCCGTGCTGACGGCGGAGGGCGACCAGGCGGCCGGTCTGGTCGCCGCGTACTGGCAGCGCTGTGACCGGCAGCACCGGGCCCGGCGGCCGCTCGCGGTCCACCTCCAGAACACCCTGATCGGAAGGACGGAACCGATGTACGAGATCGCCGAGCGCGAGGTCCCGGAGCAGAAGGTCGCCTTCGTGCAGCAGCACGCGACGGCGGATCAACTGGAGGGGTTCCTCGTCTCCTCCACGGAGCTGCTGTTCGCGCACCTCCGCGCCGCGGGCGCGTGCCTGTCCGGACCGGTGTTCGCGGTCTACCACGGGCTGGTCGACCAGGACGGCAACGGCCCGGTAGAGCTGTGCGCTCCGACGGACTCCCCGATCGGGCCCGCCGGGCGCATCGGCGTCCGCCTGGAGCCGGCGCACCGCGAGGCCTTCATCGAACTGCGCAAGGAGCAGTGCGCGTATCCGACGCTGGCGGGGGCCTTCGAGGCGGCGGCGTCATGGCTCGACGACCAGGGGCTCAGGCCGAGCGCGTCCGCCCGCGAGGTCTACTACCCGAACTGGTCCGGCGCCGCCGCGGACGAGCACGTCCTCGACGTCGCCGTCCCCTTCCAGCGGCCCCTGAGCCGCTGAACCCCTGAACCCGCCCGCGACGCCCGGGGCAGCCGGCGACCGGCTCGGCCGACGACCGACTCAGGGGGCGATCGGCAGCTGCCGCTTGTGCTCGGTGAGGCGGTAGCGGCGGACGATCACCTCGAAGGCGGCCCGGTCGACCGGCTTGCCCTCCAGGAAGTCGTCGATGTCGTCGTAGGTGACGCCGAGCGCGTCCTCGTCCGGCTTGCCCGGGTCCAGCGTCTCCAGGTCGGCGGTCGGGGTCTTGTGGGTCAGCTCCGACGGCGCGCCCAGGACCTGGGAGACGGCCCGCACCCGCCGCTTGGTGAGACCGGTGAGCGGCACCACGTCCGCCGCGCCGTCGCCGAACTTGGTGAAGAAACCGGAGACCGCCTCGGCGGCGTGGTCGGTGCCCACGACCAGCCCGTCGTGCGCGCCCGCGACCGCGTACTGGGCGATCATGCGCTGCCGGGCCTTGATGTTGCCCTGCACGAAGTCCTGGTGGTGCGCGTCGCGGAAGACCGTGCCGCCGGCCAGCGACGCCTCCAGCGCGGCGTCGCTGGCGGCCTTCACGTCCACGGTCAGGACCCGGTCCGGGCGGATGAACTCCAGCGCCAGCTGCGCGTCCTTCTCGTCGGCCTGGGCGCCGTACGGCAGCCGCATCGCGAAGAACGTCGCCTCGTGCCCGGCGGCCCGGACCCGCTCCACGGCGAGCTGGCACAGCCGGCCCGCCGTCGTGGAGTCCACACCGCCGCTGATGCCGAGCACCAGCGAGCGCAGACCCGTGGAGGTCAGCCGGTCGGCGAGGAAGGCCACCCGGCGCTCGATCTCCTGCGCGGCGTCGAAGGACGCGCTCACCTGGAGGTCCCGGGCGATCTCCTGCTGCAGGGATATGGACGCCTGGTCGGTCACGGCTGCTCCTCGGTCGGGCCCGTGGACGGGTCGGCACCCGGCGCCACAGGCGTGTAGCGGACGGAAGCACTCTAAAGGAAGGCCGCGGAGCCCCGCGCGGGGCATCCGGCCTGGTGGCCGCTGCTCCCGGCGGGCCGCGGAGCGCCGGGAACCGCCGGGGCCCGCCCGGGTGCGGACGGGCACCGCGCAGAAGGGTGCGGACGGGCACCGCGCAGAAGGGCGCGGACGGCCGCGGCGCAGAAGGGCGCGGACGGCCGCGGCGCAGGGGCCTTGGCCGCCTCCGGAGCCCCCACCTCGCCCGATGGCGTGGACGGGCCGGACAAACCTCCGCACACGGCACTGTGATCCAGATCACCCCGGATGAAGAACCTGCGCGCCGGATCCGTCGTCTGGCAGGTGTGAGATCACGCAGGAGAGCACTGGACGAGCTGGACGAGGAACGCCTCCTCCGGCTCGTGGCCCGAGGCGAGCGCCCGGCGTTCGACGAGCTGTACCGGCGCACGTCGCCGTGGCTGGCGGTGCGGCTGCGCCGCCGCTGCGCCGACGAGCAGATCGTCGCCGAGGTCATGCAGGAGACCTATCTGGCGGTCTGGCGGGCGGCCGACGCGTTCGCCGGGAGCGCGGTCGGTGGGACGGCCGTCGGATGGCTGTGGACGATCGCGGCGCGCCGCCTCGTCGACGCGTTCCGGCGCCGCGCCCACCACGCCGAACCGCCGGTCGCCGCCGCCGAGCGGGCGGTGGTGCCCGCGGCGGAGGAGGAGGTACTCGCCAGGACCGTCGGCGGCGACGTCGGCGACGCCCTGAGCCGGCTCGCACCGGAACTCCGGCAGGTGCTGCAGGCCATGGTGCTCGACGGGCTCACCGTCCGGGAGACCGCCGTCCTGCTCAGACTGCCCGAAGGCACGGTCAAGACACGGGCCCGCCGGGCCCGGATCGCGATGAGGGAGGCACTGGCATGAGCGCGGGACACGCGTCGATGCGGCTGATCGACGACTACGCACGTGGTGACACGGAACTGCCCGCGGACGCGGTGTGGGCTCTGGAGGCCCACCTGGAGGCGTGCGCGACGTGCCGCAGCCGCCTGGCGGAGTCCGTGGCCACCGAGGCGCCCGGCATCGCCGCGCTCGTCGACACCGTCCGGGCCGGCCTGGAACCGCAGCTGGACGCGGCCGTCCGGGCACCCTCGCGGCGGTACCGCCCGCGGTGGATGTCGGCCTGGACGACCCCGGCCATGGGCCCGTGGCTGGCCATGACCCTCGTCGTCACCCTGATGGCGCTGCTGCTGGACGCGGCCCGGCCGTCGGCGGTCTTCGGCGGCGCCTCGCCGATGCTGCTGATCGCGCCCGTGCTCCCGCTGTGCGGCGTCGCCGCCTCCTGGTCGCGCGGCCTGGACCCGGCGCACGAGCTGACCGCCTCGACCGCCCGGGCCGGCCTGCCCCTGCTCCTGCGACGCACCACCTCGGCCCTCGTCGTGGTCCTGCCCGCGCTCCTGGTGGGCGGGTGGCTGACCGGATCCATGACGGCCGCCCAGTGGCTGCTGCCCTCACTGGCCTTCACCTCCACGGCCCTGGCACTGGGCAGCGTGGTCGGCGTGACCCGCGCCGCCGCCGGCCTGGCGGCCGCATGGGTCGTCGCCGTCGTGGCCCCCGCGTGGGCCACCGGCCGCGTCCCCCATGCCCTGCAACTCGCCCTGCAGCCGGACCGACTGCCCGCCTGGGGACTGCTCCTCGCCCTCGGCACCGGCGCCGTGATCGCCCGCAGGAACGCGTACTCAACGCTGTGAAACCATCGTCGACCCTCGAAGGGGACCACCGCATGACGCCCACGACGAGCGCGGCCGACACCGCGCCGAAGACCTACGCCTGGGAGATCCGGGCCGCCGGCCTGAGAGTCCGTGTCGGACGGAAGAAGATGGCCGTCGACGGGCTCGACCTCTCCCTGGGGATCGGCACCCACGGCCTCCTGGGGCCCAACGGAGCGGGCAAGACCACCCTGATCCGGGCGCTGGCCACCGTGCTGCGCCCCGCCGAGGGCGAACTGGAGCTGCTCGGCACCTCCGTGGGCGGGATCGGCGACCACCGGGCGCTGCGCCGCCGGATCGGCTACCTCCCGCAGGACTTCGGCTACTACAAGCGCTTCACGGTGCGTGAGTTCGTCGAGTACATGGCCTGGTTGAAGGAGGTCCCGAAGCGGGACGTCCCCGCGGCCGTGCAGCGGGCCGTGGAACGGGTGGGCCTGGCGGACCGCGCCGACCACCGGATGAAGACCCTGTCCGGCGGCATGGTGCGGCGGGCCGGCATCGCCCAGGCCATCGTCAACGACCCCGCGGTGCTGCTGCTGGACGAGCCGACGGCCGGACTGGACCCGGCGCAGCGGCTGCGCTTCCGCGAGCTGCTCCAGGAGTTGGGCCGCGACACCTGCGTGGTCGTCTCGACCCACCTGGTCGAGGACGTCGCGGCCGCCTGCTCCGACGTGGTGCTCTTCGCCGACGGCCGCCTCGTCTTCCAGGGCACACCGGACGACCTGGCCGCGGCGGGCGGCCCCGAGCACCCGGGCGACAGCCCCCTGGAGCGCGGCTACTCGGCGCTGCTCCGCAACTCCGGGCAGCAGGGAGGCAACTGGTGAGCGCACGCGTCCTGCACATCGAGTTGAAGCGCTCCGTCGCCCCGTGGGCCGGCGTCGTCGTCCTGGGCGGCAGCCTGGCGGTCTTCTGCCTGATCGACGGGATCTGGTGGAAGGGGACCGCGGGGTGGACGGCCCAGTGGACCTCCATGGCCATGTGGACCCGGTACCTGCTGGCCTTCTGGTGGCCGCTCGCGGTGGGCATGGGAGCGGTGTACGGGCTGCGCGAATCCCGCTCCCGGACGGCGGAACTGCTGGTGACCACACCGCGGCCGGCCTGGCACCGGGCGGCGGTGTCGTCCGGCGCGATGGCGCTCGCGCTGGTGGCGGGCTTCGGCCTGCTGGTCCTCGTGGGCGGAGTCCAGGTGGCCCTCGGCCGCACCACCTACACCTCCCTCGGCTGGCTGCCGATCTCGCTCGTGGCGGCGCTGGGCCTCGTCGCGGGGGCCGTGTTCGGCATGGGCGTCGCGCGGGCACTGCCCTCCGTGTTCACCCCGCCCGCCCTGGTGGTGCTCGTCCTCATGCTGACGGGCCTCCTCCTGCGGCAGGGCAACGAAGGGGTGCTGCCGTCGGGCGTGGCGCCCAACCGGCTCGCCCTCCTCTCCCCGGCGACCGCCGAGCCCCGGGAGATGCTGCTGACCCTGTCCGGCTCCGTGCACCTCGGCCAGACGCTCTGGCTGACCGGCCTGCTCGCCACCGGCTTCGCCCTGCTGTCGGCCGTCACCGGCCGGGCCCGGCTGCTCGCGGTGGTCCCCGTCCTGGTCGGCGCGGCCCTGGCCCTGCCGGTCCTCCCGGCCACTCCGCGGGACACCTATGTCGTCGACCGGGCCGCCGCCGCCCTGGTCTGCGACGGACCGGTGTGCGTGACCCAGGCGAACCGCTCCCACCTGCCCGATCTCGCGCTGCGCAGCAAGGAGGCGCTGCGGGTGCTGCACGAGATCCTGGGCGACAGGGCGCCGAACTCGGTGCGGGAGGAGACCGGGCTGCACACGCTTGGCGAGCAACGCGAGATCTCCGCCGACGTGCTGCTGGTCGACTTCGACGAACGGCTGCTCGTCGACGCGACGGGTGCGGAGCTGACCCGCGCGCTGATCGCCCAGGGTCTGGCACCGAACTGCCATGGGAACAACGAACGGGAGAGCGGGGGGAGCGGCCACGTCGCCGTCCAGAGCGTCGCCGCGAGCTGGGCCCTGCGGGACTCCCGGCTCCACCCGCTGGAGGAGAAGGGGACCGACGCGTACTCGCTCAAGACCTGGGCGGACGCCGACGCCGCCTGGGCGAAGCTGACGGCGGTGTCACCGGCCGAGCAGCGCTCGCGGGTCGCCCGGTTGCACGCCGCCAGTCTCTCCTGTTCGGGCTACGACCAGCTTCCGGTGCTGGCGGGGGAGGTGTCGCAGTGAGGTGGCTGGGGCTGTACGCCCGTTCACGGCAGATGCCCGCCTCGGCCGGCGTGGTCGTCCTCGTCGCGCTGGCGGTGTGCGCCCTCAACCAGGACGGCCCGGGCCCGGTGGACCTGGGGATGGCGGTCCTGGTCCTCACGGTGAACGTGGCGGCCGCCTCCGTCGGGCTCGGCGGGCGGGATGTCGTGCTGGAGAGGACGGCCGCGATCCGGTGGGTGCCCCGCCGGGCGGCTCACGTGCTGCTGATCGGTGCGTTCGCCGGTGCGGTGCTGCTGGCGGTCCAGGCGACGGGAGCGAAGCTCGCCCCCACCGAGGTCGTCCTCCGGGACAGCGCGGGCCTGGCCGGCCTGGCCGGGCTCGGGGCGGTGCTGTGCGGGGCGCAGCTCGCCTGGACCCTGCCGACCGGCTGGCTCGCGATCGCCCTCCTCGTCCCGGCTCCGCAGGGCAGGGTGGGCGAGGTGATCGACTGGATGATCTTTCCCCCCGGCACGGCGGCGTCCTCCGGGACGGCGTGGACCCTGTTGGCGACCGGCACCGTGGCGTACGCCCTGGCAGGACCGCGGCGGTAGACGGGCGCGCCCCGCGTTCGCGCAAGCGTACGGGCGGATCCCGTGCCCGACCCCGGACAGGTCCCACGACATGGCCCTCCGGTTGGTGCGCTGGTCCCGGGACGTATCCGGGACCACGGCCTCATGCTCCCGCCACGGCGAATTCCTAATGTGAGAGCACGCGTTGAGCACTCGGCCCGGGAGACCGGACGAAGCCTCACGCGGCCCGGGCCGGGACCTTCGGTCCGTGTGTCGGGACAGCGCACCACTGGAGGAGCCCAGATGAGTTGGAATCAGTTCACGCTCTCGTCGGCCGGCAGCGCGTCGCAGTCGAGCAGCCTGGCGGCGGTCTCGCGGATCGACGGCAGCATGGAGGTCTGGTGGGTCGCCTCGGACGGCTCGGTCCAGGGCGCCTACTGGTACGACGGGTCGCCGTGGAAGCGCTACGAGTTGGCGCCTGCGGGGAGCGCGTCGCTGAACGGTGGGGTGGCGGCGGTGTCGCGTATCCCGGGGAGTATGGAGGTGTGGTTCGTGGGGGCGAACGGCTCGCTCCAGGGGGTGTACTGGTACGACGGGTCGCCGTGGAAGCGCTACGAGTTGGCGCCTCCCGGGAGCGCGTCGCTGAACGGTGGGGTGGCGGCGGTGTCGCGTATCCCGGGGAGTATGGAGGTGTGGTTCGTGGGGGCGAACGGCTCGCTCCAGGGG
>NZ_JBHVUV010000048.1:39902-40366 GCF_042883905.1 Kitasatospora sp. NPDC058170
GGGGTGTACTGGTACGACGGGTCGCCGTGGAAGCGCTACGAGTTGGCGCCTCCCGGGAGCGCGTCGGCGAACGGTGGGGTGGCGGCGGTGTCGCGTATCCCCGGCAGTATGGAGGTGTGGTTCGTCGGGGCGAACGGGTCGGTGCAGGACCGGTACTGGTACGAGGGCGCTGCCTGGCAGGCCTTCGAGCTGGCGCCCGGCGGCAGTGCCTCCACCAACGGCGCCATCGCCGCCGTCTCCCGCATCCCGGGGAGCATGGAGGTGTGGTTCGTCGGGGCGAACGGGTCGGTGCAGGACCGGTACTGGTACGAGGGCGCTGCCTGGCAGGCCTTCGAGTTGGCGCCCGGCGGCAGTGCCTCCACCAACGGCGGGGTGGCGGCGGTGTCGCGTATCCCCGGCAGTATGGAGGTGTGGTTCGTCGGGGCGAACGGGTCGGTGCAGGACCGGTACTGGTACGAGGGCGC
>NZ_JBHVUV010000048.1:40465-41124 GCF_042883905.1 Kitasatospora sp. NPDC058170
CTGCCTGGCAGGCCTTCGAGCTGGCGCCCGGCGGCAGTGCCTCCACCAATGGCGGGGTGGCGGCGGTGTCGCGTATCCCCGGCAGCATGGAGGTCTGGTACGTCGGCGGCGACGCCTCCGTCCAGGACCGGTTCTGGTACGACACGTCGAGCAAGAACTTCGACCAGGATGTCACCACCGACATCGCCATCGGAGGCTCGGCGCACGTCGTGATGCGGCAGGACGGCTTCTTCTCGTTCAGCACGCACGCACACGACAGCGGTTTCGACAACATCGACTACACGATCACCGCCGCCGTGATGGCGTCGGACGGAACCGTGTTCACCTTCCAGCACTCCGGCCACACCGAAGGGACCATCGCCGGGCTGCCGTTCGGCACCCCGGACCGCAACGACGACTTCACGTTCACCGGCAACAACCCGAAGATCACCGAGAAGTGGGACGGCATCCTCAACGGCACCTTCAAGGCCGAACTGGACGCGACGGACACCCTCGCGGCCGGCGTCACGGGAGCCCTCGGCGACCTGGTGAAGGCGATCGTGTCCGCGGCGGGCAAGGCCGCGGCGGAGGCGGTCATCAAGCTCGTCTCCTGACCGGAGGCCGCTCCCACCGGCCCCCGCCCTGCCCCGACGCCGCGGCCCGACTCCCTCCCCGGGAGC
>NZ_JBHVUV010000049.1:0-28632 GCF_042883905.1 Kitasatospora sp. NPDC058170
TTCCTTCGGTCTGCCTTCCAGCAGGCCCTCCGGGCGCTTCGTTCTTTCGTGTTTCCAGCTTATCAGATGTTTTCCGCTCCGTTTTCCGGAGTTTCGTTTATCCGATTTGCTTTCGCCTTTCGGCGCTCCCGAACTCTAGCAGAGTTTCTCGGGCCGTTTTCCGCGCTCCGTTCTCGAATTTCGTTCGAGAACTTCTGCCGGGGCCGTCCCGTGGGGCAACCCGGAGAACATTACGCACCGGGCTGCCCCACGTCAAACCGACCAGCGGGAGGATCAGACCTCGACGACGACCGGCACGATCATCGGCCGGCGGCGGTAGTTGTCCGCCACCCACTTGCCGATGATCCGGCGGACCAGCTGCTGGACCTGACGGACCTCGAGGACGCCGTCACCCGCCGAACGCTCCAGGGCCTCCTGGAGCTTCGCGACGACCGGGACGAACGCGTTGTCGTCGATGCCGGAGCCGCGGGCCTGGATGTTCGGGCCGCTCACCATCTTCCCGTTGGTGGAGTCCACCACCACGAAGACCGAGATGAAGCCCTCCTCGCCGAGGATTCTGCGGTCCTTGAGCGAGGCCTCGGTGATGTCGCCGACCGACGAGCCGTCGACGTAGACGTAGCCTGCCTGCACCTTGCCGACGATCCGCGCGACACCGTCCTCCAGGTCGATGCAGACGCCGTCCTCCGCGATGACCGTGCGGTTGCGCGGCACACCGGTGGCGATGCCCAGGTCGGCGGCGGCCCGCAGGTGGCGCCACTCGCCGTGGACCGGCATCAGGTTGCGCGGCTTGCAGATGTTGAAGAAGTACAGCAGCTCGCCCGCCGAGGCGTGCCCCGAGACGTGCACCTTGGCGTTGCCCTTGTGCACGACCTTGGCACCCCAGCGGGTCAGGCCGTTGATCACCCGGTAGACGGCGTTCTCGTTGCCGGGGATCAGCGAGGAGGCCAGGACGACGGTGTCGCCCTCGACGATCCGGATCTGGTGGTCGCGGTTGGCCATCCGGGACAGCGCGGCCATCGGCTCGCCCTGCGAACCGGTGCAGATCAGCACGACGTCCTTGTCCGGCAGGTCGTCCAGCTGCTTGACGTCGACGACCATGTTGCCGGGGACCTTCAGGTACCCGAGGTCGCGCGCGATGCCCATGTTGCGGACCATCGAGCGGCCGACGAAGGCCACCTTGCGCTTGTACTCGTGCGCGGCGTCCAGCACCTGCTGGATGCGGTGCACGTGGCTCGCGAAGGAGGCCACGATGATGCGCTTCTCGGCGTTCGCGAAAACGTTTCGCAGCGCGGCCGAGATGTCCCGCTCGGACGGGATGAAGCCGGGGACCTCGGCGTTGGTGGAGTCCACCAGCAGCAGGTCCATGCCCTCCTCCGCCAGCTTGGCGAAGGCCGGCAGGTCGGTGAGGCGGCCGTCGAGCGGCAGCTGGTCCATCTTGAAGTCGCCGGTGGCGACGACCATGCCGGCCGGCGTGCGGACGGCGACCGCCAGCGCGTCGGGGATGGAGTGGTTGACCGCGATGAACTGGCAGTCGAAGGGGCCGATCCGCTCGCGGTCGTCCTCCTTGACCTCCAGCACGTACGGCCGGATGCGGTGCTCGGCGAGCTTGGCCTCGATCAGGGCGAGGGTGAGCTTCGAGCCGATCAGCGGGATGTCCGGGTTCTCCCGGAGCAGGAACGGGACGGCGCCGATGTGGTCCTCGTGCCCGTGGGTCAGCACGATGCCGTCGATCTTGTCGAGACGGCCCCGGATGTAGCTGAAGTCCGGGAGGATCAGGTCGACGCCGGGCTGCTCGTCCTCGGGGAAGAGGACACCGCAGTCGATGATGAGCATGCGGTCCCCGTATTCCAGGACCGTCATGTTGCGGCCGATCTCGCCGAGACCGCCGAGCGGGGTGATGCGGAGGGCGCCCTCCTTGAGAGCGGGGGGCGCGCCGAGTTCGGGGTGCGGGTGGCTCAAAAGACTCTCCTCACGACACACGCCATATGCCCGGGGTCCTCCCCCTGGAGACATATGGCGTGCGTACTCAGTGTCGGTTTCCTACTGGGTCGGTGCTCTCGCGCCTTCGTCCGGTCCAGCGACGGACCCCGGAGGGGGCCGGCGAGCCGGGGCGCGCACGTCTGTGTCTGTTACAGGTGTACCCCGCCTGCGGCGAGATCCTTCTTCAATTGCGCGATCTCCTCGGAGTCCGCGCCGATCAGGGGCAGCCGCAGCGGCCCGGCCGGCAGGCCCTGGAGTTCCAGGGCGGCCTTGGTCAGGATGACACCCTGCGTGCGGAACATACCGCTGAAGACCGGCAGCAGGCTCTGGTGGATCGCCGTGGCCTTGGCCACATCGCCGCCCTGGAAGGCCTCGACCATGCTGCGCAGCTCGCCCGCGACCACGTGCCCGACCACGCTGACCACGCCGACCGCTCCGACGGACAGCAGCGGCAGGTTCAGGATGTCGTCGCCGGAGTACCAGGCGAGGTCCGAGCGGGCGATCGCCCAGGCGGCGGCGCCGAGGTCGCCCTTGGCGTCCTTGTTGGCGACGATCCGCGGGTGCTCACCGAGCCGGACCAGCGTCTCGTGGCTCAGCGCGACACCGCTGCGGCCGGGGATGTCGTAGAGCATCACCGGCAGCCCGGTGGCGTCGGCGATGTGCGTGGTGTGCCGGTACAGGCCCTCCTGCGGGGGCTTGCTGTAGTACGGCGTGACGACCAGCAGGCCGTGGGCTCCGGCGGCCTCGGCCTGGCGGGCCAGGTCGGCGCTGTGGTGGGTGTCGTTGGTGCCGACACCGGCCACGACGTGGGCGCGGTCCCCCACCGCCTCCACCACGGCGCGTACGAGACGGGCCTTCTCGGCGTCGCTGGTGGTCGGGGACTCACCGGTGGTGCCGTTGACGACGAGGCCGTCGTTGCCGGAGTCGACGAGGTGGGCCGCGAGGCGCTGGGCGCCGTCGAGGTCGAGGCCGCCGTCGGCGGTGAACGGGGTGACCATGGCGGTCAGGACCCGGCCGAAAGGCGTCTGGGGGGTGGAGGTCGGAGCCATGCGTCCAAAGCTACTCGTAGGCGGTGGGGCGGTACCCATGCCGGTCCAGGGTTCGGACAGGTGTAGCACTCAGGTCGGCGCAGACAGTGGGATTCCGGTGCTGCATGCTCGGGGGTTCAAGCAGCACCGGAATCCGTGTCACGAGCGTAGGGAGCGGCTAGAAAAGCCGCAATCCAGACATGCCCGGCAAACCGTCCATATGCCTATCACCCCAGGTCAGGGGGCGACGCGGCCGTGCTTCTCGAAGGCCGCATGGGTGAGGGGCATGAGCCGGGCCCACTGCTCCTCCATCTGCTCGGCGACCATCTCGATCTCGCGCTGCGGGAAGGACGGCACGGCGGCGTTCTCCTTCTTGGTCCGCAGCGACAGGAAGTGCATCAGCGAACGGGCGTTGCAGGTCGCGTACATCGAGGAGAACAGGCCGACCGGCAGTACCGCCCGGGCCACCTCGCGCGCGACGCCGGCGTCCAGCATCTCCTGGTACGCCCGGTAGGACGCGCGGTACGCGGACTCCATCTGCTCGCCGACCACGTCGAACTGCTTCGGCGTGCCCTCGACGAACTCGTAGCGGCCCGGACGGCCCTGCTGGACGAGCTTGCGCTCCTCGCCCGGCACGTAGAAGACCGGCTGCAGCTCGCGGTAGCGGCCGGACTCCTCGTTGTACGACCAGCCGCTGCGGTGGCGGTGGAACTCGCGGAAGACGAAGATCGGCGCGCTGATGAAGAAGGTCATCGAGTTGTGCTCGAACGGCGTGCCGTGCCGGTCCCGCATCAGGTAGTTGATCAGGCCCGTGGACTTCTCCGGGTCCTGCCGGAGCGCCTCCAGGGACTGCTCCCCCGCCGTCGAGACGCGGGCCGCCCAGATGACGTCCGAGTCGGCGGCGGCGCTGCGGACCAGCTCCACGGTCACATCGCTGCGGAACTGGGGGGCCGTCGTTTCATCGGTCACGCGCTACTCCTTGCGGGTTCGGTGCGGCTGTGCAGTGTGATCGCGTGCTGCATCGTCTTGCGGGCACGCGGGGTGTCCCCGGCGTCGGCGTACGCCACCGCGAGGCGGAACCAGACCCGCCAGTCGCCGGGCTCCGCCTCCGCCTCGGTCCGGCGGCGGGCGAACACCGCGTCGGCCGAGGCCCGGTCGATCCGCCCGCCGGTGGTGCGCTTCAGCTCGTCCACCGGCAGGCCGCCCTCGGCCTCCAGTTCGCGGGCGAGGCGCTCGCTGGCCCGGCCGAAGCGGACGGTCTGGCGCAGGAACCAGACGCCGATCGGCGGGACGACGAAGGCGCACAGGCCCATGCCGATGCCGAGCGGCTTTCCGGTGGCGATCAGCTGGACGCCCTCGCCGACGCAGACCAGGGCGACCAGCAGCAGCACGCCGGACAGGACGAAGAAACCGGTACGAGAGGTCATTCCCGGCTCACAGGTCCAGGAAGTGTTCGAGGCCGAGGGTGAGCCCGGGGGTCTCCACGACCTTGCGCACACCGAGCAGGATGCCCGGCATGAAGCTGCTGTGGTGCAGCGAGTCGTGGCGGATGGTGAGGGTCTCGCCGGTGTCGCCGAACATCACCTGCTGGTGGGCCAGCAGGCCGCGCAGCCGCACGGAGTGCACCGGCACGCCGTCCACGTCGGCGCCGCGGGCGCCGGGCAGGCCGTGCGTGGTCGGGTCCTGCTGCGCGGGCAGGCCGGCCTGCGCGCGGGCGGCCGCGATCAGCTGGGCGGTGCGGGTCGCGGTGCCGCTGGGCGCGTCGGCCTTGCGGTCGTGGTGCAGCTCGACCACCTCGACCGTCTCGAAGTACTTCGCGGCCGTCTGGGCGAACTTCATCCCGAGCACGGCGCCGATGGAGAAGTTCGGCGCGATCAGGACGCCGACGGGCAGCGGCGGACGACCGGTGGCCTCCGCCGGGTACAGCCAGTGCTCCAGCTCGGCCAGCCGGACGTCGTCCCAGCCGGTGGTGCCGGTGACCACGTGGATGCCGCTGTGGACGCAGAAGTCGAGGTTGCGCATCACCGAGTCGGGGTGGGTCAGCTCGACGGCGACCTGCACACCCGCCCGGGTCAGCTCCTCGAGGTCCGAGTCCCGGCCCAGCGCGGCGACCAGCTCCAGGTCCGGGGCGGCCTCGACGGCCTTGACGGCCTCGGAGCCGATCCGGCCCCTGGCGCCGATCACGGCGACACGCAGCGTCATAGCGATTAGTCCCTTCAGACCAGCAGGTCGGCGAGCCCGGCGGCACGCTTGTCGTTGATCGGGCCGATCAGCGCCAGCGACGGCCGGTACGCGCCCAGCACATCACGCGCCACGGCGTGGACGTCGTCCAGGGTCACGGCCGCTATCTTCGCCAGCATCTCGTCCACCGACAGGTGGTGGCCGTAGCTCAGCTCGGCCTTGCCGATCCGGTTCATCAGCGAGCCGGTGTCCTCCATGCCGAGCACGGTGGAGCCGGAGATCTGGCCGATCGCCCGGCGCAGCTCCTCCTCGGTGATGCCGTCGGCGACCACCTTGGCGAGCTCCGCGCGGCAGATCCGCAGCACCTCCTCGACCCGCTTGGGCTGGCAGCCGGCGTAGATGCCGAACAGGCCGCTGTCCGCGTAGGAGGAGGAGTACGAGTACACCGAGTACGCCAGGCCGCGCTTCTCCCGGACCTCCTGGAAGAGCCGCGAGCTCATGCCGCCGCCGAGGGCCGCGTTGAGCACGCCCATCGCCCAGCGGCGTTCGTCGTGCCGGGGCACGCCGGGGACGCCCAGCACCAGGTGGGCCTGCTCGGTGGAGCGGTTGAGCCGTTCGACCCGGCCGGCCGTGCGGAGCGCCTTGACGCCGCGGCGGGCCGGGGCGGGGGCCGAGTCGGAGCGGGCGAGCAGCGGCGCGAAGGCCTGCTCGACCTGCTTGACGACCTTGCGGTGGTCGAGGTTGCCGGCGGCCGCGACGACCAGGTGCTCGGGCTTGTAGCGGCGGTGGAAGAACCCGGCGATCTGGTCCCGGGTGAGGCCCTGGACGGTCTCCTGGGTGCCGAGGATCGGGCGGCCGAGCGGGCCGCTGCCGAAGATCGCCTTGGCGAAGAGGTCGTGCACCACGTCGCCCGGGTCGTCCTCGGCCATCGCCATCTCCTCGAGGATGACGCCGCGCTCGGCCTCCACGTCCTCGGGGCGGATCAGCGAGCCGGTGAGCATGTCGCAGACCACGTCGATGGCCAGCGGCAGGTCGGTGTCGAGGACCCGGGCGTAGTAGCAGGTGTTCTCCTTCGCGGTGAAGGCGTTCATCTCGCCGCCGACCGCGTCCAGGGCCGCCGAGATGTCCAGCGCGCTGCGCCGCTCGGTGCCCTTGAAGAGGAGGTGCTCCAGGTAGTGGGTGGCACCGTTCAGCTGCGGGGTCTCGTCCCGCGAGCCGACGCCGACCCAGATGCCGAAGGTCGCGGAGCGCACCGTCGGCAGGGTCTCGGTGACGACCCGCAGGCCGCCGGGGAGGACGGTGCGGCGGACCGTGCCGGCACCGTCGACCCCCTTGAGCAGGGTCCGGGTGGTGCCGGGGCGCTGCGTCGCCGCCGAGGCCTGGGCCACGGGGTGTACCTCCGTAGTGATGCGAGAACAACAGGGTGCGGCCCGCACGCCGACGGGGCGTGCGGGCCGCGGCCGCTTCTATGGAACGGGGTGGCTAGCGGCGCTTCACTCGGAAGCGGCCTCGCCGCCCTCCTCGCCCTCGACGACCGGGATCAGCGAGAGCTTGCCGCGCGGGTCGATCTCGGCGATCTCGACCTGGACCTTGGCGCCGACGCCCAGCACGTCCTCGACGTTCTCCACGCGCTTGCCACCGGCGAGCTTGCGGATCTGCGAGATGTGCAGCAGGCCGTCCTTGCCCGGCATGAGCGACACGAACGCGCCGAACGTCGTGGTCTTGACCACGGTGCCCAGGTAGCGCTCGCCGACCTCCGGCATGGTCGGGTTGGCGATCTGGTTGATCGTCGTACGGGCAGCCTCCGCCGAGGGACCGTCGACCGCACCGATGTAGATGGTGCCGTCGTCCTCGATGGTGATGTCCGCGCCGGTGTCCTCCTGGATCTGGTTGATCATCTTGCCCTTGGGGCCGATGACCTCACCGATCTTGTCCACCGGGATCTTGATGGTGATGATGCGCGGGGCGTTCGGCGACATCTCGTCCGGAGTGTCGATCGCCTCGTTCATCACGTCGAGGATGTGCAGGCGGGCGTCCTTGGCCTGCTTCAGCGCGGCGGCCAGCACCGACGCCGGGATGCCGTTCAGCTTGGTGTCCAGCTGCAGGGCGGTGATGAAGTTACGGGTACCGGCGACCTTGAAGTCCATGTCGCCGAACGCGTCCTCGGCGCCCAGGATGTCGGTCAGCGCGACGTAGTGCGTCTCGCCGTCGATCTCCTGCGAGATCAGGCCCATCGCGATGCCGGCGACGGCGGCCTTCAGCGGCACACCGGCGTTCAGCAGCGACATGGTCGAGGCGCAGACCGAGCCCATCGAGGTGGAGCCGTTGGAGCTCAGCGCCTCGGAGACCTGGCGGATCGCGTAGGGGAACTCCTCGCGGGTCGGCAGCACGGGCAGGATCGCCCGCTCGGCCAGCGCGCCGTGGCCGATCTCGCGGCGCTTGGGCGAGCCCACGCGGCCGGTCTCGCCGACCGAGTACGGCGGGAAGTTGTAGTTGTGCATGTAGCGGCGACGCGTCTCCGGGGAGAGCGTGTCGAGCTGCTGCTCCATGCGGAGCATGTTCAGCGTGGTGACACCCAGGATCTGGGTCTCGCCGCGCTCGAACAGGGCCGAGCCGTGGACGCGCGGGATGGCCTCGACCTCGGCGGCCAGGGTGCGGATGTCGGTGACACCGCGGCCGTCGATGCGGACCTTGTCCTTGATGACGCGCTCGCGCACGACCTTCTTGGTCAGCGCGTTGTACGCGGCGCTGATCTCCTTCTCGCGGCCCTCGAACTCCGGCAGGAGCTTCTCGGCGGCGATGCCCTTGACGCGGTCCAGCTCGGCGTTGCGCTCCTGCTTGCCGGCGATGGTCAGCGCCTGCGACAGCTCGTCCTTGACCGCGTTGGTCAGGGCGGCCAGCACGTCGTCCTGGTAGTCCAGGAAGATCGGGAACTCGGCGGTCGGCTTGGCGGCCTGGGCGGCCAGCTGCGACTGCGCGGCGCAGAGCACCTTGATGAAGGGCTTCGAGGCCTCGAGGCCGGCGGCCACGACGTCCTCGGTCGGCGCCTCGGCGCCGCCCTCGACCAGCTTGATGGTCTTGGTGGTGGCCTCGGCCTCGACCATCATGATCGCGACATCGCCGTCGGGCAGCGTGCGGCCGGCGACGACCATGTCGAAGACGGCGTCCTCCAGCTCGCTGTGGGTCGGGAACGCGACCCACTGGCCCTTGATCAGCGCGACGCGGACGCCGCCGATCGGGCCGGAGAACGGCAGACCGGCCAGCTGGGTGGACGCGGAGGCGGCGTTGATGGCCACCACGTCGTACAGGTGGTCGGGGTTGAGCGCCATGATCGTGCAGACGACCTGGATCTCGTTGCGCAGGCCCTTGACGAAGGACGGGCGCAGCGGGCGGTCGATCAGGCGGCAGGTGAGGATCGCGTCCTCGGAGGGCCGGCCCTCACGACGGAAGAACGAGCCGGGGATGCGGCCCGCGGCGTACATCCGCTCCTCGACGTCCACGGTCAGCGGGAAGAAGTCGAAGTGCTCCTTCGGCTGCTTGGAGGCGCTCGTGGCCGACAGCACCATGGTGTCGTCGTCCAGGTAGGCCACGGCGGAGCCGGCGGCCTGACGGGCCAGGCGGCCGGTCTCGAAGCGGATGGTACGGGTGCCGAAGGAACCGTTGTCGATCACGGCTTCGGCGTAGAACACGTTCTCTTCCACCTGGAAGATCTCCTCTTTCGTACGTCTCCGGGAGAGCGTCCCCGCGCTTGGCCTGCCGGTGGGCCCTGGACCAGCCGGGCCGGTCTTCGATCGAAGCCTCCGGAGTGCCCGCTCGGTCTGCGGGACTTCCGACGGCCACTACCGAGGACCGGCGCCTCTCGGCTGCCAGGCCTGGACGGGCGGTCCGCGTCTGGACGCTCTCTCGGATGCGGGCGGCTTCCGTTTGAAGCCTTCGTCCCGCGGGGGGTTGGGGTCCTGGTTCGGGTGGCGCGCCATTGGCGCCATCACCCGGCATGCCCACAACCCTACGGTGCAATCCTCGGCCACCTGGGGAGGTGCGCGCGAGTTGTTATGTTCGGGCGCCGCGGATCGTCGGCCGCGGCATACGCGCGAGGGGCGGCTCCCCGGTGTGGGGAGCCGCCCCGTGCGGCGGTCTTAGCGGGCGCCACCGGCGGCACCGCGGCGGATGCCCAGGCGGTCGACGAGCGTACGGAAGCGCTCGATGTCCTTCTTGGCCAGGTACTGCAGCAGCCGGCGGCGCTGGCCGACCAGGATGAGCAGGCCACGACGCGAGTGGTGGTCGTGCTTGTGGGTCTTGAGGTGCTCGGTCAGGTCCGAGATACGGCGCGAGAGCATGGCGACCTGGACCTCGGGGGAGCCGGTGTCGCCCTCCTTCTGGCCGAACTCGGCGAAGATCTGCTTCTTGACGTCAGAGGCGAGAGCCACTGCAACTCCTTCAGAGGTGATACCGAGCAGTCCTGGTCTACGGCACAGGACTCTTGGAGAACTCGGTGTCGTAATGCGGGCGCCGCCTGCTGCCTCCGACCCGGGGCCGGGCACACGGCTGCGCTCGAAGGCCAAGCGTACCAGTGCCGGTCGCCGGGCCGGTCAGCCGGTGGCGCCGCGCACCAGGTTGTAGACGTCGAGCACGGCCAGCGCGATCGGGACGAGCGCGATCAGGGTGAGGCTGTCGACCAGGTCCAGGATGCGCCCCCAGAAGGGGGAGACGCCGAGCCGGGGCACCACCAGGGCGATGGCGGTGAGCACCGCCGCACCGAAGGCGATCGAGGCGGCCAGCCAGATGGTGCGCAGGTCGACGTCGGTGGAGCTGGTCGCCTTCAGGATGAACAGCGGGGTGTGCAGCGACAGTCCGATGATCAGCAGCGACAGGCCGAGCAGGCCCGCGATGGTGAGGCTGAAGACCTGCGCGGTGTAGCGGAACAGCCGCGCGCGCAGCATGGTGGCGATGCCGATGGCCAGGGCGAGCAGCTCGGGGAAGACCTCGTCGGTGAAGCCGAGCACCGCGCAGGCGCCGACGATGACCGCGGCGCAGCCGCCGACCAGGCCGACCAGCACCTCGTGGCCGCGGCGGGCCTGCTGGGCGATCCGCTCGTACTGGACGGCCTCGGCGCGGCCGGCCTCCTCGTCGTAGTCGCGGCTGCGGGTGCGGGTCTGGCCGGGGGCGCTGAAGCCGACGGGCAGCCGGGCGAAGCGTGCGGACAGGCCGGGCAGGAAGCCGATCACGGCGACGGCTGCGACGCCGGTGACGGCGGCGATGTGGCCGGCCGGGGTCTGCGGGAGCAGGACGGCGGCGAAGGTGGCGAGCGCGCCGGCGGCGGCCAGGAATGCGGCGGCGACGAACAGCGAGTCCTTCTCGGGCAGCAGACCGACCAGCAGCACGGCGATGACCAGGACGGCGACGCAGCCGGTGAGGAACTGGAGCCGGCCCGGGCCGTCCCACTTGTGGGCGACGGCGATGATGCCGCTGCCGCCGATCATGGCGTGCGGCAGCGCGCCCAGGCCGAGCGCCAGGCCGGCGTAGGGGTCCTGGTAGACCCGGGCGCGGACGCCGGCCAGCGCGGTGAGCACGACGGCGGTGACGCCGGACAGCACACCGGGCAGGCCGTGCATGTCGTGGCGCAGGTCGGAGAACCAGAGGGCGAAGCCGAGCAGGGTGAGCAGCACTCCGGCGCCGATCAGGCCGAAGGCCCGCATCAGCTCGGGGCTCCAGAAGCGGCGGTCGGCCTCGACGGCGGTGGCGATGGCGTCGGCGACGTCGTCGTAGACGGCCGGCGGCAGCGACTCGGCGAACGGGCGCAGGCTCAGCAGGTCGCCGTCGCGCACCTGCTGGGCGGCGAGCGGCAGTCCGCTGTCGAGCACGGTGCCGTCGCGACGGACCAGGTGGAACCCGGTCGGGGCGCCGTCGGGCTGGGTCTGGCCGGAAAGGCGCAGCACCTCGGGGTAGACGTCCGCGAGCGGGACGTCCTCGGGCAGGGCGACGTCGATCCGGCTGTCCGGTGCGACGACGGTGACCCGGCAGAAGCCGGTCGTGGCGGCGGTGCTCATGCGCACCCCTCGATCGCTCGGCGCACTGGGCGCTCCCCCTTGTTGGTTGACTGTGCCGCGTACCGGCGGTGGTCTGGTCTGGCTGCTGCGCGGGCGCGGCCGGGGCGGAACTGGCTCGATCCGGCCATGAGTTGGCGCGGCGTTACCCTACCCGCTCCGTTCGTGCCCGGTGCCGCGCAGGGTGCGGTGGGGTAGGGCCGGTACGGCCCGCCGGGGCGACCAGTAGGATCGGCCCCTGCGCAAGGCGACGGGGGCAGGGGCCGCGCTCCTCCCCGGGTGCCTGCGGTCGGCGGAGCGGGGGCGGCGTCACACGGGGCGTCCTCACCCGTACGTATCCAGTTGCGTGAGGGCTGATGCCGAAGTGAGCGAGCGAACCGTTCAGGACCATGGGGTGGGCGCATGAGTGTTGTCATGGTCAAGCGTCCTGCCCGGGCCTATCCACCGGTGGTGCCGGACGAGCCGGTGGAGTTGGTCACCCCGCCCGAACTGCCCAGGGCGGGCGGGGAGGACTGGGTGATGAGCATCCTCCCGATGCTCGGCATGGGCGGCTCGGCGGTGTTCTTCTTCTCGCCCGGCGCCGCGCCCCCGATGAAGATCATGGGCGGTCTGATGATCGTCTCCACGGTCGGGATGGCGCTGGCCCAGATCGTGCGGGCGCGCAAGGGCGGTTCCACCGCCACCGCGGACGAGCGGCGCGACTACCTCAAGTACCTGCAGCAGATGCGCCGCCAGGTCCGGCGCACCGCGGAGCGCCAGCGCGGCGCCCAGCTGTTCCTCAACCCCGAGCCGGACCAGCTCTGGTCGATCGTCGCGGACGGCCGCCGGCTGTGGGAACGCCGCACCGGGGACGCCGACTTCGCGCAGATCCGGGTCGGCCGGGGGCCGGTGCAGCTGTCCACTCCGCTGGTGGCCCCGCAGACCGCGCCGATGGACGAGCTGGAGCCGCTGGCCGCCGCCGCGATGCACACCTTCCTCAAGGCCCACGGCACCCTGCAGGACCTGCCGTTGGCGGTCTCGCTGCGCGCCTTCTACCACATCACGGTGTGCGGCGACCCGGACACCGTGTACGGCAACGTCCGGGCGATGATCGCCCAGTTGACGACCCTGCACTCGCCGGACGACCTGCTGGTGACGGTCGCCGCGGCGCCGGGCGCGGTGGACGAGTGGGAGTGGACCAAGTGGCTCCCGCACAACCAGCACCGCAAGGACAACGACGGCGCCGGCTCGCGGCGGCTGATCGCCACCGGCCTCGGTGAGCTGGAGGACCTGCTCCAGGACGAACTGGCCGGGCGCCAGCGCTTCGTGCGGGACGCCCCTCCCGCGGCCGACCAGCCGCACATCATCGTCGTGATGGACGGCGCCTCGGTGCCGCACGACTCGCTGCTGGCCGGTGCGGAGGGTGTGCACGGGGTGACCATCGTCGAGGTCGTCCCGGGCGACCTGGACGAGCCGACCGGCCACCTGATCGTCACCGTCACCCCGCAGGAGCTGCTGCTGCGTTCGGCCTCCGGCGCGACCTACGCCGGCAAGCCGGACACGCTGTCCACCTGGCAGTCCGAGGCGCTGGCCCGCCAGCTGGCGCCGTACCGGATCTCGGCCGGCGGCGACGACGAACCGCTGCTGTCCAACCTGGACTTCACCGAGCTGATGGGCTCCGGCGACCCGGGCTCCTTCGACGTGAGCCGCAGCTGGCGCACCCGCGCCCAGCACGAGAAGCTGCGGGTGCCGATCGGTGTCGGCGCCGGCGGCGAGCACGTCTACCTGGACCTCAAGGAGGCCGCGCTGGACGGCATGGGCCCGCACGGCCTGTGCGTCGGCGCGACCGGCTCCGGCAAGTCGGAGCTGCTGCGCACCCTGGTGCTGGGCCTGGCGATGACCCACTCCTCGGAGACGCTGAACTTCGTCCTCGCGGACTTCAAGGGCGGTGCCACCTTCTCCGGGATGGCGGACATGCCGCACACCTCGGCGGTGATCACCAACCTGGAGGGCGAGCTGACCCTCGTCGACCGCATGCGCGACGCGATCGAGGGCGAGCTGAGCCGCCGCCAGGAGCTGCTGCGCTCGGCCGGCAACTACGCGAACCTCAACGAGTACGAGCGGGCGCGCGGGGCGGGTGCGGCGCTGGACCCGCTGCCCTCGCTGGTGCTGATCATCGACGAGTTCTCCGAGCTGCTCACCGCCAAGCCGGACTTCATCGACATGTTCATCCAGATCGGCCGGATCGGCCGTTCGCTGGGTGTGCACCTGCTGCTCGCCTCGCAGCGCCTGGAGGAGGGCAAGCTGCGCGGTCTGGACACCTATCTCTCGTACCGGATCGGCCTGCGGACCTTCTCGGCCGCCGAGTCGCGGGCGGCGATCGGTGTGCCGGACGCCTACCACCTGCCGCCGGTGCCCGGTGTCGGGTACCTGAAGTTCGGCACCGACGTGATGGACCGGTTCAAGGCCGCGTACGTCTCCGGTCCGTACCGCGCCCCGGGCCAGCAGCGCTCCGGCGGCGGACGGCTGGTCACCGCGCAGCCGGTGCTGTTCACCGCCGCCGAGGTGCCGGTGCTGGAGCCGCTGGTGCAGGAGGTGGAGCCGGAGGTCGAGGAGCTGGACGACGCGCTGGTCGACACCGTGCTGGACGTGTTCGTGCAGCGGATGGCGGGCCAGGGCCCGGCCGCGCACCAGGTGTGGCTGCCGCCGCTGGACGAGCCGATGAGCGTGGACCAGCTGCTGCCGCCGCTGCAGCCGACGCCGGAGCGCGGGCTGACCTCGCCCGGGTTCGGTGCGCTGGGCCGGCTGGTGGTGCCGGTGGGCATCGTCGACAAGCCGCGCGAGCAGCGCCGCGACGTGCTGCACCAGGACTACTCGGGCGCGGCCGGCCACGGTCTGATCGTCGGTGGTCCGCGGTCCGGCAAGTCGACGCTGGTGCGCACCACGGTGGCGGCCTTCGCGCTCACCCACACCCCGCTGGAGGCGCAGTTCTACCTGCTGGACTTCGGCGGCGGCGGCTTCCAGGGGCTGCAGGACCTGCCGCACGTCGGCGGGGTGGCCGGGCGGCTGGACGGCGAGAAGGTCCGCCGCATGATCAGCGAGGTGCACGGGGTGCTCAACCGGCGCGAGGAGCTGTTCCGCGCGACCGGTATCGACACCATCTCGACGTACCGCACCCGCCGGGCGAGCGGGCAGCTGCCGGACGAGCAGTTCGGCGACGTCTTCCTGATGATCGACGGCTGGAACACCTTCAAGCAGGAATTCGAGATGCTGGAGCCGGTGATCGGGGACATCGCGCAGCGCGGTCTCGGCTACGGCGTCCACCTGATCATCACGGCGGCCCGGTACGCCGAGGTGCGGCCGGCGCTGAAGGACCTGCTGCAGAACCGGACCGAGCTGAAGCTCGGTGACGCGATGGAGTCCGAGGTGGACCGCCGGGTGGCGCAGAACGTGCCGTCCTCCCCCGGGCGCGGTGTCACCGCGTCGAAGCTGCACTTCCTGTCCGGTCTGCCGCGGGTGGACGGCCTGTCCTCGGTGGAGGACCTGCAGAGCGGTGTGGCCGGTCTGGTCGAGGCGGTCAACGCGGCCTGGTCGGGCCCGCGCGCCCCGCAGGTCCGGATGCTGCCGACGGTGCTGGACGGGCAGTCGCTGCCGAAGGGCTTCGAGCACCCGGAGCGCGGTGTCGCCTTCGGTGTGGACGAGGTGGAGCTGGCTCCGGCCTTCGTCAACTTCGAGACCGATCCGCTGTTCATCGTCTTCGGCGAGAGCGAGTCGGGTAAGTCGGCGCTGCTGCGGATGCTGATCAAGCAGATCACCGAGCGGTACACCCCGGACCAGGCCGGCATCGTGGTCGGCGACTACCGGCGTGCGCTGCTCGGCACGGTGCCGCCGGAGTACCTGGTGGAGTACGCGGCCGCGCAGCCGGCCATGACGAGCATCGTGGAGATGCTGCGCGGGGCCTGCTCGCGCCGCCTGCCCGGACCGGATGTGACCGCCGAGCAGCTGCGCAACCGCAGCTGGTACAGCGGCAAGGACATGTTCGTGATCGTGGACGACTACGAGCTGGTGGCGACGTCCTCGGGCAACCCGCTGGCGCCGCTGGCCGAGTTCCTGCCGTTCGCCCGTGACATCGGCCTGCGCATGATCATCGCGCGCAGCGCCGGCGGTGCCGGGCGCTCGCTGTACGAGCCGGTGATGCAGCGGATGCGCGAGCTGGGCGGCCAGGGCGTGATCCTGTCCGGCAGCAAGGACGAGGGCGCGCTGCTGGGCACCGTGAAGCCGCAGCCGCTGCCGGCGGGCCGAGGGGTGTTCGTGTCACGCCGGATCACCAACGGGCAGATGGTGCAGACGGGCTGGCTGCCCTCCGCATAGTCCGGGGCGTTTCGGTCACGTACGGTGACCATGGGGTCGGGTTCCTCGGGAGCCCGGCCCCTTGCGCGTCCCACGTGCCGAAACGTTACCTAGATCTTTGCGGCCCGGCGCTGCGGTTCCCGTCGTGGTGGCGGGGCCCGGCGGGCCGCCGAGGGGCGCCTGGGCGTGTCATCGTCGCACCCGACCACAGCCTTTGAATCCTGGCTCGCAACACTCCGTTCACCTTGGATTCAATCGCGATGCGGCAGAGGTAACAACTCGGACATACTTGACAATTACCGTGAGCGATCACCGGATCGTATGTTTATGCCCTTTCATGCAACGGATTCCGAAGCAATTCGGCCATTGACGCAATCAATACGGCCAGGTTCCATGGCGAACCGGGAGCGTCAGAACCAGGACCCAGAGCAACCATCCGGCGGAGGCGATACCGCTCCCTCTCCAGGACCGCACAGAGTCGATCGGAAGCCACATGACCGACACGCTTCGCCCGCCACGCGCCGTAGCCCCCGCTGCGGCGACCGACGGCGCCGGCGCCTCGCCCCAGAAGCTCAAGCGCTCGATCGGCGTCGTGGGCGGGACCCTGCTCACGCTGTCCTGCGTCACCCCGGCCTCCACGCTCTTCGTGATCGTCCCGGAGCTGTTCTCCAGCATCGGCAGCGCCACCGCGCTGGCCATCGCCATCGGCTCGGTGCTCTGTATCGCGGTGGCCTTCTGCTACTCCGAGCTCGGCACCCTGATCCCCAGCGCCGGCGGCGAGTACGCGATGGTCGGCACCCTGGCCGGGCGGCTGGCGGGCTGGCTGGTCTTCGTGCTGTCGCTGATCGTGGTGATGATCGTCCCCTCGGTGATCGCGCTCGGCACCGCCGACTACCTCGCCCCGGTGCTGCACGTCGACAAGCCGCTGGCCGGCGCCGCGGTGATGCTCGCCGCCACCCTGGCCGGCCTGCTGGACCTGCGCGCCAACGCCTGGATCACCGGCATCTTCCTGGTGCTGGAGGTCATCGCGGCCGGCGTGGTCTCGGTGCTCGGCTTCGCCCACGCCAACAGCGGCGCGCCCGGCCTGCTGCACGGTGTGGTCGCCGGCGAGGGCGGTGCCACCACCACGGTGAGCATCGGCGCCGTCATCGGCGCGCTCGGCATCGCGCTCTTCATCACCCAGGGCTTCTCCACCGCGGTCTACCTCTCGGAGGAGCTGGAGAACCCGCGCCGCAACGTCTCGCGCACCGTGCTGTGGACGCTCGGCATCTCCGCCGCCGTCATCCTCGTCCCGGTCGTCGCCATCACCGTGGGCGCCCCCGACCTGGAGACCCTGAGCTCCGGCGACATCTCCGGCATGGTCACCGCCTGGAGCAGCTCCGCGGTCGGCACCTTCATCAGCCTCTGCGTCGCGCTGGCCATCATCAACGCCGGCATCGTCATGGTCATCCAGAACTCCCGGGTGCTGTTCGCCTCGGCCCGCGACAAGGCCTGGCCCGAGCCGGTCAACAAGGCCTTCGCCACCCTGGGCCGGTTCGGCTCCCCGTGGATCGCCACCCTGGCGGTGGGCCTGCCCGGCGCCGCCCTGTGCTTCGTCAAGGGCGAGCTGCTCAGCGAGATCACCGGCGTCGCGGTGACCGGGATGTACCTGCTGGTCGCGGTCGCCGCCCTGCTGTCGCGCCGCAACCACCACAAGCACGCCGCCGCCTGGCGGATGCCGCTCTGGCCGGCGATCCCGGTCGTGCTGATCGCGGTGCTCGTCTACATCATGACCCAGCTGGACACCGAGCCCCTGCTGTGGACTGGTGGCATCACCGCCGCCGCCACCCTCTACTGGCTGTTCTACCTGCGCCCCCGGCAGGACACCCGCTGGGTGATCACCCTCCCCGAGGACGAGCAGGCCTGACCCCCACCCCACCCCCACGCGGCGGTGCCCCGGGCTCCCCCAGGCCCGGGGCACCGCCGTGTCCGCACGCGGCTACTTCCCGAGCTTCCACTCCGGGCTGACGGCGACGGCCTTCACCTGCTCCAGGGTCAGCACCGGCTGCTCCCCTCCGGTGGCCGCCGACTTGGTGCCGCTCACGGCGGCGACCATGACCCGCGCGCCGTTCGGGTGCAGGGTCTCGACCGACGGCTGCGGGCCCGGGCGGACCACCACCCTGGTGCCGTCCGCCAGCGTGTCCGCGTCCTTGAACAGCTGCTGCCTGGCGGCGTCCTGCTGCGAGTAGTCCTCGACCCGGAGGATCACCGTGCCGGTGGCCGGGCCGTTGGTCACCGTGAAGGTGGCGGCGAGCTCGTCGCCGCTGCGCGCGGTGATGCCCGCCCCGGCCGGCAGCAGCCCGGTGAGCAGCGCCTCGCGCTCCTGGAGCGAGAGGCCGCTGCGCACCGCCTCGGTGTCCACCCCGTCGTACCGGACCGCCGCCACGATCCGGTCCCAGGACCCGTCGGTGACCACGGCCTTCAGCTGGTCGAGGGTGAGCGGCGGGTTCGGGCGGCTGTCCGGGGCTCCCTTCTCCTTCGGCGCGTTCCACTCGCTCACCGTGACCGAGCGGCCGTCCGGCCCGGACAGCGTGGCGGACCACTCCTTGGTGTCGGCCCGCCCGTCCGCGTACTCGTAGCCCTGGCTCAGCGCCAGCTCGGACCCGTCCGCCAGCCTGATGACGCTGCAGGCGTCCAGCCGGGCGGTCACCAGGTTCTCCGGGCAGGTGCGCGGCTGCCCCTGGCCCTTGCGGTGCTTCTGGATCCCGACCTGGATCAGCGACCTGCCCCGGCCGTCGTCGAAGACCAGGTCCGCGCTCGCGAAGGTGCCGTTCAGCGAGGGGTCGTCGGTGCCCCGGCCGGAGCCGTCGGTGACCACGCCCTGGGGCAGCAGCGCCTTCAGGGTGGCCAGCACCTCGTCCCCGGTGACCACCGGGGTCTCGGCGGAGGCCGACGGGCTCCCGGTACCGGTCGGCGTCCCACCGGAGGTCCGGGCCCCGACGGCGGAGGCGGCCCCGCTCGACGCCGGTCCGGCGGCCGCGCCGATCGCCGCCGCGGCCGGGGCGGTACCGCCGGCCCCGGAGAGGTACACCGTGCCGGTGCCCACCAGGGCCAGCGCGGCCGCGCCGCCCACCACCGCAGCGGCGGAGCGCCGACGCCAGCGGCGGCGGCCGCGGACCAGGCCGCCCGTCACCAGCGGCGCCTGCTCGGCGCGGAAGCCCTCTCCGGTACGGGTGAGGGCGTGGAGGAGGTCGTCTTCGAACCTGTCCTGCTCGGACATGGGTGGTCACCGCTTCTTTCGATCACGGGGTCGGTCGGTGGAGGGGTTCGTCCGCTCAGCGGGCGGCCAGCTCGGCGAGCGAGTCGCCGAGCAGCGCGCGCAGCCGGGCCAGCGCCCGGGAGGTGCGGGTGCGGACCGCGCCCGAGGAGGCGCGCAGCACCTCGGCGGTCTCCTCGATGCTGCGGTCCTCCCAGTAGCGCAGCACCAGGACGGCCCGGTCCTTGGCCGGCAGCCGTCCGAGCGCGTCGAGCAGCGTCAGCCGCAACGTGCTGTCCGCCTCCCGGCCCTCCGGTTCGGGGAGGTCGCCGGTGGGGCGCTCGCCGCTGGAGCGGCGGCGCTGCTGGGCGAGGAAGGTGCGCACCATCACGGTGTGGGCGTACGCCCCGGGGTTGTCGATCCGGTGCCGCCCGCCGGTCCACGCGCTGCGCCGCCACAGGACGTACATCCGGCTGAGGGCCTCCTGGACGAGGTCCTCGGCGCGGTGGGTGTCGCCGCTGGTCAACAGGCAGGCCGAGCGGTACAGATGGCCGGTCCGGCTCGACACGAGCTCCAGGAACTCCGCGTCCTTGGCCTCGCGTGTGGCGCCGGTCCGCCTCATCCGCCCCGTCCCCCCTGCTCGTTGTCGCTGACATCTGTTCGATGCGGCGAGCGGGGCGGGATGTTACAGACGGATCGGAAGGGGTCCGCGCGGCGGCCGGCCGGGTCGGTTCACCGGCACGGCGGGCGCGCGGCCCGGAGGGGTCAGAGCCCCTGCGGGCGCCGTCGGTGGTCGCGGAGCACGATCCCGCCGCCGACGAGCAGCGCGACGAGCAGGGCGCCGACGCCCAGGACGTACGTCGCGGTGCGGCCGTCGCGGTCGGCCTGGGTCTCGCCGAGGCCGAGCGGCTGCGGAATGATCGGGGCGGCGGCCAGCTCGACGGGCGGGTCGTCCTTGGCCTCGACGGGGGCCACCTCGGGCGCCTTGGTGACGGCCTTCAGCGGGTCCACCACGCCCCAGCCGATGAACCGGTCCTTGGTGCGCTGGGTCCGCTGGGCGGTCTGCTCGATCCAGGCGCGCACCTGCACGGGCTTCCAGCCCGGGTGGGCGCCGACCAGCAGCGCGGCGAGGCCGGACACGTAGGGCGCGGCGAAGCTGGTGCCGTTGTCCACGCACTGGCCGCCCTTGGGGACGGTCGAGAGCATGTCGACACCGGGAGCGGCGACGTCCACGAAGTCGCCAAACTGCGAGAAGAGGGCGCGCTCGTTGTTGCGGTCGGAGGCGCCGACGGCGAGCACGGTCGGGAACGCCGCGGGGAAGGTGTCGCCCTCCTTGCCGTCGTTGCCGGTGGAGGCCACCACCACGACGCCCTTGGCCTCGGCGGCCTCGACGGCGGCCTTCAGCTCGGCGTAGCCGTTGAACTCGGCCGTCCCGGCGCCGCGCACGTCCTGCGAGATGTTGATGACCTTGGCGCCGCCCTGCACCGCGAGGTTGATCGCCTCCACCAGGGAGGAGACGTCGCCGTTGCCCTCGCTGTCGTTCTGGCGGATCGACAGGATGGTGGCGCCCGGGGCGAGCCCGACGAAGCCGGTCTGGTCGCGGTGGGAGGCGGCGATGATGCCGGCCACCTTGGTGCCGTGGCCGACCAGGTCGTCCTTGCCCGTCCCCTCGACCTTCTGCTTGTCCTTGTTCTTCAGCAGCGAGCCGCCGTCCTGGACCTTGCCCGCCAGCTGCGGGTTGTGGTCGTCCACGCCGGTGTCGATGACCGCGACGAGGACGCCGGCACCGATGGTCTTCCCGCCCTGCCAGAGCTCGTCGAGCACCACGCGCTGCAGGGCCCACGGCATGACCTCGACGTCGAGCGCGGGGTTGGGGCAGTCGCCGGCGGACGCGAGGCCGGGGCCGGTCTGGACGCCGTCGGCGTACGCCGGGGCCGCCAGCGGGCCGCCCAGCACCGCGAGCACGGCCAGCGCCGCGGCCGTCTTCCGGTACCTGCCTACCGACACCCTGCCACCCCTCATGTCGTCCACCCGTGAATGCGCGCCAGGGGCGGGTGCCCGGAGACCGGGCACCCGCCCCTCACGGCGGCGTCGTTCTCACCCCTGACGGGGTGGGAGCACCTCGTCAGCCCCAGAGCTGGGCGTTGTTCTTCTCGGTGCTCTGGTAGCTGTCGGCGGCGTTGTCCAGCGACTTGGCGATCTGCTCGAGCACCTGCTGCAGGTGCGCGGCGCGCTGGTCCCACTTCGCCTGGTGGGCCTGGTAGCCCTGCTGGGCGACACCCTCCCAGCTGGCAGCGATCTTGGTGACGCCGCTCTTCAGCTCCTCGAGCTGGCTCGAGATCTGCTTGGCGGTGCGACGAACCTCGGCACCGGCGCTCTTGACGGCTTCGAAGTTAACGAGAATGTGCTGGTCGGACACGTTGTCTCCTAGTCGAGGAAGCATGGCGCCCCGTCACCGGGGCGGCGATGGATGACCCGTCAGGCTGAGGCTCAGGCCTTGAACGCGGCCTGCTGGTCCGCGTCGGTGGCCGAGTACTGCTTGGTCGTGACCTCGATCGCTTCCTTGATCGCCTTCAGCGACTTGTTGAGCTCCACCGCATCCTCGTTGAACTGCGTCTGCAGGGACTTGTAGGCGGTGGCGGCCTGACCCTGCCATCCCGCGGCAATCGAGCCGACCAGGCTGTCGAGGGTGCGAATCTCGCCCTCGATCTGGCCGATGACCTGGTCCATGTGCTTGGCGAAAGCCAGCATCTCTTCCGCGGTCGTCTTGAACTGACCCATGCTCTACCGTCCCCCATGAGACAGACGCTTTGTCCGGCGGGCCGTCCCGGCCCCGCCGTCGCATCACCGGTGTGATGTCCAGCAGAACTGTAGTCGGCACACGCAGCTCGCCCAACACTGGGAGAGCCGTAGTTACCAGACCATGACACTGAGGCCAATTCCGTTACCGGACACGGCGTCAGGCGTTCTGCTGCTGCCTGGCGTTCTTGGCGTTCAGGGCCGGACCGGCCGGTACGAGGCTCGACCACTCCTTGGGTACCGGGATCGGCTGCAGGCCCTGGTAGCCCAGCCGGGCCTGGTTCCCGCCGGCCTCCTCCGGCGGCTGCGGCGCGGCCGCCGAGGCGCTGGGCTGGGCCGTCGGCGCCTTCGGCGCACCGCTCGCGGCCGCCTGGGCGGCCGCCGCCTGCGCGTCCTTGGCGCCGCCGTCGGTGTTGGCGGGCACCGAGTAGCGCAGCCCCGTCTCGGTGATCAGGAAGTCGCTGCCGGAGCCGCCCGTCCCGTTGTCCAGCGCGCGGTAGAAGAGGCCGTGACCGGGGGTCACGTGCGCCGAGCCGGCGCCGTTGCTGTACTGCGCCGGGTAGTCCGGGCCCGCCCAGACGCTGCGCCTGGGCGTCTTGCCGTCCTCGGCCACCCCGTCGAAGGTGCTGCAGACCACCAGCCGCGGGTCCTTGGGTGCCTTCCAGTTGTTGGCCGGCGCGCCCGCCTTGGCGGGCCAGTCCCCGCCCACGCCCTTCAGCGGCCCGGCGGCCAGCCCGAAGCTGCTGTGGTCGGCCGGGGTGAGCTCGTCCACCCGCGGGTTCTTGTTCGCGTCCTGGTTGTACAGGCCCTGCAGGGCGGGGTTCTGACGGATCAGCTCCGCCTGGAAGGCGGTGATGGTGAACAGCTGGTCCTTGCCGACCACGTAGTGCTGGTCGCCGTACCGGACCAGTCGGCCGACCTTCCGGTCCTCCGGATTCTGCAGCGCCACCGAGGAGTTGGCGGCCTTGGCGTCCGGGACCAGCCCGTCGACCACCGGGAACTGGATGGCGCTGCCGGTCGCCAGGGTGTCCAGCCAGTCCTTCTTCACCTTCTGCGGCTGCGCGGTCGCCCCGAACACGGCCGTCATCAGCGACTGCTTGTCCTTGTCGGAGGTCTGGGTGCCGCCGATGGCGTGCTTACGGCCCTGCGCGTCGACCAGGTACAGGCTCAACTTGCTCTGGTCGACGGGCGGCTGGCCCGCGCCTGGCTGCGCGACGACCTGCTGCTCGTCGGTCTGCTGCACCAGCAGCGCCTGGTCGATGTCCAGCAGCCGGTCCTTGGCCTCCAGCGCCTTCGCGTCGTCGCCGGCCGCCACGAACACCGCCTGGTTGACGGTCTGCTGCAACTGGTCCGAGCCCGGGCGGTCGCAGACCGACCACTTCATCGGCTTGCTCGCCCTGTCCTTGGCGGGCAGCTTGTCCGGCGCGTACGGGATGCCGATCGTCGGGCCGTGGTGCGGGTACTTGTCCAGCACCTCGTCGGCGACCACCACCACCTTGGCGTCCACCGGCAGCACCAGCCGCGCCGAGGACATGTTGAGCACCTGGTGCAGCCGCTTCGTCTTGTTGTCCGGGTCCGTCAGCACCACGTACCGGGTGGTCGACTTCTTGCCCTGGACGACGTTCTTGCCGTCGTCCCAGCCCACCGGCGCCCCCGGCTTGAAGACGCCCCACACGCCGAACCCGCCGACCACCAGCGCCGCCACGATGACGCTCGGCAGGACCGCCTTGACCGGGCGCGGCGCGTCCTCGTCGCTGCCGCCGCCCCCGGGCAGCAGAAAGGCCCCGACCGTGCGCTTGCGGGCGAAGGTGTAGGCGTTCAGTTCGTCCCGGCGCGATGCCATGCTCGTCGTCTCCCCTGTTGACCGACATACCCCGTGGTCCGCACCCGCCGGGCGCGAGTGGCGTCGAACCCTCTACGATGCGGCAGCAGACGGTGAGTACGGTACGGGTACGGTTCGCGAACCGGCCAACCGGGCCGCGACAACTGATCAGAGAGGGTCACTCGGGGGATGCCAAGTCAGACCGCTCCAGGGCGCCGCAGCACGGCACAGGGCAGGGGGTCGCGCCGGCCGGGCCGCCGCGCACAGCACGATCCGGCCCCCGCCGGCGCGCCGTCGCCCGCCCCCGCCGGCGGCTCCGGCGCCCCCGTACCGGTGCGGGTCCACCCCCGGCCGGGGCTGCTCGGCGGCCGCCTGAGGCTCCAGCAACTCGTGCTGGTCGAGGTCGCCGTGGCGCTGGTCGCGGTCGGCTGGACGATCAGCAAGCCGGTCGCCGGCGCCTTCGGCGCGGTCGCCCTGGCGCTGGTCGTGCTCGCCGTGATCCCGCTGCGCGGCCGCACCATCCCGGAGGCACTGCGGGTGCGGGCCGCCCTGAAGGCCCGTCGGAAGCAGGCCAGGACGACCGTCCCGCCGGCCGGCACCGACCCGGCCATCGCCCCCGCGCTGGAGCTGGAACCGGCCCTGCGCACCTGCACCCACGCCACCGAGACCGACTTCGGCGGGCGCCCGGTGCGCCGCGAGACCGGCATGGTCGGCGACGGCACCTTCCTCAGCTCGGTCCTGCTCGTCCAGGCCAAGGACCAGCCGCTGCGCCCGGCGCGCACCGCGCTGCCGCTCCCGCTGGACGTGATCTGCTCGGCGCTGCAGGTGGACGACATCACGCTGGAGTCCGTCCAGCTGGTCCAGCACACCCAGCCCGCGCCGGCCCCGCACCTGCCCGAGCAGTCGCTGGCCGCCCGTGCCTACCAGGAGCTCCCGGACGGCACCGCCACCCCCGGCCTGCGGCTGACCTGGGTCGCGCTGAAGCTCGACCCGGAGCGGGCCGCCACCGCCGTCCGGGCCCGTGGCGGCGGCGAGGAGGGCGCCCGCAAGGCCCTCCAGCGGGTCACCGACCAGCTGGCCGGGCGGCTCAACGGCGCCGGCTTCAACGCGACCGTGCTCGACGAGCGCGAGCTGATCGCCGCCCTGGCCATCTCCACCTGCGCCAACCCGCTCGCGGTGGCCGGACGCCAGGGCACCGGCGGCGGAGCCGGCAGCGGCCGCCGCACCCAGGAGAGCAACCGGTTCTGGCGGATCGACGACCGCTGGCACAGCACCTACTGGATCTCCCGCTGGCCGCAGCTCAGCCGCCCCGGCGGCACCCCCGGCCGGATCGCCGCCCCCGACCTGGTCAACCTGGTCACCGGCACGCCCGCGCTGGCCAGCACCTTCAGCCTCACCGCCGGACACGGCACCGGCGGCTCGGTGACGATCAGCGGGCACGTCCGGGTCACCGGGCGCAGCGAGAGCGAGGTGGACCAGGTCGGGCGGCTGGTGGAGGCGCGGGCGCAGAGCGCCGGCCTCGGCCTGGCCCGGCTCGACCTGGAGCAGGCCCCCGGCCTGCTCGCCACCCTGCCCCTGGGAGGAGCGTCCTGATGGCGTACCAGACCTTCACCGCCCCCGCCCCGCAGCCCGGCGACGGCCAGGCCCGGGTCCGGCCCCGCATCCTGCCCGGCTTCGGGCTGCGCGGCCCGCGCCGGGAGAAGCACGTGCTGACCACCGAGGACCTCGGTGCGCTCGCCTTCCCCGTCGGCGACGACGGCGTGGTCATCGGCGAGGACTCGCACAAGCAGCCGGCCGTGCTCGGCCTGTTCCGGCCGACCGCCTACGACCTGGTCCTGGTCGGCGGTGTCTGGACGGCCCAGATCATCGCGCTGCGGGCCGCCGCGACCGGCGCCCGGATCGCGGTGGAGACCGGCCGCGCGCAGCTGTGGGGGCCGATGGCCCAGGCCGCGGGCGGCGGCCAGCCGTGCGTGACGGTCCACCAGGTCGGCCGGCTCGGCCCGCAGGGCGCCTCGGTGACCTCGCCGGTGCTGGTGGTGCGCGACCTCGGCGCCCGCCCGCCGCGCAGCCGGCTCTCCGCCGCGCCCTGGCAGACCACGCTGACCCTGCTGCCCTACCTGGGCCCGAACGCGGCCCGGGTACTGAACGCGGCCGACCTGGTCGGCGTGCAGCGGGTCTCCCCGCAGGAGGCGGAGCTGATCGGGCGGGTGCTCTCGCTCGGCCGCCAGGACGTCGAGTCGCTGCCCAACCTGGGTGAGGACATCACGCTCTGGACGACGCGGATGCGCCGCCAGTACGTGCGCACCATCCCCGGACAGGCCGAGCAGCAGGTCCTCGGAGGCCCGCGCCGGATGGACTGACGGGCCCCCGCGGGGCCGTCGCGGTTCGTGTTCACTCCTCCGGCGTACACCCGGCGAGATGAGACTCCGCCTTCAACGAGGGGTGGCACACGCCCTAGTCTTTGATGCGGCAACGGCACCGCGCACAGCGGCGGCGAACACGAGGGAGCCCAAGGTGAGCAGCGATCGGGACGGCGTCTACGTCGGCGACAACGCGGCGGAGGACGACGACGACTGGTCCGACGCGCCCGACTACACTCCCCCGTCCTGGTACATCCAGACGGATTCCGCGGCGGCTCCACCGGCCGCGCCCGCACCCGCCGCTCCCACCGCGCCGGGGCCGGCGCCCGGACCGCCGGGGGTGGTGAGCCCGCAGCCCGCGACCGCTCCCGCGCCTGGTCCCGCACCTGTCCCGACGCCGACGCCGGTTGCTGCGCCCGCACCGACCGTGGTGGCGCCGCCCGTGCCCGAGCACCCGCAGGCCGCCGGTCCGTCGGCGCCCGGACCGGTGCCGGCCCCGGCCCCCGAGCCCGCGCCGGTGGCTCCGCAGGCCGCCGTTCCCGCCCCGCAGGCCGGCGACGGCCAGGCGCCCGCACCCGCGCCGGTGCCGGCCACTCATGTCGAGGCGCAGCACGTCCCGTTCGCCGCGCACCCGGCTCCCGCACCCGGACCTGCCCCGGTGCCCGGGCCCGCCCCCGTGCCCGGGCCCGAGCAGCCGCAGGCCGCCGCCCAGCCGTGGCCGCCCGCGGACGGCTCGGCGTACCAGCAGCAGCCCGGCCCGGCCCAGCTGTACGCGGAGCAGCAGGCCCCGCCGCAGCAGCCGCAGGCCTACGCCGAGCCGCAGCACGCCGCCCCCCAGCCGCCGCCGTACGCGGATCCGCAGCAGCAGCCGCCCTACCCGGACCCCCAGCACGCCCAGCAGCAGGCCCAGCCGCACGCCCCGCAGCCGCCGTACGCCGACCCCCAGCAGGCCCCGCAGCCGCCCTACGCGGACCCGCAGCACGTCCAACAGCCGCCGTACGCCGACCCGCAGCACGCGGCCCAGCCGGTCCAGCCCCAGCCGTACCCGCAGCAGTCCGCCGCGTGGGCCGCCGAGCAGGCGCGCCAGCAGGCCGCCGCCCAGCAGGCCGCCCAGCCGGTGCCCGGCCCGCAGGCACCCGGCCCGCAGTCCCCGCCGGTCGACCCCCGGCAGGGCGGCTGGCCCCAGCCGAACGCCTACCAGCAGCCCCCGCAGCAGCAACAGCCCCAGCAGCCCCAACAGCCCCAGCCGATGCCCCCGGCCACCGGCGGCCAGGCCTGGCAGCAGCAGGCCGGCGTCCCGCAGGCGCCCGCCGCCTTCCAGCAGGGCGCCGCCCCGCAGCAGGTCGCCCACGGCGCGCCGCTCGGCTACACCGCCGCCGTCGAGCTGTCCTCGGACCGCCTGCTGCGCAACCAGCCCAAGCAGCAGCGCCAGCAGCCCCGCTTCCAGTTCGGCGGCAAGGCCGCCGCGGCGGAGCGCGGCCGCAAGCTGGAGGTCATCCGCACCCCGGTGCTGAGCTGCTACCGGATCGCCGTGATCAGCCTCAAGGGCGGCGTCGGCAAGACCACGACCACCACCGCACTCGGCGCGACGCTGGCCAGCGAGCGCCAGGACAAGGTGATCGCGATCGACGCCAACCCGGACGCCGGCACCCTCGGCCGCCGGGTCAAGCGCCAGACCGGCGCGACCATCCGCGACCTGGTGACGGCCATCCCGCACCTGCGCAGCTACATGGACATCCGTCAGTTCACCTCGCAGGACCTGCACTCGGGCCTGGAGATCCTGGCGAACGACGTCGACCCGGCCGTCTCGACGACCTTCAACGACTCGGACTACCGCCAGGTCATCGACGTCCTCGGCCGCCAGTACCCGATCATCCTGACCGACTCCGGCACCGGTCTGCTCTACAGCGCGATGCGCGGGGTGCTGGACCTCGCCGACCAGCTGATCATCGTCTCCACCCCCAGCGTGGACGGCGCCTCCAGCGCCTCGACCACCCTGGACTGGCTCTCCGCGCACGGCTACGCCGACCTGGTCCAGCGCAGCATCACGGTGGTCTCCGGAGTCCGCGAGACCAGCAAGATGATCAAGGTCGAGGACATCGTCGCGCACTTCCAGACCCGCTGCCGGGGCGTGATCGTCGTCCCCTTCGACGAGAGCCTGGCGGCCGGCGCCGAGGTCAACCTCGACATGATGCGGCCCAAGGTCCGCGAGTCGTACTTCGACCTGGCCACCCTGGTCGGCGAGGACATCATCCGCGCCCAGCAGGCCGCCGCCCAGCAGGCCGGCTGGCAGCAGCAGACCCAGCAGCAGTACCCGGGCCAGCCGCAGCCGTACGCCGACCCGCAGCAGCAGGCCTACCCGCAGGCGCCGCAGGCGCCGTACCCGCCGCAGCAGCCCGGCCAGGGCGGCTACCCGGGCGGCCAGCCGGCCCCCGGCGCGCCGTGGGCCCCGCAGCCGGGCCAGGCCCCGCCGCCCCCGCCCGGGTACGGCTACCCGCAGCCGCAGCCCGGGGCGCCGGGTGCGCAGCCGCTGCCGCAGGAGTGGCAGCAGCAGCCCCCGCAGCAGGGCGGCTACGGCTACCCCCAGCCCGACGGCCGGCAGCCGCCCGCACCGCCGGCCGGGTACGGCTACCCGCAGCAGGGTCCGCCGCCCCAGCAGTAGCCGCAACGCCGGGGCCCGCCGACCGCGCGGAAACGAGTCGGGCGGCGGGCCCCGGCGCGCGGTGCGGGGCGGCCGGGGCAGCCCGCGGCGGGGGGCTCGGTCTCTTATACACAACTGACGCGGCCGACGAATCAGTAAGTGTAGATCTAGGTGGTGGCCGGCTCATTAAAAGGTGGGTTGAGGCGGGGGCGT
>NZ_JBHVUV010000049.1:28642-39549 GCF_042883905.1 Kitasatospora sp. NPDC058170
CGCAATCCCAGTTTTCCACCTGTCTGGTGGGCTGGTTTTTTTTTAAAAGACACCGCCCCCCGAAGTCCCCGCACCGCGGGGGCCCGCCGACCGCTCGGAAACGCGGGGGTCGGCGGGCCCCTGCGCGCTGTGCGGGTCGGCCGGGTCAGCCCGCGTCGGTGAGCTCGCGGGCCTGCTTGACGTCGTCGGCCATCCGGTCGAGCAGCGCCTCGATGGAGTCGAACTTCTCCATCCCGCGCAGGTAGACCAGGAATTCGACGGCCACGTGCAGCCCGTACAGGTCCAGGCCCACCCGGTCGATGGCGTAGGCCTCGACCGTGCGGGCGGTGCCGTCGAAGGTCGGGTTGGTGCCGACCGAGATCGCGGCCGGCATCCGCTCGCCGTCGGCCGTCAGCCAGCCCGCGTAGACACCGTCGGCGGGGACGGCGCTGTGCGGCACGGTCTCCACGTTCGCGGTCGGGTAGCCCAGCTCGCGGCCGCGCTGCGCACCGCGCACCACCACGCCCTCGACCCGGTGCGGACGGCCCAGCACCTCGCCCGCGCCCGCCACGTCGCCGGCCGCGACCAGCCGCCGGGTCAGGGTGGAGGAGAACGGCTCGCCGCCGCCCGCCTCCCCGCTCACCTGGAGGTCGACCACCTCGACGTCGAAACCGGCCGAGGCGCCCAGCTCGGCGAGCAGCGCCACGTTGCCGGCCGCCCGGTGCCCGAAGCGGAAGTTCGGCCCCTCGATGACGGTGCGCGCGTGCAGCGCGTCCACCAGGACCTGCCGGACGAAGGTCTCCGGGGCCTCCTGGGAGAACTCCGCGGTGAACGGCAGCACCAGGACGGCGTCCACGCCCAGCGCCTCGATCAGCTCGGCGCGGCGGGGCTGCGGGGCGAGCAGCGGCGGGTGGCTGCCCGGGCGGACGACCTCGCTCGGGTGCGGGTCGAAGGTGACCACCACCGAGCGGACGCCGAGTTCCCGGGCGCGCTCGACCGCCCGGTTGATGATCAGCTGGTGTCCGCGGTGCACACCGTCGAACGAACCGATGGTGACGACGCTGCGTCCCCAGTCACCGGGGATCTCCTCCAGGCCACGCCAGCGCTGCACCCTGACCGCTCCTTGTTCCGTACGGCGCGTACCTTCTGTACGCTCAAACGCTCAAAACCCGAACCCCTATAGCGTGCCATGCGTCTGGCCCTGCTTCGGCACCGGAAGGCGGGTTGGGCGCACCGCCGGGTGTCCGGCGGGCCGCGCGGGCCCGGGTACCGGTCCGGGCGAGGGCTCGCGCCCGGCCTCGGCGGCGGCGTACCGCGGGTCGTGGCCGGCCGCCGCGAGGGCCCGCAGCCGGTCCAGCCGGGGCCCGGCGGGCGGGGGCGGGGCGGCCTGCCCGGGCCACCGGGCGAGCAGCAGCGCGAAGGCCGGCCAGCGGTCGGCGCAGCGCACCAGCACCTCGTCCGCCGCGGGCAGTCCGGCGGCCGCCCGGGCCACCAGGGCGCGGATCCGCTCCGGCGGCCCGTCGGCGGCGCAGCCCTCGGCCAGCCGTTCCAGGGCGGCGGTGAGCACCGCCGGATCGCCCTCGGTGGCCAGCAGGGTGTCCAGCAGGTCGCGCCGCAGGGCGTCCGCGGCGGTCCCGGGCACCGGGGTCGCCAGTACCTGCGCGAAGGGCCGGCGCACGGCCGGCGCACGGGCCGCCAGGGCGCCGCCCAGCAGCAGCCGCAGCTCCAGCCGGGCGGCCGGGCCCTCGGCGCCGCCCCGGGCCAGCCGGCGGCCCAGGTAGTCGACCGCGATCGGCCCGGCCAGGCCCGGACACTCCCTCAGCAGCCGCCCGGCCAGCTCGGCGCCCCGGCGGGCGGCGATCGGTGCGCGGGCGTCGGCCAGGACGCGCAGCGCCTCGGCGACCGCCGCACCGGGTTCGGGCAGCCGGTCGGCGAGGGCGGCGAGCACCGCCTCCGGGTCGCTCTCCAGGGCCGGGGCCAGGGCCCGCGCGGTCAGGAAGGGGTCCTCGCCGCGCCGGTAGACGGCGAGGGCGGCCGGCAGGTGGGCCGCCCCGGCCGGTCCGTCCTGGAGCAGCAGGGCGAGCGCGGCGCCGTGCAGGCCCGGCTCCGCTTCCCGGGCGAGCAGGGTCTGCGCGGTGTACCGCAGCAGCTCCCGGCCGGCGCCGCTGGCGTGCGGGGCGGTGCGCAGCGCGTGGACGGCGGCGGCGACATGGCGTTCCGGCCGCGGGTCGTGGCTCCAGCGGTCCACCGCCCGGCAGAGCGCGGAGGGCTCCTCGGCGGCGAGGAGGGTCAGCAGGGCGTCGGCCCTCGGGTGCGCGGCGTCGGCGAGCGCCTCCGTCAGGTCGTCCAGGGCGAGCCTGCGGTGGGCGTACAGCAGGTCGTGGGCCAGGTCGGCGACGGTGGTGCCGGGCCGGGCCGGCAGGCCGTGCGGGTCGTCGAACCAGGTGCAGAGCTGCGGGATCACGGCCGCCGGGTCGGTGCGCAGCCGGTCGGCGACCGCGGTGAGGAAGGGCTGTCCGGGCCCGTCCGCGGCGACCAGGCGGCGCAGCAGCGCCAGTTCGGGCCCGGCGGGCAGCCCGAGGCCGGTCCAGAACGCCGGGCCGAAGCGGCCCAGCCCGGCCGCCGGGAGCTGCTCGAACCCGCCTGTCGTGGCGGCCCGTTCGGCGATCCGGCCGGCCAACTGGGCCAGCAGCGCGCGGTGTTCGCCGACGTCCGGGCTGGCGGCCAGCCCGGCGGCCAACAGGCCGCCCGCCCACCAGGCGGGTTCGCTGCCGGGCGGGCGCAGGTCCAGGGCCCGCCAGAGCCGGTGCAGCCACAGGTCCAGCGCGGGCGCGCCCCAGGTCTCGGCCAGCCGCTGGAGGGCCGCCGCCACCGGGCCGATCCGGTGCCTGGGCACGCCCCGGGCCTCCCCGGCGGGCCTGGTGTCCTCGGCCTCGCCCAGCAGCAGCCGCAGCGCCGCGTCGAGGTCCAGGTGCAGGCCCTGCAGCCAGTCGGAGAGTTCGCCGTGCGCCAGCCGGTAGCCGGGCCCGGCGGGGACGAACAGGCCCTCGGCGAGTACCGCCGTGGCCCAGCCGCCCGCGGTCGGGAACAGCTCCTCGAAGGCGGCCCGGTCCAGGCCGCCCTGCCCGGCGCCGAGCATCCGCCGGGCGGCCTCGTGCACCCGCCCGGCCACCGCCGCCGCCAGCCGCCGGGCCCGGCCGGGCCCGCGGCCCGCCGGGCGGGTGGCGCCCCTGCGGTGGGCGCCCGGGCGGCGGGGCTGCTGCCCGTCCGCCGCGATCCGCTGGGCCACCCGCAGGCAGCGCAGGTCGAGATGGGCCGCGAACAGCTCGCCGCGCCGGACGGCCTCCCCGGTCAGCCCCTCCGCGCAGAGCTCCCCCGCCAGCCGCAGGGCCAGCGGGTGCCGTGCGTCCGCCTCGGCCGTCCAGCCGGGCGGCACCCCGTAGCGCCGCCGCACCCGCTCCGCCGCCTCCGCGGGCAGCGGCCCGAGCCGGTGGACGGCGGCGGCCGCGGGCCCGTCGGGGGCGGTCCGGTCGCAGCCCTCCTCGGCGAGGCGTTCCCAGGCCTCCTCGCCACAGGCCGTCAGCAGCCGTGCGCCGCAGGCCGCGAGCCACTGCGCGGTGGCCCGTAGCCAGGCGGCCCCGAGCGGGGCGGGGGCCTCCTCCGGGGCGTCCAGGACCACCAGCAGCGGCCGCCCCGCCGCCGCGCAGAGCGCCGCCACCTCGGTCGGCGGCGGCGGTGGCGGCGTGCCGAGCTCCAGTGCGGCCGGTGCCAGCGCGCGCCCGACCGCGTCGGCGAGCGAGCGGTCCTCCGGGCGGAGGTCGGCGCCGCGCAGCCAGAGCGTGGGCAGCGGCCGGACACCGGCCGTCCGCCGGACGGCGAGCGCGGCGAGCTCGGTGGTCCGGCCGCTCCCGGGGGCGCCGACCAGTGCGGTGAGCGGCTGCGGCGGCTCCTCCGCGGGCGGCCCGTCCGGGCGGTCGACCCGGTCGGCGGCCAGGGCGGCGACCCTCCCCGGGCCCGCGCCGGCGGCCGCCAGCTGCACGGCGGCCAGCCGCAGCACCCCGGCCAGGTTGAGCGCGGGGCCGTACCCGGGCACGCCCGCCGCGTTCCGGGCCAGTGCCTCGGCCAGCTCCGGCGCCATCTCCCCGGGCCCGCCGCCCGCCGCCGGTACCGCCGTCAGCGCACCGTCGGTCAGCGCACCGCCGGTCTGCGGGCCACCGGTCTGCGGGCCCGCCAGCGAGGGCGCGACGACGCCGACCACCGCGCCGCTGCGGGCGTCCAGCACCGGCGCCCCGGCCGGTACCGCGGCCGCCGCGCCGACCGCCGACAGGTCGAGCAGCAGCACCCCGTCGACCGGGTGACCGCGCTCCCCCCGGGGCGCGTGGACGACGGTGGTGGTACCCAGCACCGCGGCCCGCAGGGCCACCGCCCGCTCGCCCTCCCCGCTCAGCCCGGCCAGCGCGACCTGGTGGCCCGGGCCGGCCACCGCGATCGGCAGCGGCGGTACCGGCAGCCCGCCGACCGCGTCGGTGCGCAGCAGCGCGAGCCCGTGCTGCGGCAGCGCCAGCACGCTGTCTGGGCCCAGGACCCGGGTCTGCCCGCCGGGGGTGTGCAGGACGATCCGGTCGAGGCCGGCGACGCCCTCGTACGCCGTGAGCACGGTGCCCTGCGGGTCGACGACGAACCCGAGCCCGTGCAGCCGTCCGCCGAGGTCGCGGATCCGCAGCAGGTACCGCCCCGGATCGCCCGTCACCCCGTCGCCGTCCAGGAAATCCGGCATCTCGCGCAGCCCTCCCCGCAGGGCCGGGCGGCCCGGGAGGGGACTCGTCGCGGCGACCTGCTCGCCGCCGGGAGCCTGCCCCTCCCCGGCGCGGCCCGACCGCGCCTGCGCCGGTCACCACCGCCGTTCACCTCGCGCGCTCCCCCGTCCGGGTGAACCGCCCGGCGGACGCCCGGGTGAACCGCCCAGCGAAGAGCCCCCGGCCGCCGTCCGAGGACGGCGACCGGGGGCTCACGACTCCCGCGGGGCCTCAGCCGACGAAGACCGCGACCGGTTTCGCCCGGCCATCCGTCTCCTCCACCAGGGCGAGGAACCGCTCGTCCGGCCCGAAGACCGCGATCGGCCCGTCCACGCCCAGCCCGGGCGCCTTCAGCCGCGCGCCGTGCGACAGCAGCTTCGCCTGCTCGGCGTCGAGGTCCCAGCGCGGGAAGGCGGCGGCCGCGGCCTCGCCGATCGGCAGCACCTCCAGCCCGGTGGCGGACTCGCCCTTCACCGCCTCCTCCAGCTGGTCCAGGGTCCGCGCCGACTCCACGCCGTAGGGGCCGACCCTGGTGCGCCGCAGCGCGGTGAGGTGGCCGCCGACGCCGAGCCCGGCGCCGAGGTCGCGGGCCAGCGCCCGAATGTACGTGCCGGAGGAGCACTCCACGGTCACGTCCAGGTCGATCACGGGCGTGCCGTCCTCGGCCACGGCCGCGCGCTGCCCGTGCACGGTGAAGGAGTGAATCGTGGTCGGCCGGGCGGCCAGCTCGAAGTCCTCGCCCTCGCGCACCCGCGCGTACGAGCGCTTGCCGTCGATCTTGATCGCGCTGACCTTGGAGGGCACCTGCATGATCTCGCCGGTGAGCGCGGCGATGCCGGCGTCGATCGCCTCCCGGGTCACGCCGTCGGCCGGGGCCGAGGCGGTGACCTCGCCCTCCCGGTCGTCCGTGACGGTGGTCTGGCCGAGCCGGACGGTCGCCTCGTAGGTCTTGGCGGTCAGCATCAGATGGCCGAGCAGCCGGGTGGCCCGCTCGATGCCGATGACCAGGACGCCGGTGGCCATCGGGTCCAGCGTGCCGGCGTGGCCGACCTTGCGGGTGCCCGCCAGCCACCGCAGCTTGGCGACCACCCCGTGCGAGGTGATGCCCTCCGGCTTGTCGACGATGACCAGGCCGTCCGGGCCGGTTCCCTTGCGCTTCATCGGGTTCTTTCTCTGGGAATTGATCAGTTGGCGGGCCGCAGCGCGCCGCGGAACCGCTCCACCACGGCCGCCACGTCGTCCCGGGTGGAGAACCCGGCCGCGTAGGTGTGCCCGCCGCCGCCGAGCGCGGCGCAGGCGGTGGCGACGTCCACCGCGCCCTTGGAGCGCGAGGAGCCGCGCAGCGTGCCGTCCGGGTCCTGCTTGAGCACCAGGGCGACCTCGGCCTCGGCCGGGCGGCGCACGATGTCGATCAGGCCCTCGATCTCCTCGACGGTGACGCTGAACAGCACCATGTCCTGGTAGGGCACCCAGGTCCACACCAGGCCGAGGCCGTCGGCCGCACCGGGCTCGTAGACGGCCCGGTCGAGCGCGCGGGCGAGCACCTTGAGGTAGCCGAAGGAGGAGGTGTCCCACAGCCGCCGGGAGATCAGGTCGTGCCGGATGCCGGTGGCCAGCAGCCGCCCGGCGAGTTCGTGGGTGGCCGGGGTGGTGGCCGCGTACTTGAAGGAGCCGGTGTCGGTGGCGACGCCGGTGTAGAGGCAGGTGGCGAGGTCCTGGTCGAGCTCCACGCCGAGCCGGCGCAGCAGTTCGTCCACCAGGACGGCGGTGGCCGGGGCGCTCGGGTCGATCAGCTGGTGGGTGCCGAAGCCGGGGTTGGAGGCGTGGTGGTCGAACACCACCAGGACGGGCGCCGCGAAGGCCTTGTCGTGCAGCAGGCCGAGCCGGCTCTCCGCGGCCACGTCGAAGCAGAGCACCAGCTCCGGCACGTCGGGCACCTCGCAGGCCGGGACGATCAGCTCCTGGCCTGGTAGGAAGGCCAGCGACTCGGGCACGATCTGCGGGTCGTCACCGAAGGAGACCCGGACCTCGTGGCCGAGCCCGCGCAGCGCCAGCGCGGCCGCCAGGGCCGAGCCGAGCGCGTCGCCGTCCGGGCAGATGTGGCAGATCAGGTCGATGGACCGGGCGCGCCCGATCTCGGCGACCACCTGCTGCCAGACCAGCTCGAAGCCGGGTGCCTCGGCGCGCGGCCCCGGAAGCACCGCGAGGGCACCCTCCACCGTGCTGGTGGAGGACGCCCCCGCGATTGCTCCGGCTACCGAACCGGCCTTCGCCGGCTCACCTGCCATGACTACTCGTCCTCGTCGTCACGCTCGGCGCCCGGGACCTTGTACGGGTCCGCGTCACCGGCGTAGGTCGCGCCGGCGGCGGTGGTGCGCACCGCCGCGTCGATCTGCCGGGCCCGGTCGAGCAGGTCGTCGATGTTCCGGGCGTTCTCCGGCAGGGCGTCCGCGACGAAGGTCAGCGACGGGGTGAAACGCACCCCGGTCTGCTTGCCGACCTCGGAGCGGAGCACGCCCTTGGCGCTCTCCAGCGCGGCGGCCGTGGACTCGCGCTCGGCGTCGTCGCCGTAGACCGTGTAGAAGACGGTGGCCTCGCGCAGGTCGCCGGTGACCTTGGTGTCGGTGATGGTCACGAACCCCAGGCGCGGGTCCTTGATCCTGCGCTCCAGGGTCTGGGCGACGACCACCTGGATGCGGTCGGCGAGCTTGCGCGCCCTTGCGGTGTCGGTCACGTTGCCTCCTCGTGCAGTGGGCCGGGTATCCGGGTCGATCGCTCACCCGTCGGGGCCCATGCCCCAAAGTACCGGCCCGCGCCCAGCCTTGTGGGCGCTCTCGGTCCTGATCTGTGTGAGAACGGCGACTTCCGCCGGCCCTCTCCGCAGACCTCATTCATCGTCGTCGTTGTGGTAGCGCCTCCTGGCGGAGAGCAGCTGAACCTCGGGGCGGCCGGCGACCAACCGCTCACAGCTGTCCAGGATCTCGGTGACGTACCCGGCTTCGCCGGACACCACCGCGAGGCCGATCTCGGCCCTGCGGTGCAGATCCTGGTTCCCGGTCTCGGCAGCGCACACGCTGTACTTGCGCTGCAGTTCGGCCACGATGGGCCGCACGATCGAACGCTTCTCCTTGAGCGAGTGGACGTCGCCCAGCAGCAGGTCGAAGGTGAGTGTTCCCACGAACATGTATGACAGGTCTCGCCGACCTGGGGGCCTCGGGGACAGCCCTGAACCGGGCTGGTCAATGCTCCAACTGACTACCCCAGGACCCTACACAGCGAGACCGGGGCCGGTCGACGGGAATTCCACCCGTCGACCGGCCCCGGTGAGCCCTGCTTAGCCGCGCGGCTTCTCGCGCATCTCGTAGGTCTCGATGACGTCGTCGACCTTGATGTCGTTGAACGACCCCAGGGTCACACCGGCCTCGAAGCCCTCGCGGACCTCGGTCGCGTCGTCCTTGAAGCGGCGCAGACCCTCGATGGAGAGGTTCTCCGCCACCAGACGGCCGTCGCGGATGAGGCGGGCCTTGGCGTTGCGGCGCAGCAGGCCCTCGCGGACCAGCACGCCGGCGATGTTGCCGAACTTGGAGGAACGGAACACCTCGCGCACCTCCGCGGAACCGAGGCGCACCTCCTCGTACTCCGGCTTGAGCATGCCCTTGAGGGCCGACTCGATCTCCTCGATCGCCTGGTAGATGACCGAGTAGTACCGGACGTCCACGCCTTCCTTGTCGGCCGCGGTACGCGCACGGCCTTCGGCGCGCACGTTGAAGCCGATGATGATGGCGTCGGAGCCCATCGCCAGGTTGACGTCGGACTCGGTGATCGCACCCACACCGCGGTGCAGGATGCGGAGCTCGACCTCCTCGCCCACGTCCAGCTTGACGAGCGCGTCCTCCAGGGCCTCCACGGAACCGGAGACATCACCCTTGATGATGAGGTTGAGCTGCTCGATCTCGCCGGCGGCGATGGCCTTGTCCAGGTCCTCCAGGGACACCCGGACCCGGCGCTGCGCGAACGCGGCGTTGCGGTCACGGGCCGAGCGCTTCTCGGCGATCTGACGCGCGGTGCGGTCCTCGTCGACGACGATGAAGCTGTCGCCGGCGCGGGGCACCGAGGTGAGACCGAGGAGCAGCACCGGGCGGGACGGGCCGGCCTCGCTGAGGCTGTTGCCGTTCTCATCCAGCATCGCGCGGACGCGGCCGTAGGCGTCGCCGACCACGATCGAGTCGCCGACGCGGAGGGTACCGCGCTGCACGAGCACGGTCGCCATGGCGCCGCGGCCCTTGTCGAGGTGGGCCTCGATGGCGATACCCTGCGCGTCCTGGTCCGGGTTGGCCCGCAGGTCGAGCGAGGCGTCGGCGGTCAGCACGACCGCCTCCAGCAGCTGGTCGATGTTCAGACCCTGGCGCGCGGAGATGTCGACGAACATGGTGTCGCCGCCGTACTCCTCCGCCACCAGACCGAACTCGGTCAGCTGACCGCGGACCTTGGTCGGGTCGGCGCCCTCGACGTCGATCTTGTTGACGGCGACCACGATCGGCACACCCGCGGCCTTGGCGTGGTTGAGCGCCTCGACCGTCTGCGGCATGACACCGTCGTTGGCCGCGACCACCAGGATCGCGATGTCGGTGGACTTGGCACCACGGGCACGCATGGCGGAGAACGCCTCGTGACCCGGGGTGTCGAGGAAGGTGATCGGGCGGTCTTCGCCGTTGACCACGGTGGCCACCTGGTAGGCACCGATGTGCTGGGTGATGCCACCCGCCTCGCCGGCCACCACGTTCGACTTGCGGATCGCGTCCAGCAGTCGGGTCTTACCGTGGTCGACGTGACCCATGACGGTGACGACCGGCGGGCGCGGGGCCAGCTGGTCCTCGTCGCCCTCGTCGGCACCGAAGTCGATGTCGAACGACTCCAGCAGCTCGCGGTCCTCGTCGTCCCGGCTGACGATCTCCAGGACGAAGCCCATCTCGTCCGCCAGCAGCTGCAGCGTGGCGTCGGAGACCGACTGGGTCGCGGTGACCATCTCACCGAGGTTGAACATGACGGAGACGAGCGCGGCCGGGTTGGCGTTGATCTTCTCCGCGAAGTCCATCAGCGAGGCGCCGCTGGACAGGCGAACGGTCTGGCCGTTGCCGCGGGGCAGCATCACACCGCCGACGGACGGGGCCTGCATGGCCTCGTACTCCTGGCGCTTCGCCCGCTTCGACTTGCGACCGCGAGCCGGGCGACCGCCCGGGCCACGACCGAAGGCGCCCTGCGTGCCACCACGGGCACCCGGGCCGCCGGGACGGCCGCCGAAGCCGCCGGGACGGGGGCCGAAGCCGCCGCCGCCACCCGGGGCACCGCCACCGGGACGGGGGCCGCCGAAGCCACCGGCCGGACGCGAGCCCGGACCGGCCGGACGACCGGCGAAGCCCGGACGGGCGCCACCGGCGCCACCGGGACCACCCGGACGGCCGCCGGGGCCACCGGGACCACGGCCACCGGGGCCGGGACGCGGGCCCGGAGCCGGACGCTGCGGCATCATGCCCGGGTTCGGGCGCGGCATGCCGGACGGGCTCGGGCCGCCGGGACGCGGACCGGCCGGACGGGGCATGCCGTCGGGACGCGGGGCGCCACCCGGACGGGGGGCACCGGCGCCGGGGGCACCGGGGCCGCCGGCCGGACGCGGACGGTCGCCGCCGGGACGCGGGGCGCCACGGTCGGCACCGGGGGCACCGGCCGGACGCGGACGGTCGCCACCGGGACGCGGGGCGCGCTCGCCACCGGGCGCACCGGCACCCGGACGCGGACGGTCGCCACCGGGACGCGGCGGACGCTCGCCACCGGGCGCACCGGCACCCGGACGCGCACCCGGCGCGGCCGGACGGCGGTCGCCGGGGCGGGCCATGCCGGTCGCACTGCCGGAGGTGAACGGGTTGTTGCCCGGACGCGGGCCGGCCGGACGCGGGCCCGGACGGGCACCGGCACCGGCGGCGGGAGCCGCCGACGACGGACGCGCGGCCGGGGCGGCCGGACGCTCGGCGGCGGGGGCGGCGTCACCGGCGGGAGCCGGCGAGGAGAACTCGGCCGCCGGGGCGGCCGGAGCCGCCGGCGTGGCCGGGCGGGCCGCCGGGCGCGGGCCCGGGG